>CAYMRQ010000095.1:4817-16471 GCA_964392845.1 uncultured Rhizobium sp.
CGCAGGCTGTCGATCACCGCGCGCAGCGTCGCGTCGTCGCCGGCATCCGAAAGCGGAACAGCGAATTCGAGCGACGTCGCGAGGTGTCCGTAACGCGCGCGCAGCTTCGCCGCGATCTCGTCATGGGTGGCGATGACCGCATAGGCATCGAGCATCTCGTCGCTGACCAGATCGGGCATCTCCGCCCAGCGCTGCGCCCGCACATGGCCCTGCAATAGGCGCGCGACCTCGCCATACCCCTGGCTTTCGAAGGCGAGGAGATAGGCCGGGGTCGAGGCGTAAAACGCGACCCGCGCACGCACCTCGCGCATCGGCTCGGCGAGGCTCGCGCGGGTCGCTGCGGTCGCGACCAGCGGCTTGACGCACAGCGTGAAGCCGGCAAAGTCGCGCCCGGCTTTCGCCGCGCCACGGCGCGCCGCCGGCAGCATGATTTCGGCGATATAGCGCGGTGTGGCGATCGGATGGGCGCGGATGCCGTCCGCCACCTCGCCCGCCACCTGGCACATATACGGGTTGACCGCGGCGAGCTCGACCGGGATGTGCGGATGCTCGATCGGGGCGGGCGCGAACAGCGGCACCATCAGGCTGAGTTTGTAATGCTCGCCCTGGAAATCGAGTTTCGTCCCGTTCTGCCAGCACGCCCAGATCGCGCGCAGTGCTCCGACATAGTCGCGCAGCCACGGCCCCGGCGCCGACCAGCGGATGCCGTAGCGCCGCTCGATATGGCCCTTGACCTGCGACCCGAGCCCCAGCGTAAAGCGGCCGCGCGACAGGTTTTGCAGGGTCCAGGCGCTGAGCGCGGTCACCGTCGGGCTGCGCGGAAAGGCGATTGCCACCGCGGTCGCGAGCCCGATCCGGCTGGTCGCCTGCGCCGCCAGCGCCATCACGATATAGGGGTCGTGCTTGGTCTCCTCGGTGACCACCCCATCATAGCCGAGCGCCTCGGCATGCCGCGCATCCGCCGCGACCGCGCCGATGTCGAGCGGCGCCGCCGCGGCACGCAAGCCGGGATCGAGCCTGCCAAAGGGCAGCAGGGCCTCGATTTTCACCTTGTTCGGCTCCCCAAACTTGATTTTTATGCACACCTAGCTAACTTGATAGCTAATGCGAGGTGCGATCATGGACGAAACCGTTTCCATCCATGCGGCGAAAACCAACCTGTCGCGGCTGGTCGCGCGGGCGGAAGCGGGCGAGACAATCATCATCGCACGCGGTCGCACGCCCGTCGCGAAGCTCGTTCCTCTAACCCCCAAGGGGAAGCGCGTCTTTGGGGCGTTGCGCGGCAAGATTGCCATCGGGCCCGAGTTCTTCGAGCCGCTGCCACCCGAAGAACTCGACGAATGGCAACAGGCGCCGGATGCAGAATAGGCTGTGCGGCTCCTGCTGGACACCCATGCGTTGATCTGGTGGCTCGCCGCAGACGACGCACTATCAGCCACGGCTCGGAGCGCCATTGCCGATCCTGCCAACGACATTTTCGTGAGCGCCGCCTCAGCTTGGGAGATTGCAACCAAACACCGGATAGGAAAGCTGCCCCAAGCAGCGCTGCTTGCCGCCGATGTCGCCGGGTTCGTTGCTGCGCAAGGTTTCAACGAGTTGCCGATCTCAATTCGGCACGGCCAAATTGCGGGCAACCTGCCGCGGATCCACAAAGATCCATTTGATCGAATATTGGTCGCACAAGCGATAATGGCGGATATGACACTCGTCTCGAACGACGCAATTCTTGGAGCCTACGCCGTGGCTCGGCTGTGGTGAATCCGATCAAGTAGCAGCAAACCGTCCCGCGATGTGGGCGTAGAGCGCGCGCAGGGTCTGTGCCTCGGCGCCTTCCGGCCGGCCGGGCCGGGTGCGGTTGTTCCACGCCATCACATCGAGATGCGCCCAGGGGATGCCGGGTTCGACGAACTCCTGCAGATAGAGCGCGGCGGTGATCGCGCCGCCCTGCGGCCCGTCCGAGACATTGTTGAGATCGGCGATCTTGCTGTCGAGATTGCGCCGATAGGGTCGCCACAGCGGCATCCGCCACAACGGATCGTCTTCGGCCGCGCCGGCGGCGGAGAGCGCCGATGCGAGACTGTCGTCATTGCAGAAGAGGGCCGGCAATTCGGGGCCGAGCGCGACCCGCGCGGCGCCGGTCAACGTGGCGATGTCGACCAGCAACGCGGGGTGCTCGCTTGATGCCTCGGCGAGCGCATCGCACAGGATGAGCCGGCCCTCCGCATCGGTGTTGCCGATCTCGACGGTCAGGCCCTTCCTGGTCTTGACGATGTCGCGCGGCCGCAGCGCATTGCCGGAGACCGCATTCTCGACCATCGGCAGCAGGACGCGCAGGCGCACTGGCAGCTTGGCGGCCATGATCGCCCGGGCAAGCCCGAGCATGATCGCCGCGCCGCCCATGTCCTTTTTCATGTTGAGCATGCCCGAGGCAGCCTTGAGGTCGAGCCCGCCCGAATCGAAGCACACCCCCTTGCCGACCAGCGTCACCTTCGGCGCCGATTTCTCGCCCCAGACGATGTCGACAAGCCGCGGGGCGCGCACGCTGGCCCGGCCGACGGCATGGATCATCGGGTAATTCTCGGCGAGCAGCGCGTCGCCCGAGATGACCCGGTGTCGCGCGTCGGCCTTTTCGGCGACCTCAACGGCGGCGGCGGCCAGCTCGGCCGGTCCCATATCCGAGGCCGGGGTGTTTATGAGGTCGCGGGCGAGGAACACCGCACCGGCCAGATGCTCGACCACAGCGCGGTCGGCGCCCTTCGGCCAGACCAGCCGGGCGCCGCCCGGCTTCTTCTCGCGATAGCGGGTGAAGGCATAGCTGCCGAGCGCCCAGCCGAGCGCGATCCGGGTCGGGTCGCCACCCTCGGGCAGCGCCTCGATCCGATAGCTGCCTTCCGGCAGCGCGTCGGAAAGCCCGGCGAAGGCCCACATCGCCGCCTCGCCCTCGGCCACGCCGACCAGCACCCGGCCGAGCCCGCCCTTCTTGTCGGGCACCAGCGCCAGCTTGCCGGCCTCGCCCGTAAATCCGGTCGCCGCCACCCAGTCGCGCTCGGCCGCCGGCGCCGCCTCGCGCCACGCCGCCAGCCCGGCTTTCGACACTGCAACCAGCGGCACCGCGCCGGCATCGTCATCGATCAGGGAAAATGCCATGTTGTCGCTCATTTGATCATTGTGCCGCCATCGACGACGATGGTGTGTCCGGTGATGTACGAGCCCGCGCGCGAGGCCAGCAGCAATGCCGCGCCGGCGATCTCCTCCGGCTGCCCCAGGCGGCCCAGCGCCGTCGCCGCCTCGCGCCGGGCGCGGCGCTCCGGGTCCTCGTAAAGGGCGCGGGCGAATTCGGTGACGATCAGCCCCGGCGCGATGCAGTTTACCCGGATGCCGAGCGGGCCCCACTCGGCGGCGAGGCTGCGGCACAGCGCGATGTCGGCGGCCTTGGTGACGCCGTACATCGCGATGACGGTCGAGGATTTGAGCCCGCCGGTCGAGCTGATGAAGATGATCGAGCCCTCGCCCTTCGCCTTCATGTCGGGCACAACGAGCTTCGACAGCCACAGATTGCTCAAGACGTTGTTGGTCATCATCCGCTCGAACACCTGGTCGGTCAGGTCTTCGAGCCGGCCGTAATGCGGGTTGATCGCCGCGTTGCAGACCAGGATGTCGACGCCGCCCCATTGCTCCTTTGTCTTGGCGACCAGGTTTTCGAGCTGCGCCTTGTCGGAGATGCGCGCGGTCACCGCGATCGCCTCGCCGCCCGTGGCGCGGATCGCCGCCGCCAATTCCTCGCACGGCGCCTGGTTGCGCGACGAGATCACGACGCGCGCGCCGGCTTCGGCAAAGCCCTCGGCGATCGCGCGGCCGATGCCGCGCGACGAGCCGGTGACGATCGCGACCTTGCCGGAGAGGTCGAACAGGTTCATGGGGGGCCTCGCGTGACCGAAATTCGTCATCTCCGGGCTTGTCCCGGGGATCCCGGTGGAGCTCCATTGGGATGGCCGGGACAAGCCCGGCCATGACGGATGAGAGGACTACATCCCCTCGCGCACCAGCGGGTTGCGCAAGGTGCCGATGCCGGTGATCTCGATCTCGCATACGTCGCCGTGCTTCAAATTTTGCGGGCTGCCCTCGGTGCCCATCCACACCACGTCGCCGGGGTAGAGCGTCAGATATTGCGACATCCGGCTGATGAACTTGGCGACCCCGTGGATCATGTTGTTGGTACGGAAATGGTCGGCGACCTTGCCATTGACCCGCACGGTCGTTTCCGCCTTGTCGAGGTCGAAATCGGTCTCGATCCACGGCCCCATCGGCTTGAAGGTGTCGGTGTTCTTGGCGCGCCACAGCGTGCGGTCGCCGCGCTGCCAGGTGCGCTCGCTCATGTCGTTGCCGATGGTCCAGCCGAGCACGCACGAGAGCGCATCCTTTTCCGACAGATGCTTGGCCTTTTTCCCGATCACCGCGACGAGTTCGCCCTCGTATTGCACGAGGTCGCCGGCGTCCTTCGGGATCACGATGTTCTCGCCATGCGCTATGAGGGCGTTGTTGGCGCGATAGCCGACATCGGCGTTGGGCGGGATGTTCGGCTCCTCGCCGCGCTTTTTGGCCATCTCGGTGACGTGCTCGGCATAGTTGAGCCCGGCCGCGTAGAATGTCTTGGGGATCACCGGCACGAGGAATTTGACCGCGCCGAGCTTGCGCCTGGTCGCGGTCTTCTCATAGCCGACGAACGGATCGCCCTTGACCTCGGCAACTTCGTCGCCCTCGATGATGCCGTAGGCTTCGTGCCCATCCGCCTCGTATCTGAGCCAGCGCATCGTTTCCTCTCCTCTACCCGGGGGTGTTTGCGCGACTATACCTCACCGGCAGAGGAGGAACACAGTGCCTGTGATCGATCGTGACGGCGTCGCCATCCACTACGAAGTCCACGGCAGCGCCACGGCTCCGGCGATTCTCCTGTCGCACGGCTATGGCGCGACCTCTCGCATGTGGGACGGGCAGAGAGGGAGGGTTTGACCGAGCGCTCGCCAAAACTCCCTCCCCCGCTTGCGGGGGAGGGTCGGGGCGGGGGCTGACCTGGCGTTAATTCACGAACCGATAGAGCTTGGCGGCGTTGTCGCAGACGATCTTCTTGCGGGTCGCCTCCGGCAGGTGCCCGAGTTCCTTCTGGATGTATTCCTGCGAATCCGGCCAGATCCCGTCGGGATGCGGGAAGTCGGAGCCCCACATGATGTTGTCCTCGCCGAGCTCGTCGAGCAGTTTCACCCCGACGGGATCGCTCTGGTAGGTCGCGTAGCACTGGCGGCGCCAGTAATCGCTCGGCTTCATCTTGAGGTCGAGGTCCTTGAACTGGTCCTCCCATTCGGCATCCATGCGGTCGAGGATGTAGGGGATCCAGCCGGTGCCGGCCTCGCCGATCACGATCTTCAAATGCGGGTGGTGTTCGAGCACCCCGGCAAAGACGATCGACATCAAGACATCGGCCATGTGCATCTGGAAGCTGGTGATGCTGGCGGCGCGCGCGGCGAGCAGCGTGGTGCCGGAGAGCTTCGAATAATCCCGCCTGGGGCCGCCGATCGTGTGGAAATGCACCGGCAACCCGCTCGCCGCCGCGGCGTCCCACACCGGGCTCCACCACGGGTCCCACAGCGGCGTCATGTCGTGCTGGCGGGCGATTTCGAGCCCGCGCACCGCGCCGCGCCGCGCGACCCGCTCAATCTCGCTCGCCGCCGCGCCGGTATCGTGATTCGGTATGCAGGCGAGGCCGGCATAGCGCTCGGGATGGGCGCTGCAAAATGCGGCGAGCCAGTCGTTGTAGATGCGCAGCATCTCGCCGGCCGCCTCGTCGTCGTTGAGCCGCATCGTCGCGCCGAGGATGCCGTACAGCACCTCGGCCTGGACGCCGTCACGGTCCTGGTCTTTCAGCCGGAGATCGGGGTCGGTGAGGCGGCGGACGCCCTTGTCGCCGTCCGCGTAAAGCCCGGTCGCGGCCATCCGGTCGGAGCGATGGATCTTGCCCGGCTCATATTTTCGGCCGGCCGAGCCCATCCCGTTCATCAAGCCGAACGAGGCGCCGTTCCTGGTCACCCATTCCTTGCCGCGCGGCCCATCGGTGACATAGGGCATGCGCTCCTTGAGCGCGGCCGGCGCGTTTGCGGTAAAGAGATCGGGCGGCAGCCAGATCAGATCGACATGGCAATCGGCCGAAATCACGTCGTATTTCATTTTTCTGCCCCTTAATACTGCGCCGCTGGGCGCTCGCCGTCGCGCTAAGGTAGCGCGCGAGGCGCCACACCGCCTACGCAGAATTCGACGGCACCAGCCACGATTGCCGAGAGCCCCTCACCCCAACCCTCTCCCCGCAAGCGGGGCGAGGGGGTCATTGGCGCCCGAAACCCTCGCCCCGCTTGCGGGGAGAGGGAGGGGCCCGGCCCGCAGGGCTGGGAGGGTGAGGGGCTTTTTGCGACGCACGTCACCACGCGGCGACATCCAGAAAATTGCTCTGGTACGTCGCGCCCTCTCCGAGATCGGTGTAGCGGTCCGAGCACAGCATGTTGACGGTGCCCGAGACGGTCTCGCCATCGGGGCGCTGGCCGGGCACCAGCACGACACCGGGCAGCACCTCGTCGCTGATTTTGAGCACCAGGCCGACCGCGCCGCGCTCATTGAAGAGGCGCACCCGCGCGCCGTCGGCGAGACCGCGGCTTCGCGCCTCGTCGGAGTGCAGGATGCACGAGGGCGGACCTTCGCGGCGGCGCAGGAACCCGACGCCGGAATAGGCGGTGTGGCTCTGGAAATAACCGGGCGCGGTCAATAGCCGCAGCGGCCAGCGCGCCGCATCGCGTTCCTCTTGCGGGTCGGGCTGCCAGTCCGGCATCGCCGACAGGCCTTGGGCCGCCAGCTGCCCGGAGTAGAATTCAAGCTTGCCGGATGGCGTGCGGAATTCCTGGCCGCCCAAGGCATCTGCACCGGGCGCGAGGCGGATCGGCCGGCCCGAGCGCACCGCGTCGAGATCGAGCGTGGCGACCGCGCCTTTGGCGCCGCGAAACAGCTCCGCCATGACCTCGCGTGGCGCCATGCGGAACACCGGGTCAGTCAGCCCCATGCGCCGCGCCAATTCCTGCGCCAGACGGAAATTGGACCAGGAATCGCCCTGCGGCGCCACGGCGGCCGGTGCGTATTGCAGGTAATAGGTCCCGTAGGCGCGGTAGAGGTCCTCGCTTTCGAGATAGGTCGCGGCCGGCAAGACGATATCGGCATAGCGCGCGGTCACCGACAGGAACGGGTCGTGGACGACGGTGAAGAGATCCTCGCGCGCCAACCCCCGGCGCACCTTGCCGGCATCGGGGCAGGTCACCGCCGGGTTGTTGGCGGCGATGAACAGGGCGCGCAACGGCGGGTCATTCATGGTCAACAGCGCGTCGCCGAGCCGCAGGTGATTGACCAGGCGGGTCGCTTCCGGCCCGGACGGCTTGCGCAATGCGGCGTAATTCAGCTCGCATGATGCTGCGGTCAGCAGGAGGGCGCCGCCGCCGCGCCGGCCGTAGGCCCCGGTCAGGCCGGGCAGCAGCGCCACCGCGCGCAATGCTTCGCCGCCGCGCGCGAGGCGGGTCATGCCTTCGCCGAGGCGGATGAACGAGCGCTCGGCCGCGCCGTAGAGCCCGGCGAAGCCCTCGATGTCGGCTTCGGCCAGCCCGGTGATCGCGGCCACCCGTTCCGGCGGAAAGCGCGGCAATATTTCGGCTTCGAGCCGGTCGAAGCCCGATGTGTGCGCGGCGATGTAGGCCCGGTCGACCAGCCCGTCACGCGCCAGGATGTGCATGACCCCAAGCGCCAGCGCGGCATCGGTGCCGATGCGGATTTGCAGGTGGCGATCGGCGAGACGCGCGGTGCGGCTCTTGCGCGGATCGATGACGACGAGCTTGACGCCGCGCTTCTGCGCCGCCTCGACCCTGGCCCAGAAATGGACGTTGGTGGCGACGAGGTCGGCCCCCCAGGAGACGATCAGATCGGACCCATCGACCGCTTCCGGGTCGGCGCCGCCGACCGGCCCGACCGTCATGTTCCAGGCTTCCTCGCAGCAGGTGTCGCACACCGTGCCGGCAATGAGGCGGCTCGTGCCGAGCGCATGGAAGAGGCCGAGCAAAAGGCCGCGGTTCATCTGCCCCTGATGCGCGCTGTAGGCATAGCCGAGCAGCGCCTGGGGGCCCGACTCGGCAATGATCCTTTGCCAGCGCCCGACGATCTCGTCGAGCGCCGAATCCCAGCTGATCGGCGTGAACTTGCCCTCGCCCTTCTTACCGGTGCGGCGCAGCGGCGTTTGGAGCCGCTCGGGCGAATGCACCAGCTCGGCGTCGCGGTTGACCTTGGCGCAGGCAAAGCCGGCGGTGAACGGCTGCTCCGGGTCGCCCTTGATGCGCAGCACGCGGCCACCCTCGACCTCGGCCAACAGCGAGCACATATCCGGGCAGTCATGCGCACAGACGACGCGAACGGTTTCCACCAGCGACTCCAGGCAACGCAATTTGCCGCCCCGTTTCTGTCATTGCGAGCGAAGCGAAGCAATCTCGATCCAAGCTTCACCACAGAGACAGGACATTCGCAATCGAGACCGCATTCCCGGCGAAAGCCGGGACCCACCGGGCGACTGCACGAGCGGTGGATGGGTGGGTCCCGGCTTTCGCCGGGAATGCGGAGAATTTTTCTGTCCTTGTCCTCCGTGTCTCCGTGGTGAGCTATGATCCCGCGACGCCTGCCAGGAGACCCGCCATGACAGACCTGCTCGAAACCACCGAAAACGGCATTACCACCCTCACCCTCAACCGCCCCGAGCGGCTCAACGCGCTGTCGCCGGCGATGACCGCGGGGTTGACCGAGGCGCTGGAGCGCCTCTCCACCGATCACAGCGTCGGCGCGATCGTCATCGCCGGGGCCGGGCGCGGCTGGTGCGCCGGGGGCGACGTGAAGACGATGGAGAGCCGCGGCGCCAACCAGAGTTTTGAGGACCGGGTCGAGGGCTTGCGCCGGGCGCATCGGCTGCCGCTCTTGTTGCGCACGATGCCCAAGGTGGTGATCGCGATGATCAACGGCCCGGTCGCCGGCGCCGGGCTCGGCCTGGCGCTGGCCTGCGACCTTCGGATCGCCGGCAAGGCGGCGCGGTTCGGCACCGCCTTTGCCCGGATCGGCTATTCCGGCGATTACGGCGGCTCGTGGAGCCTGACGCGGCTCATTGGCACGGCAAAGGCGCGCGAACTCTATTTCACTGCCGACATCATCGACGCCGACAAGGCGGGCGAACTCGGCATCGTCAACCGGGTCGTCGGCGATGACGAGCTGCGAGCCGAAACGATGGCGCTGGCGCGCCGCATCGCCGACGGCCCGCTTGTCGCGCTCGGCTACATGAAGCGCAACCTGCTCGCCGCCGAGACCGAGAGCTTCCAGACCGTGCTCGACCTCGAAGCCGCGCACCAGGCGCGCTGCGCCTTCACCGAGGACCACAAGGAGGCGGTCGCCGCCTTTGTCGAAAAGCGCCGGCCGGTATTCAAGGGGGTGTGACAATGGCCGGGCTCTATTTCGAGGAGTTCACGGAAGGCAAAATCTTCGAGAACGCGCTGACCCGCACCGTCACCGAGATGGACAACGTGCTGTTCACCAGCCTGACGATGAACCCGCAGCCGTTGCATCTCGACGCCGAATTCGCCAAGACGACCGAGTTCGGCCGCCCGCTCGTCAACAGCATCTTCACCCTGGGGCTGGTCATCGGCATCAGCGTCGGCGACACGACGCTGGGCACCACGGTCGCCAATCTCGGCATGAGCGATGTGCGCTTTCCCAAGCCGGTGTTTCACGGCGACACGATCCGGGCGACGACGACGGTGATCGCGACGCGGCGCAGCAAGTCGCGCGCGGATGCCGGGATTGTCGAGTTCGAGCATATCGGCCTCAACCAGCGCGGCGAGACCGTGGCGATCTGCCGCCGCGCCGCGCTGATGAAGACGAGGCCGCAGTAGAAACCGTCGTCACCCCCGCGAAAGCGGGGGTCCAGGGCGGGCGACCGAGCCTCGGATCCCTGGATTCCCGCCTTCGCGGGAATGACAAACCAGGAGGGAGGCGCCGATGCGCTCGCTGCTGTTTGTTCCGGCCGATAGCGAGAGGAAGCTCGCGCGCGGCCTCGAATCCGGCGCCGATGCGCTGATCCTCGACCTCGAAGACTCGGTCGCGGCCGCGAACCGCCCGATCGCGCGCCGGCAGACCCGCAAATTTCTCGACGCGCACGGTTCGGAGCGGATTCGCCGCTATGTGCGGATCAACCCGCTGGCGAGCGGGCTGGCCCTCGACGATCTCGCCGCCACGGTTCCCGGCCGGCCCGATGGCATCCTCTTGCCGAAATGCCTGCCCGAGGATGTCCGCACGGCCGACCATTACCTCTCGGCCTTCGAGACGGCGGCCGGGGCGCCCATCGGAGCCATCCGCATCATCGCGATCGCCACCGAGACGCCCGCCGCGGTCTTCGCGCTCGGCGGTTATGCCGGCGTGTCGCCCCGCCTCGAAGCGATCACCTGGGGCGCCGAGGATCTCTCGGCCTGCATCGGCGGCAGCAACCGCACGATCGACGGCCTCTATGACGGCCCTTACCAGCTGGCGCGCTCGCTGTGCCTGCTGGCGGCGTCGGCGGCGCACGTCGTGGCGATCGACACGATCTATACCGATTTCAAGGACGATGGAGGGCTCAGGGCCGAATCCTTTGCGGCGCGGCGTTCCGGCTTTGTTTCCAAGATGGCGATCCATCCGGCCCAGCTCGCCATCATCAACGAGGCGTTCTCGGTCAGCCCGGCCGAGCGGGAGTGGGCCGAGCGCGTCGTCGCCGCCTTTGCCGCCCAACCCGATGCCGGCACCCTCGCCCTCGACGGCAGGATGATCGACAAGCCTCACCTCGTGCTGGCCCGCCGCCTGCTGGGGCTGCGCGAGCCATCCGAGTGATCAGCGGATCAGCTGGATTTCGACCTGCGCCGCGGCCGCGATGCGCGGCCACGCTCGATCCGTCGTCAGCGCTTTGACGCCGAGCCGAATTGCGAGGGCGAGGCAGGCGCGGTCTCCGAGAGACAGTCCCGCAGCTCTTGTCGCGGGCACCAACAATCCTGCCGCGTAGGCCAGCTCCGGATCGAATGGCACAATTTCCGACTCTACAGCGTCCATCAATTTGCGGATGTCCGGTCCGGTCGTTCCGTTGCGCGCGAGGAAGCCAACGACCTCAGCGAGGTTCACCGCACTGACCGCAGAGTCGGTGAGAACTGCCTCGACGATCTCGGCGCCCGGATCTCTGAGGATCAATGCGATCAAAGCCGAGGCGTCGAGAACGGCAAGGATCATTCCTCGCCCCAGTCTCGCCGCCGTTCGGCGAGGAAGTTATCGACCGAAACCTCGGGTTTGTCGGCGAACAACTTGCGGGCAAGGGCCTGGGCGCGCGCGACAGACTCATGAACCGTCCGGATTCGGATCTCGCCTTCATCCAGCTCGATCACGACGTTGCCGCCGTGCTCAAGGCCGACAGCCTTGCGGAATTCAGCCGGAAGGCTCAGACGGCCGGACACTGATACGCGACCACGAGCGCATTTCATGGCGTGATCTTCTAGCAGCCTGTCGGACTCAGGTTTTCGCCT
>CAYMRQ010000096.1:0-976 GCA_964392845.1 uncultured Rhizobium sp.
GCCCAGGGCGCCCACATCGTCACGCAATAGGGGACCGCGTACGTCAGCGGGATCGAGCCGAGGTAGACCGCCCCGACAAAAGTCAGCGTCGGCCACGGCGCCGTGGTGAGAAACGCGGTCATGACGCCGATGCCAAGCAGGCTCGGTATCACCAAATGGTGCGGGATCCGGATGCGCTTCAACGACACCGTCGGCACGGTGCTGACCATCATCAGCGCGACGCCGCTGATCCACACCGCATTGAGGTAAGGCGAGCGCGCGATCCAGTCGCCCCATTCGAAGCTGATGAACATCGGCAGCATGATCAGGCCGGCGCCGGCCGGCGCCGGCGCGCCGCTGAAGAAATTGGCGGCATAAGGCGGCGGCTCGGCGGCGAGCTGGGTATTGAAGCGCGCCAGGCGCAACGCGCAACAGACCGCGAAGAACAAGACGATCGCCCAGCCGATGCTGTGCAAGGCCGCCATCGTCCACAGATAGAGGACCACGGCCGGGGCGACCCCGAAGCTGATGAAGTCGGCGAGGCTGTCGAGCTCGGCGCCGAATTGCGAGGTCGCCTTCAACAGCCGAGCCAGGCGGCCGTCGAGCCCGTCGAAAATGCCGGCAGCGATGATCGCGAACACCGCGTATTGGAAGTCGCCGTTGACCGCGAAGCGGATCGCCGTCATCCCGGCGCACAGCGCCAACAGGGTCAGCACGTTGGGCAACATGCGGTTGACCGACAGATGAGACAGCCGGCGCCGCATCCGCGGCCGCCGCACCCGCCCGCGCATCCGCACCCTGGGCGAACGCATTGCTGTGGACCCTCTCATCACCCGTGTCTCGCCGGGGAGTGTACACCAATTCCCGAGGCTGCGGATCAGCTGATCCCAGGGGCGATCCCCGGGGCGATCCCAGGGGCGATCCCAGGGGCGATCAGTGCGCGACGCCGCCCTGCGCCGGCTGTCCGGCTAGCGGTGGGGCCAGCCGGTCGGCGAGC
>CAYMRQ010000096.1:986-10343 GCA_964392845.1 uncultured Rhizobium sp.
GGCCTCCAGGACGTCTCCGTCGACGGGCGCGCCTTCGTGAGCATCCGCGTGCCACTGCCGACACTGACGGCCGGCGACCACCGGATCTCGATCCGCGGCCAGAAGGTCGGCGAGCACGGTCTCGCCAGCGATCATGCGCTGGCCAAGCGCGACCAGCGGCACGTAAGGCGGCGGGATATAGACGTCGACCCGCGAGCCGAAGCGAATGAGGCCGATGCGCTCCCCGGCGGCGAGCAGCTGACCCTCATAGGCCGGGCAGACGATGCGCCGCGCCACCAGTCCGGCGATCAGCACAAAAGCGATCTCGGGCGCCTCGGCTGGGGCCATGCGCAGCGCCAAGCGTTCATTATCGAGGCTCGCCTTGTCGAGGCTGGCGTTGACGAACCGCCCCTTGGTGTAGCGCCGCGCAGCGACCCTGCCGCCGACCGGCGCGCGCGCGACGTGGACATCGAACAGGTTGAGAAAGATGCCGATCCGCGGCACCGGGCCCCTGCCCATCTCGAGTTCGGGCGGGGGCGATGCCGGCGCCAGCGAGACCACGATCCCATCGGCCGGACTGACGATCAGCCCCGGACGGGTCGGTGTCACCCGCCAGGGATCGCGAAAAAAATACGCCACCCACAGCGTCAGGGTCAGCCCGGCCCAGCCGGCCGGCGCCCAGAGCAGGAAGAGAACCATTGTCGCCAGCGCCGCGGCGGCGATGAACTTCCAGCCGTCCGGGTGAATTGGAGCAAGCGTTTTCCGCAGCATCGGGCGTGCTAACTCCTCTCCCTCTCCCGCCCCCTCCCTGACCCTCTCCCGCAAGCGACCGCAAAGCGGGGAGGGTTGGGGTGGGGGCGCTCAGCTGTAATCCGGCTTTCGCTTTTCCCGGAAGGCAGCGATGCCTTCGGCGAAGTGGCGGCTGGCGCGGACCCGGTCGCCGAGCACCTGCTCGAGCGGCTCGCGGCTCCGGGCGTAATCGGCGATCGAGCCGCTGATCTGGGTGCGCACGGCCTGCACCGCGGCGGGGCTGTTGGCGGCGATCGCCGCGGCGGTTTCGAGCGCCCAGTGCATCAGCCGGTCGCGTTCGACCACCGCGTTGACGAGGCCGACCCGCTCGGCAAACGCGGCATCGACGAGCCGCCCGGTCAACAACAGATCCATCGCATGCACATAGCCGATCTGCTGCGTGAGCTTCACCGTGGCACCGCCGAACGGGTAGATCGACCATCTGACCTCGGGGAGGCCGAAGCGGGCATCCGGCACCGCGGCGCGAATATCGGTGGACAGCAAAAGTTCGACCCCGCCGGCAATGCAATCGCCGTTGACCGCGGCGACGATCGGCTTGGCAAACGCGGTGTCCTTCAGCAGCGCACGGCTGATCATCCGCGCCGTCTCCGGGCTGGCGCTCATGTCGCCGGCGAGGTCGGCGCCGGAGGAAAACGCCCTGTCCCCCGCGCCGGTCAGGACCACAACGCGGCAGTCCTCATCCGCATCGAGCCGGTCCCACAATCCCGCCAGGTCGGCCAGCATCGCCCGGGTCATTGCATTGCGGCGGGGCTCGTTGGCGATGGTCACGACAGCGATGTGGCGCCCCTGCCGCTCGACCCGGATGTCCATCGGCGTCTCGCTCCTCAGAACCAGCGCGACTTGTCGACCAGGTTGCGCAGCGCCTCTCCGGCGAGGAAACGCCGGCAATTGTCGGCCAGGATCTGGTAGCGGCGGTTATCGAGATAGGGGCCATAGCCGGCGGTGTGCGGCGTGATCAGCACCCCCGGCATGGTCCACAGCTTGTGGTCGGCCGGGAGCGGCTCCTGTTCGAAGACGTCGAGCGCGGCGCCGGCGATCTCGCCGGCCTCGAGCGCGGCGACCAGATCGTCGAGCCTTGTCGTCATGCCGCGGCCGATATTGATGAAGAAGGCGCCCTTCTTCATGCGCTGAAACCGCGCGCGGTTCATGAAGCCCTCGGTCTCGGGCGTGTGCGGCACGGTCAGGATCACGAAATCGGCGCGCGGCAACAATTCGTCGAGCGCGGCGGCGCGGTGCAATTCGGCGACCCCCTCGGGCGCCTCGGTGCGGCGCTCGTCGACCCCGATCACGCGGATCCCGAAGGCGCTGGCGAGGCGCGCCACCTCGGCTCCGATCCCGCCGACCCCGACAATGAGCGCGGTCGCCTCGGGCAGGTGGATGACGCCGGTGTCGCGCGGCAGCTTGCGCCAATCCCGGCGCAGCTGCTGCGGCAGATAGACCTGCAGGCCGCGCGCAAAGGCGAGCACGAACGCCATCACATGCGCGCCGATATGGTCGTTGAACATCCCGCGCATATTGGTGACGACGACCGGATGCTCGATCAGCTCGCGGTAATAATAGCCGGCCGGCGGGGCGATTTGCGGCGCCTGCAGCCAGCGCAGCTTGTCGGCGCGCGCCAACAAGGCCGGCGGGATCGCGCCACAGGCGCCCTCGGCCATCGCGATCGCCTGCTCGGCGCCTTCCATCGTCTCGGGCGCGATGATTTCGAGCTCGGGGGTCGCGTCCGCGAGCCGGCGGGCCCACTCGCGGGTCGTCTCGGTCTGCGGCGGCAGCATCAGGAAGGTCGTCGGCATGGCTGGGCCTCCGGGAAGTCGTTCGCTCCAGCATCGGATTTCGCGGTGGTCCCGGCAAGGCGCTACCGACAGGCGCTGTCGCTGGCAATGGCGCCCACCTGCGACGGAATGGCGCGGGCGGCTTGCTGCATTGGCAACCCGGCAGGGGTAGCTCATAATAAGAGGCATTCGCAATTGGACGGAGCCTTTCAGATGCGCCCACCCGCGCCCTGTGCACGGACCGCACTGCTCGTGATGTTCGCCGCGATCATCGCCCCGATCGTCGCCCCGGCCGGCGCGGCGGCAGCGGAGGTGAACCTGTATTCGACGCGAGAGTCGGGGCTGCTCCAGCCGTTGCTCGACAGCTTCACCGGGAAGACCGGGATCAAGGTCAACACCGTCTTCCTGAATACGGGGTTGGCCGAACGGGTGGCCGCCGAGGGCGCCTCCTCGCCAGCCGACGTCTTGATGGTCGTCGACATCGGCAACCTGGTCGACCTGGTCAAGCGCGGGGTCACCCAGCCGATCCGATCCGCCATCCTGGAGGACGCGATCCCCGCTTCCCTGCGCGATCCCGACGGAAACTGGGTTGCGCTCTCGCTGCGTGCCCGCGCCATTTTTGTTTCCAAGGAACGGGTCAACGACGCGACGATGACCTACGAGGCCCTGGCCGATCAGCGCTGGCACGGCAAGATCTGCACGCGCAGTGGCCAGCACCCCTACAACACCGCATTATTCGCGGCGATGATCGCGAAACACGGCGAGCCCGCGACGACCGAATACCTCAAGGCGCTGAAGGCGAACCTGGCGCGGCGGCCCGCCGGCGGCGATCGCGACGTCGCCCGCGACATCTCCGCCGGGATCTGCGATGCGGGTCTGTCGAACACCTATTATGCCGGGCTGATGCTGTCCGGCACCGGGGGGCCGGAACAGAAGCGCTGGGGCGAGGCCATACGCGTGATCCTGCCGACCTTCAAGGACCGGGCGGGCACGCATGTCAATATTTCCGGGGCGGCGGTCGCGCGGCATGCGCCGAACCGGGCCGAAGCGCTCCGCCTGCTCGAGTATCTGGCGACGCCCGAGGCGCAACGGATCTATGCCGAAGCCAATTTCGAGTATCCGGTCCGCGCGGGCGTCCCCCTCGACCCGATCACCGCAAGCTTCGGTCCGCTCAAGATCGACCCGACGCCGCTCACCACGATTGCGGCCAAGCGAGAAGAGGCCAGCCTCCTGGTCGACCGCCTCGGCTTCGATCGCTGAGGCCCTGAGATCGCTGCTACTGCAGTGAGGGGGCTCGGCGCCGGGCGCGGACCCCGCGGGCTCGCCGTGCTTGGCTGGGGCATCGCGCTCGCCGTGTTGCTCCCCCTCGGTGCCCTGGTTGCCATCGCGTCCCGGGGTTCGGGTGCGCTCTGGCCGCATTTGATCAATTATGTGCTGCCTGAAGCCGCACGCGAGACGGCGCTGCTGCTCGCTGGTACCGGCGCGATCGTCATCGCGGTTGGCACCGGTACGGCCTGGCTCGTTACGGCCTATCGTTTCCCCGGCCGAAATGCGCTCTCCTGGGCGCTTCTGCTGCCGTTGGCGACACCGGTCTATATCATCGCCTATGCCTACCTCGATCTGCTGCACCCTGTCGGGCCGCTGCAGTCGGTGCTGCGCGTGTTCCTCGGCGCGTCCGGCCCTCAGGATCTGCGACTGCCGGAGTTCCGCTCGCTGGGCGGTGCCATCCTGTTGTTCGGCTTCGTTTTGTATCCCTACGTCTACCTCTTTGTCCGCGCCAATTTCCTGATGCAATCGGCGGAGGTGCTGGAAGCCGCCCGGATACTCGGCGGATCGAGCGGGCGAGTCTTTGTCCAGATCGCCGTCCCGCTGGCGCGGCCTGCAATAGCCGCCGGATCCGGTCTGGCCCTGATGGAGACGCTCGGCGACATCGGCGCGTGCGAGCTTCTCGGTGTGCAAAGTTTGACCGTTTCGGTCTACGTGACCTGGGCGACCCGCGGTTCGGTCGAGGGGGCGGCGCAGATCGCCTTGGCGATGTTGGTGCCGGTAGCCGGCGTGTTGCTGCTGACCTACCGGTCGCGGGTCGGCCGGGCCTATGTCTCCGGGACCTCGCGCCCGCTCGCCGCACAACAACTCGGGCCGGTCGCGGGCACCCTCGCGGCGGCGGCGTGCGCGATCCCGGTCGTGTTGGGCTTTGCCGCGCCGGCCATGCATCTTTTGCTTCTGGCCTGGGCGAGAGTATCGGATCGCGGCGTGTCGCCGTTGCTGCTATCGTACGCCTGGAACAGCGCGCGCTTCGCGGCTGCCGCGACCGTGCTTGCGGTTGTGGCTGGGTTTGCTCTTGCCTTTTGTCAGCGATATGCACGCGTAAACGCACCTGTTCGCATCGTGCAGACCGGTTATGCGGTGCCCGGCACCGTCGTTGCCGTCGGCTTGCTCGGAGTCCTCTCGGCGGCTGACGCCGTCATCGGCCTGATCGGCATGGAGAATTTGCGCGGGGCCTTGCTGCTGGCGTCCCCCCTCGGGCTGTTGCTGGCTTATTTAGCGCGTTTTCTGGCAATACCGACCAGTGCCGTCGAGGCCGGCTACGCGAAGCTGCCGCGGGCGCTGGACGAAGCGGCCCAGCTGCTTGGTGCCGGCGCCTCATCGGTCGCGCGCCATATTCATTGGCCGCTGTTGCGGACAACCATCGGCTCAGCTGCGCTGCTCATGTTCATCGAATGCGTCAAGGAGCTCCCGGCGACACTGCTGCTCCGCCCGTTGAACACCGAAACGCTGGCCACCTTCCTGTATGGCGAGGCCTCACGGGGCGTCTACGAAGACGGGGCGGTCGCCGCGCTGGCGATGATCGCACTCGGCCTGCTGCCGATATTGCTGCTGTCGCTTTCGGGCAAGCCGGAACGTTCAACGCTTCCGATACCCGCACCTGGCCCCCAGGCGGGCTGATCGATCGCCGGCTCGCCGCTGGGCCAAGACCGTAGCCGGCTTCCGATCGTGACCGAAGATTTTGACAGGCTTGGCGAATTATACGAGCCTGCTCGGCGAAAGCGCGCTCTCGACAACCCTAAATCATTCCGTGGAGACAACGGTGCCGCAGCTCGAGGGCAAAGTCGCATGGGTGACGGGCGGCGGCAGCGGCATCGGCGAGGCGGCGGCATTGGCGCTGGCGCGGGAAGGCGCTGAGATCGTGCTGACCGGGCGACGGCAGGCCCCGCTCAACGCGGTCGCCGGGCAGATCCGCGCATTGGGCGGCACCGCCCATGTCCAGCCCGGCGATCTGACACAGCCGGAGGTGGTGCGCCAGATCGGCGAATTCATCCGGACCGAGATCGGCCGCCTCGACATCCTGATCAACAATGCCGGGATCAACATCAACGACCGGCATTGGGACAAGCTGACCCCGGAAAACGCGCATCTGATGATCACCGGCAATCTGGCGGCCGCCGCCCAATGCGTCACGGTTGCCTTGCCGATCATGCGGGCGCAGGAGAACGGCCTGATCATCCACACCGCCTCGATGGCCGGACGCTTCATTGGCGGCTTTCCCGGGCCGCTCTATACCGCCGCCAAGCACGGCATCGTCGCGATGAGCCATTCGATCAACATGCAGGAATGCGTGCATGGCATCCGCTCCTGTGTCTTTCTCCCTGGCGAGGTGGCGACCGCGATCCTCGACCAGCGGCCGAACCCGGTCAGCCCCGAGGAGCGCGCCCGCATGGTGCAGCCCGGGGATTGCGCCGATCTTATCCTCTACATCGCCCTTCTGCCCAAGCGGCTCGTGATGAACGAGGTGATGCTGAGCCCGACCTGGAACCGCGCCTATGTCGCGGCGATCCGCCACCTGTCAAATTTGTGATCCCAACCTTCTCCGAGGAAACCCCCATGGCCGTCACGACCCAGACCAACATCAAGAAGCTGCTGCTGCCGATCACGATGGCGAAGGCCGGCTGGGCGATCGTCGAGGCGCGCGAGGATGTCGAGGGCGTGCCCTACGACGTGACCGGGCCAAAAGCCGAGTTGCACAAGCTCCTGGAAGACGTCGCCGGGGTAGCGCTGTCGGTCCAGCCGTTCAGCAATCCCGAGCTCGATGCCGGGGCGAACCTCGAAGTCGTCGCCCGCATCGGGGTCGGCTACGACGCGGTCGACGTGCCGGCGCTGACCGCGCGCAAACTGCCGCTGATGATCGCCGGCACCGCCAATTCGGTCAGCGTCGCCGAGGCCGGCGTGTTCCTGTTGATGTCGCTGGCGCGGCGCGGCGCGGCGATGGACACACTGGTCAAGGAGGGGCGCTGGCGCGACCGCTACAACGAGATGCCGGTCGACCTCTACGGCAAGACCGCCCTCATCATCGGCTTCGGCAAGATCGGCACGCGTTCGGCCAAGCGGCTCAGCGCGATGGAGATGAATGTGCTGGTCTACGACCCCTATATGTACTCCGAGACGATCCGCGGCATGGGCTACGAGCCGGTCGGCGATCTCGACGAAGCGGTCGCGCGCGCCGATTTCATCACGATCCACTGCCCGAAAACGCCGGAGACGATCGGCCTCTTCAACGCTGCCCGGCTCGCTCGCATGAAAAGAACCGCGTTTCTCGTCAACACCGCGAGGGGCGGCATCGTCGACGAAATGGCGCTGCACGACGCGCTCAGCCGCAACCAGATCGCCGGCGCCGCGCTCGATGTCTTCGACCAGGAGCCGACCCCGGTCGACAACCCGCTATTGAAGCTCAAGAACTTCATCGCTGCCCCGCACGTCGCCGGGGTGACCCGCGAGGCGGTCGACCGCATGGCGATCGTCACCGCGCAGAACCTCCTCTCCGTCCTCGACGGCAAAACCAACCGCGAAAACGTCGTGAACAAGGAAGTGCTGGGATAACAGCGGCCCCGATCTTGCCAGGTCACGTTCCGCCGAACTGGCGGGCACGGGCAAGTTCGGGTATTGATCGGGCCGTCCGGCCGCGCGCCGGAGCGAACCCATCCGGGTAGGGAGTGCATGACCATGCCGCACGAGACAGCACCGCGCCTCAGCCATGTCGGGCTCTACGTCGCCGACGTGCCGAAGATGATCGACTTCTACACGCATGTTCTCGGGTTCGTGGTCAGCGATGCCGGGCCCGAGGGCCGCATCACCTTCCTCTCCCGCAACCCCAGCGACCATCACCAGGTGGTGCTGGTCCCGGGGCGCAAGACCGACCTCGAGACGCCGATGGTGCAGCAGGTATCGTTCAACGTCGGCACGCTCGGCGACGTGCAGCGCGTCTTTCGCAAGGTGCGCGAGGCCGGCTGCAAGGTCATCGATCCGCGGTGCCACGGCAACGCCTGGTCGGTCTATTTCACCGACCCCGAGGGCAACCGCATCGAGATGTTCTGCGACACGCCCTGGTATGTGCCGCAGCCCTGCGGCTTCGCGATCGACCTCGACAAGCCCGAGGATCAGCTGTACCGCGAGACCGAAGCCTATTGCCGCGACAAGCCGGGGTTCAAGCCGATCGAGGAATGGCGGGCCGATATCGCCGGCAGGATCGCGGCCACCCACGACGCCTGACCCCCGCGATCCGTGACCGCCGGGCGGCACTTGACACCCGCCCGCTTAGCTGGCGGGATCGGCGAAAGCTTAACGCGGCATCTTGGAGGGACCCCTATGGCGCGCGCGAATGGAGTGCGGGAGATCTGGGCGGAGGGCCGGGCCGTCGTCAACAGCTGGCTGGGCATCCCCTCCAGCTTTTCCGCCGAGGTCATGGCCCATGCCGGCTGGGATTCGCTGGTTGTCGACATGCAGCACGGCATGATCGACTACTCGATGATGGTGACGATGCTGCAGGGCATCTCGACCACCAATACGGTGCCGCTGGTGCGGGTGCCGTGGAACGACCCGGCGCATATCCAGAAGGCGCTCGACGCCGGCGCCTACGGCATCATCTGCCCGATGATCAACAATCGCGACGAGGCGCTGAAATTCGTCGACTCGATGCGTTATGCGCCGCTCGGCCACCGCAGCTCGGGGCCGATCCGCGCCGCGCTCTACGGCGGGTCGGATTACCACGCCAAGGCCAACGACATCGTCGTCGCCTTCGGCATGATCGAGACCGCCGAGGCGATCAACAAGCTCGACGAGATCCTGCCGGTCCACGGCCTCGATGCGGTCTATGTCGGGCCGTCCGATCTCTCGATCTCCTACGGCCATCCGCCGGGCGGCGACAAGCCCGACGATTGGATGATGGCGGCGCTGAAAAAGGTGCTCGACGGCTGCAAGCGCCACAATGTCCAGCCCGGCATCCATTGCGGCTCGCCTTCCTACGCCAAGCGGATGATCGCGATGGGCTTCAAGTTCGTCACGGTCGGCGGCGACACCCGCTTTGTGACGATGGGCGCGGCCGGCGCCGTGGCCGAGATGCGCGGCGGTGAGCCGTCAAAGCCGGCGGCCGGCGGCAGCACCAGCCCGTACTGAGCGCCAGGTAGCCCCCACCCCGCCCCTCCCCCGCCAGCGGGGGAGGGAGTCCGCGAAGCGGACGGGTCGGGGTTGCCCTACTCGATCACCTCGTCGGCGCGGGCGAACAGCGCGGGCGGCACGCTAATCCCTAGCGCCGTCGCTGTTTTCAGATTGATGGCCAGCGCGAATTTGGTCGGCTGCATGACCGGCAGCTCGGCGGGTTTGGCGCCTTTGAGGATGCGGCCGACTTGAGTGCCTGCCAAGTAGACCTCGTCCGTCGCGGTATAGTCCATTAAGCAGCCCTGCGCCGGCGACGACTGAGGGGGACACGTGCCCGGCAGCGCGAAACGAGCGAGAAGCTCTAAAA
>CAYMRQ010000096.1:10410-16468 GCA_964392845.1 uncultured Rhizobium sp.
TGTTGAGGGCTTCTGGACGAGGATCGCGCCAATGCCCATTCGCTTGGCGGTGGCGAGGGCCGGCTCGATCTCTTCGGGCTGGTCCGCCGGCAGCAAAATGACCTCGATGCCAAGCGTTTTCCCGGCGTTGACGACGCGCTCCAGCTCCCCCGGCCAAAACGAAGTCTTGTGGTCAACCAGATACCCGATCCGGGTGACGGCGGGGACCAGCTCTTGCAGCAGCTGCAACTTCTTCCCGGGGAGCCCCTCAAAGTCGGCAATGCCGGTGACGTTGCCGCCCGGCCGGTTCAGGCGCTCCACCAACCCCAAGCCAACCGGATCTCCGACGGTAACAAAGACGATCGGAATGGTCGTCGTTGCTTTCTTGGCCGCGATCGTGGCACCGGGGTCCGGTGTCACGAACACATCGACCCGGCGACCAATGAGATCGGCGACCAACGCCGGAACCCGATTGCGGTCACTTTCTGCCCAGCGGTACTCGACCGCGAGGTTGCGGCCTTCGACGAAACCCCCGTCGCTTAGGCCCTTGTGCCATTTGGCCAGCCACGGGGCGGCGGTTTCCGGGTTGCTGATGCCCAGGAAGCCGACCACCGGCGTTCTCGGCTGCTGGGCGCCCGAAACGAGCGGCCACGCCGCCGCGAGAGCGGCAATCAGCGGGAGGAGGTCGCGGCGCCTCACTCGATCACCTCGTCGGCGCGGGCGAGCAGCGCAGGCGGCACGGTCAGGCCAAGCGCGGTCGCCGTTTTCAGATTGATGACCAGCTCGAATTTGGTCGGCTGCATGACCGGCAGGTCGGCGGGTTTGGCGCCCTTCAGGATGCGGCCAATGTAGGAACCGGCTTGATAGGCCATATCATCGAAGCTCGTGCTATAGCTGATGAGGCCTCCCTCCACGGCGAAATATCGCTGAAAGTACATAGCGGGGACCGCATAGCGCACCGCTAGATCGAGTAGCCGCTGGCGCTCCACGTTGAAAAATGCGTCGTCGCCGATAAGGATGGCGCTGACCCCGCGCTGGCGTCCAGTGGCAAAGGCAGGTTCAAACTCGTCCGGTCTGCTGGCCGTCAACGTCGTGACATCGACGCCGAGAGCCAGCGCTGCGGCCCGGATGCGCTCGCCGAGCTGCGCAGCATTCCGGCCCTCCGGGTTTATCAGAAACCCGATCCGGGCGGCGGGAACGAGCTCATGGAGCAGTTGCAGCCGCTTCTCGGCGAGCGACTCGAACGACAAGGCGATGCCGGTGAGATTGCCGCCGGGCCGGCTGAGACTCTGTACCAAGCCCAAGGCCAACGGATCGGCGAGACCGCTAAAGATGATCGGAATGGTCGAAGTTGCTGCCTTGGCCGCCAGCGCCGCCGCCGCGCTCGTGGTGTTGATCACATCGGCCTTGCGGCCGACAAGATCGGCGGCAAGCGCCGGCGCTCGGTCGTATCTGCCTTCGGCCCAGCGGTACTCGACCATGAGGTTGCGGCCCTCGACAAACCCGGCCTCGGCAAGCCCCTTCCGCCATGCGGTCAAATACCTGCCGGCAATGCCCGGCGCGCCGGTGCTCAGGAAGCCAACAACCGGCATTGCCGGTTGTTGCGCCTCCGCCGCGAACGATCGAGCCGCCACAAAAGCGCCGAAAAGCGGGAGAAAATCGCGCCGCCTCACGCGCCGCTCCGCACTCGGTTCAGGTGACGATTCCGGGGCGCTTGAAGTTGCGGTCGAGATGCCCCTTGCCCTCAAGGTCGCCCTGTTCGAAGAGCCAGCTGTAGCCGCCTTCCGGATTGGTCAGAATCTCCCAGCAATTGTCGTCGCCATCCCAAAAGAAAAAGCTGTAGGTGCCGTGCTGCAGATGGGGTTTGGAGATTTTCTTGAGTTTCCACTGCTCGGCATGGGCGCAGACCGTGCGGTGCGCCTCGTCCACCTCTTCCTTGGTGCGGACATCGAGCCCGTTATGGTTGAGCAGGTTCATTTCCCCGACATTCTTGCTGTAGACGACCGCGATCGTGTTCGCGCCGCCGAGCCGAACCAGCAGCGAGATCGGGCTGGTCTGCACGACATCAAGGCCGAGAAACTCCTCGTAGAATCGACGCGAGAAAGCGAGGTCGCGGCTCTCCAGCGTGCCGTGCGAGAGAAAATTGAGCTTGAGCGCCGCCGCCGGTTTTGCGCTTTGCGCGGGAGCGAGCGTGTCTTCGGTCAGTGCCATCTGCGCCTCCACCTTTTCGAGCCACGGCATGCAGCCGGCGTAGGACGGAAAAGCGAAGCGCATTCCGCCACCTCCGGCGGACCCGCCCGGCAGTCGTGCCGAGCGCCCGGAGTTTGGCAATAGGCTATCATCGAAACCGGCGGAATGCGCTGCGCTTTTGCGCCCTACAAGGCTAAGCGCAAACGCCGGAACAGCCTCAGCCGCCGGGCACCCCCTGGGTCTCGACATAGAGGGCGTAGATCGATTGGCTCGCGGCCATGAACAGGCGGTTGCGCTTCTTGCCGCCGAAACACACATTGGCGCAGCGTTCGGGCAGCATGATGCGGCCGATCATCTTGCCGTCGGGAGCGTAGACGGCGACCCCGTCCTCGGCCTCGCCGCCGGACCATGCGCACCAGAGATTGCCGTCGGTGTCGACGCGCATTCCGTCGCTGCCGCCCGGCTCGGCGCTGCAGAACTCGCGCCCGTTGGCCGTCCGGGTGCCGTTGTCGACGACATCGTAGACCTGGATCGTGCGCTGCCCGGGGCCCGGCGTGTCGACGACGTAGAGCAGCGTTTCGTCGGGCGAGAACGCGAGGCCGTTCGGCCGTTTCATGTCGCCGACCGCAATCGTCATCGCGCCGGTATTGGGGTCGAGGCGGTAGACCCGCAGCGGCAATTCCCATTCCGCCTTGTGCCCCAAATAATTGCCGCGGGTGCCGGCGCCGTTGTCGCTGAACCAGATCGAGCCGTCCGATTTGACGACGACATCGTTGGGCGCAGTCAGCCGCTTGCCCTCGAAGCTGCCGGCGAGCACGGTTATCGTGCCGTCGTATTCGGTGCGGGTCAGAAGCTGCGCGTCCATCTCGCAGGTGACGAGGCGGCCTTGCCGGTCGCGGGTGTTGCCGTTGGCGTAGTTCGACGGCCGGCGGAACACGCTGACCGCGCCGGTTTCCTCCTCCCATTTCATGATCCGGTCGTTGGGAATATCGCTCCACAACAGGTATCGGCCATCGCCGAACCACACCGGCCCCTCGGTAAAGCGGCAGCCGCCGGCGATCCGCTCGATCGCGGCGTTGCCCCAGCACATATTTAGCAAAGCGAGGGTCGAGCACCTTGATGTCGGGGTCGGGATAGCGGATCGGCGTTTGATCCCAGCGGTTGTCGGACGGCATGGCTCGCCTCCTACGAATTCGGGCCGCGCTCCATCGACACCGGCTGCCAGCGCTTCAAGCCGCTGGCTGCGAGCACCGAGGGGTTGACGCAGGACAAGGGCCACTTGCCGGAGAGTACCAGCGACAATTCAAGGCCGACGCGGCGCCGCCGCGCCGGGTCGAAGCGGGACGTCGCCGAGGCGACATGCGCGGTCAGGATGACCTTGTCCATCCCGAGCAGCGGGTTGTTGCCGCCGGGCGGCTCCTTTTCCAAGACGTCGAGCCCGGCCGCGGCGATCATGCCCTCGTCGAGCGCCTTGATCAGCGCCGCCTCGTCGGTGGTCGGCCCGCGCCCGGTGCTGATGTAGATCGCGGTCTTCTTCATCTGGCGGAAATGCTCTTCGCGCAGCAGCCGGTTGGCGCTTTCGGTGGCCGGCGCATGCATCGAGATGATGTCGGCTCGCGCCAGGAGCTCGGGCAGGCTGACCGGCTCGACCCCGCGCGCGGTCATCGCCATTTCCTCGACGAACGGGTCGTAGGCGATGACATGCAGCCCAAACGGCTGGGCGCGCGCCGCCACCGCCCGCGCGACATGGCCGAAGGCGACAAGGCCGAGCGTCATTCCCCGCAGGCGCGGTATCGACAACAACATCGGCCGGCCTTCCGACCAGCGCCCGTCGCGCACCAGTTTGTCCTGGACGACGAGCCGGCGGTGGGTGGCCAGGATCAGGGTCATCGCATGGTCGGCGACTTCCTCGATGAAGGTGTCGGGGCAGTTGGTGACCGGGACGCCCTTCGATGTCGCCGCATCGACCGCGACCGAGTCGACGCCGACGCTGCCGAGCGCGATGATCTTACAGCGTGCCAGCCCCTCGATCATCCGCCGGGTGATCGGCCTTCCCTTGGCGTAGAGCGCGTCGGCGTCCTTCGCGGCGGCGACGAACTCGTCTTCCGAGCCGGCCGGGATCTCGTAGATCTCGGCATCGATCGGCGCCAGCGCCTCCATTTCATAGCCGTAGCGCGTGAAGCTGGCGCCCGCCGGGGTCGCGATCCTGAATTTGGCCAAATTTCCCTCCCATGCGCGAAACCGCTTCGCCCGATCAGACCGTCGCCGGCAGGGGTTGTCAATCGCCCGGAACGAACCCTTACCCAGCCTTGCAGCGAATTTCGTGCTGCTCGGATCAGCCGGGATCAACTGGCGTTTCGAGTGGAGGCCGCCAGTGATAGGCTGTAGATCGAGGAGGAGGGAAAAATGGCTAACAACTTTCGCGGAGCCGCGATGCCGCTGTCCCCCGCTGATCTTGATGCTGCTGCCAACGCGATTGGATGCGCACGCGCCGTCATTGACGCCGTCTGCGATGTCGAGAGTGCGGGCGGCGGGTTTCTGCCTGACGGACGCCCCAAGATCCTTTTCGAAGCGCACGTGTTCCATCGGCTGACCAACGGACGCTGGGGGCGATCCCATCCTGGCATCAGTTCGCCGCATTGGAACCGGGCGCTATACGGGGCATCGGGCGCCCACCAGTACGACCGCCTTGCGGAGGCGATCGCACTTGATCGGGACGCCGCCTTGCAAAGTGCATCCTGGGGCCGTTTTCAGCTGCTGGGCTCCAATTACGGCATGGTCGGCTATCCGAATGTCGAGGCCCTCGTCGCCGCGTTGTGCGAGAGCGAGGCGGCGCATCTCGGCGCGTTTCGCGAATTTTGTCGAAAAGGCGGCCTGATAGGGGCGCTGCGGACCCGCGACTGGGCGACCTTTGCACGCGGCTATAACGGTCCCGGACAGGTCGAGCACTACGCGACGGCGTTAGCCGCAGCCTACGCACGCCATGCCGCGGTCGCCGCGGCGCCTGCCGCCATCGCCGGCGCGCCTCCCGGCGACCCCGTGTTGCATCTGTTGTCGCGCGGTGAGGATGTTAAGCGATTGCAGCATTTGCTGGGGGTCGGCGAGGACGGCGTCTTCGGCGAGGAGACGCTCGCTGCGGTTCGCCAATTTCAAATCGACCACGACCTTGCCGCAGATGGGGTCGTTGGCACCCAGACCTGGAGCGCCCTCAGATCGTAATGTCGCAATCCGCTTGATCTACTCCGCCGCCGGTTGCCGATCGTCGGCCCGGCGGCGCAGACGCTCCCGGCCACCTGATAGGCGATGAGGTTCACCCGCCCGCCGCCTCGCCGTCTGCGTGCGGTCGCGCCATTGTTGCCGACACTTCTCCCAGTCGGCCAAGGATCGGAGGAACCTCCTGGCGACCCACAGCAACCCCAGCGTCCCGTGCTACTGCTGCCCCTGCGACAAAATAAAGCATCTCGTCTGCCCCGGACGCAGGTCGATTTTAAGTTGTTCCATTGACCGGATTTGATTATTCTCCAGCACGCTGGATCGGATGACGATTTGAGCTTCGTTACCCACAAGTCGCAGCAAATTTTAACCAAGATTACGAAGCATTGTGCCCGTGGAAATCCGTGTCTGTCTCGGCGATTTTCGGTTCGATCACGCCGGTATTCTAGCGAGTTCCTGCGTCCGGTTGCGGCCGACCGGCGGCGATCGCGCGAAGGACGGCTTGCTCGAGGAGCATGGTCGGTCATCTCCGATCGGGCAGAATCGCGCGACGCTCGGTGACCGGACATGACCCCCGAGCTGATCTTCCTCGCTCAAGCGCTGGTCATCCTGGTGCTGCCGGTCGCGGTGTGGCGCGTGCTGCGCCTGCGCGGTGCGGTGCCGCTCGTCGTCGTCC
>CAYMRQ010000097.1:0-15386 GCA_964392845.1 uncultured Rhizobium sp.
GGCTGCGCCAGGCCTACGCGTCCCTCGGCCCGTGGCTGGCCGGCCACGCAACCGGTAACTTCACCGACGGTGATTCGGACATCGAGGTGATCGACGACGGCGGCCAGGCCGGCGGCACGGGCCGGTCGCGCACCGGGCAGGTTCGCTACACCTGGGCGACCCCGTGGCCCGGGATCACGGTCGTGGCGGCGCTCGAGCAGCCGGCAAGCGAATTCGCCGGCCCGAACGGCAGCTTTGCCACGGATACGAACCCGGTGGCGGTCACGGCCTGCCCGGCGGCGAACCTGCTGGCCGCGGGCTCGACGGCATTGGCCGCGGGCAACCAGCTGGCCACGGCCTGCCAGTCCAATGCGGCGGAATTCGACGCGGCGCAAACCCGCGAGCCGGCCGGCGTCCTGGCCCTTCGCATCAACCAGCCCTGGGGCCATCTGCGATTAGCCGCCGTGGTGAAGGACGCCATACTCGCCGACGGCAGGGGCATCGACAGGACCTGGGTCGGCTATGGCGGCGCGATCAGCGGCGATGTCAAGCCGTTCCCGGTGTGGTCGCCCAAGGACGACATTGGCTTCAGTGTGTCGGCCGGCGAGGGCCTCGGCGGCTACATTCCCAACACGCAGGCGGTGGCGACCAATTTCGGCGGCACCCTCGGCGGCCAGAACCCGACCGTCGTCGGCGGCATGAGCCTGGGCAGCGGCGCGGCCATTGGTGCCGGCAACAGTTTCAACACGCTCACCGGTACCGGCCCGGCGGCCCGCGCGTTGTACAATTCGAACGTCCTTGGCCGGACGATCACCGCGTTTGGCGTCAAGATCGGCTATCAGCACTGGTGGACGGATCAATTGCGGTCGAACATCGACTTCGGCGTGTGGCATCAGGACATTCCAATTCTGCCCGGCTTCACCGTGCCCGCGCCCGCCGCGGGCGCCGGGGCTGCCGGCAGGCACACCCTCAACAAGGAGCTGACGATGTCCCACATCAACCTGATGTGGAGCCCGGTGGCGTTCATCAGCACCGGGCTCGAATATGCCTGGGGCCATCGCGTCACCACGACCGAACTGAAGGGCGACTCGCATGTGATCCAGGGCCTGCTTCGGGTCAGCTTCTAGCCAGCTGCAAAATCCCACTCTCGCGGCCCGCCGGCTCCGCCGGCGGGCCGTTCCTGTTTATGGGATGCGAGAACGGTCGGTGGCATGGAACCGGCGGACATCGTAATGTTTCGCCGCCCGCCGGAGCCTATCTGCGTGAGCTGAAATGCGCCGTCTCTGCCTGTTCGCCATCGTCGTGCTGCTGCAAGCCGGGCTCGCAGCCTGTACGGAATCGTTTGCCGTGCGGGTCGACGAGCGCACCTTTCAAATCGAAGGGCCGCCTGTAGAGGGCGGTGCCGACGCGCCGAACCGGCGGCTCGCCCGCCGGGCCTGTCCGCAAGGCTACCGCGTGCTCGAGGAAACCCGGCACCGGCCAGACCCCGCTTTGGGGATCGTCACGTATTGGACGATCCGGTGCCTGTGACCTGTCCTCGCCATCGCCGGTTGACGGCTTATAGCGAGCGGTCAGGTGTTTGACACGATGTCCTAAGCGTTCACCGAAATGTGACGCCCTGGAGGGTCGAGGCGATCGGGCGGCGAACCCATATGCGGGCAGGTTGATGCATTGAACGGAGGAGCGCGATGACGATCAATCCTGACCCCCTCTCGCGATGGTTGTTGCGGGCCGGGGCGGCGATCCTTTTGCTCGCGACGGCGGGCGGCACTCCGGCGCCCGCGCAGACGGCCTCATCCCTGCCTCAGATCCCGCCGCAGCAGGCGCGCATCTGGTTCTATCGCGATCTGAACCCTAACGGCACCCAGGCACGCCCCTATCTGCGTCTGAATGGTGCCGTCGTCGCGATCTCGGAACCGGGCGGCTCCCTCTACCGCGATGTCCCGCCTGGGCATTACCACATTACCGTCGACAGCTATGGGGTCGATTACAATCAGACCCGCGACGTCGACCTGCTGCCCGGGCAGGAGATCTTTGCCAAGGTCGTGTCAAACGATAATTGGGTCGATTTCGGCGGCGGCGGCAGGGGCGGCGGCGGTTTTCACCGCGACACCTTTTATGTCTGGACCCTCCCGCCGCAGACCGCTCATTGGGAGATCGGGCAAACCCGGTTTTTCGGCGGCGGATAACAGTTCCCGATCTGGCCGGCGACCGGGCGCGGCCGGCGTTGTGCGGCGACTTTTTTTCACAGCCGCAGACGCACAAGCGGTCCAAATCGTGCGGAGGCGGGGTAGGTCGGGCCGGCCGTCGCCTTGACGGCAAAGCTGCCGCCGGTTTCCGCCGCCATCAATCGGCGCCGGAAGAATAGCGCCCATTCAAGCTGTTATCCTGAGAGAGAGCATTCGCATCTCTCGACGGCGGCCTGGGTCCGCCGCGTTCCGCGACCGCTTCTCAGAAGCGAATCTGCGAGCCGACCAGCACGCTGTTGCTGGTATAGTGATAGAGCGACACGTTGGAGGATACGATGTCGCGCTGCACCTGCATGATGATCGAGACATCGTCGCTGACCGTGAAGTTTTGCACGATACCGAAACGCCAGCGCTCGTCAAAACGATTGCTCGTGACGCCGCAGCACGGGTCGGGCGCGGCATAATCGGCCCAGCTGTGGCTCAGGAAAAAATTCGTCTCCAGCGGACGCCGGAAGAACTCGGGCGGGACGTCATAGCGAATGCGATAGGCGGCGGCGGCGGTATAGGATTTGTTCGAGTAGTAGGGGAGCGGGGTAACCGGATCGGGAAGCGCCCTTGTGTCCTGGTCGAGAAAGGCGAATTCGAGACTGAGCTCGGATTCAGGGACGGCGGTAATCGGCTTGCGGAGGAAGAGGTAGACGAGCTTGTCACTGCCGTTGAAGGCGCGCGACAGCGGTCGATCGGGAGCGTCGTGGAAGTTTTTTTGGCGAAATTCAAACACCGATTTGAGCTGCACATCATCCCACACCAGCGCGGTGGACTCGCCCCCGACGCCCAGCGTGTGGAAGTACTGGTTTCCCCCCAGACCCACGTCGTTCGCGATCAGATAGGGCTTGAGCGAGGCCGCGCTTACCCTGGGCAGCGGCTCGCTGAAGTTGAAGCGCGGCCCGGCCGTCGCTTCGACGAAACCGAGGTTGAGGCGCTCGATACCGCCATAACGGTTGGCGAAGCCGGTGCCGCCGATTTCGACGGTGTCGCGCGACTGGGTGCCCAGATCGTAGCTGTAAAGCACCGAGCCGGTGGCGAACGCGTTGACATCCCGGCGCTTGGTGAACTGCGGAAGCAGATTGATGGTCGCGAAGGGTGTGCTTACGCTCGACGACCCCGCGAGGGTGGCGTCCGACTGATACTGGGCGCCGAAAAACACGTAGCCCGAGAGCCGATGCAACCCGCTCAGCCGCGATATCTCGGCGAGATAGGTCGCGATGCGTCCCTTCACCTCGTCCGGCGGGTTCGCTGCGGCCGCCCGTTCGAAATAGGTGCGCGCGATTTCATACGAGCCCATCCGGAAATACAGCGCGCCGAGTTCGACCTGAACGCGCGGCAGGTTCGGGTTAAACAGCAGCATGCGCTCGAGCGCCGAGACCGCCGCCTCATTGTCGCCGAGCTTGGCCGAGACATCGGCATAGGCAAAGGTGGTGTCGAGGTTTCCCGGATCGCGCAACGTTCGTTGGAACAGCACCTCCTTTCGCGCTTGCAGGTCAGTGCGCTCGGCACCAGAGAGTTGCTGAGCCGATGGCGACCCGGTGAGCACGCCGAGCGCCAGCAGCGCCAGCAGCAGCAAGTCCCGCAGCCGGCGCAATTTGGGCGGCACAGTTTCGATATGCCTGGAAAGGCCCGACACTTCGCCTCCGCACGGTCGCTATACACGATACAAGAAGGGTATCTAACCCGGGGTTGCTTCGCAACGAATGTGGCGCCACCTTGAACAATAACCGAGAGCCGGGCGTCAGCGCGGCTTGACTGCCGGCAAGGATGGGCAATGCAAGCCGTCGAGGACGCTTGATGCCGGTGGCAAACCCGGCGCAATCTGGGTACTTGCTCGTGCGCAACCCGGGAGCGGGCAGGAGGAGGCAGTCGGGTGAACGGGCCTTTCTATGATGCGCTGGAGAGGCGCGCCCCATCGGAACGCGAGGCCGCTCTGCTGGCGGCGCTGCCGCGAATCATCGCGGCGGCGAAGCAGCACGCCCCCGCCTATCGCGACCGCCTGGCCAAGGTGCGGCCCGCGGACATCACCGACCGGCGCGCCCTAGCCGGTCTGCCGCTGACCCGCAAATCCGATCTGATCGAGCTGCAGCGGCAGACCCCGCCCTTCGGCGGATTTTGCGCCGTGCCGCTCGCCGCCGTTGCGCGGGTCTTCGCCTCGCCCGGGCCGATCTACGAATTGGAGGCAAGGCGGCCCGATTTCTTCCGCATGGCGCGGGCCCTCTATGCCGCCGGCATCCGCTCGGGCGACCTCGTGCACAATACCTTCTCCTATCATTTGACCCCGGCCGGGGCGATGGTCGAGAGCGCGGCGCACGCGCTCGGCTGCCCGGTGATCGCGGCCGGCACCGGCCAGACCGAGCAGCAGCTGCGCACGATCGCCGATCTGCAGCCGGTCGCCTATGTCGGCACCCCCTCCTTTCTAAAGATCCTCTTGGACCGCGCGGCTGAACAGGGCAGCGCTATCGGCTCTCTCAAGAAGGCGCTGGTCGGCGCCGAGGCGTTTCCCTCGGCGTTGCGGGTCGAGTTCGCGGCGCGCGGCATCGCGGCGCTGCAGTGCTACGGCACCGCCGATCTCGGGCTGATTGCCTATGAAAGCCGCGCGCCCGACGGCTCGCTTTGCGAGGGCATGGTGCTCGACGAGGGGATTATCGTCGAACTGGTGCGTCCCGGCACCGGAGAGCCCGTCGCCCCGGGCGAGGTCGGCGAGGTGGTGGTCACCACCTTGACCCCGGAATACCCGCTGATCCGGTTTGCCACCGGGGATCTGTCGGCGCTCTTGCCCGGCCAGAGCCCGTGCGGCCGGACCAACCATCGCATCCGCGGCTGGCTCGGCCGCGCCGATCAGACCGCCAAGGTGCGCGGCATGTTCGTCCACCCGGTGCAAATCGCCGAGATCGCCCGCCGGCATAAATCGATCATCCGCGCGCGGCTGGTTATCGAGCGCCCGGCGAGCGCAGACCAGATGACACTGCTGGTCGAGATGGGCGAACCCGCCGAGGCGGCGGCGACCATCGCCGAAACCGTACAAACCGTCACCAAGCTGCGCGGCGGCGTTACGCTTGTGCCGCAAGGCAGCCTGCCCAACGACGGCAAGATCATCGAGGACCGGCGGCCGATCGGATGAGATTCGTCACTAAATCGTCGTAATTTGTTCAAACGAAAGTCTCAATTCGAGGCGAAGATCGGATGCGTAAGGGTCGTCCTTACAGGTTTGTCCCCCAAACCTCCGATCCGGCCGCTCCTGTCGGCCGGACGCCGAGCGGCTCTGGAACTCCCCCTCCGGAGCCGCTTTTTTGCGTGCTCGGGTCGTGACGATGCCAGCTCCAGGTCGGCTAGGTGCTGAACGGCTTCGCCACCGGGGGTGAGCTTGTCGCCGAGGGCCTCGCCTGCCGGCGTGGCGAGCGTCTCGTGTTTGCCGGGCTCGATTGCCGGTTGCCGGGCAGCGGGGCGCTCGTTCTGACCGGCAGCAATGGCAGCGGCAAGTCGAGCCTGTTGCGGCTTTTCGCCACCCTGCTTGCCCCCGCCTCGGGCTGCCTCTCATGGGGCGGCGTGCCGGTCGGGCGCGATATGGCGCGCTATCGCGCCCTGGTCCACTATGTCGGCCATCTCGACGCAACGAAGCCGGCCTTGACCCCGCGCGAGATGCTGGGCTTCTGGGCTTCCCTGCGCGGCACGGCCGAGCCCGCCATCGACGCGGCGCTCGCCGCCTTCGGGCTGGGGGCGATCGCCGATCGGCCCTGTCGCTGGCTGTCGGCCGGGCAGCGTCGGCGGTTGGCGCTGGCCCGCCTCGTCGCGGCGCCGGCGCCGGTCTGGCTGCTCGACGAGCCGAATGCCGCGCTCGACAGCGACGGCGAGGCCCGGCTCGCCATCCTGATCGCGGAGCACCGGGCCGCCGGCGGCCGGGTGGCGGTCGCGACCCACCAGCCGGTGGCGCTGAGCGATGCCGCGGTCATCGTGCTCGACGATTTCGCGGCGTCGGCCGACGCCGCGCTCGCTTCCTGGTGGTGATGACGCCGCTCTTCGGCCTGTTTCGTCGCGACATCGCTCTCTCGCTGAGGCAAGGCGGCGAGATCGGGCTCCTCCTCGGGTTTTTTGTGCTCGCCGTGCTGCTGTTCCCGTTCGGCGTCGGACCGGAGCCCGAGTTGCTCGGCCGGATCGCTGCTTGCTTCGGTCTTGAGCCTCGACCGCCTGTTCGCGGCCGATCACGCCGATGGCGGCCTCGATCTGATCGCGTTGTCGCCGTCGCCGCTCGAATTTTCCGTCCTCGCCAAGGGCGCGGCGCATTGGGTGACGACCGGCCTGCCGCTCGCCTTGATCAGCCCGGTCCTCGCCTTGCTTGTCGATCTCGACCCGTCGGCGATCCCGGTTCTGGCGCTCGGGTTGTTGATCGGGACCCCGGCCCTGAGCCTCTTGGGCGCGATCGCCGCCGCGCTCACCTTGGGCGCACGGCGGCCTGGCGTGCTCGTCTCATTGCTGGTGCTGCCGCTGTATCTGCCGCCGCTGATCTTCGGCACCGGAGCGGTCGAGGCGACCCTCGCCGCGGAAGGGGCGCACGCACACCTCCTGCTGCTCGGCGCCGTGACCCTGGCCGCGGTGCCGCTCGCGCCGCTTGCCGCCGCGGCGGCGCTGCGCCAGGCGCTCGATTAGTTGGGTGCGATCCCGATGCGACCCCGGCCCGCGCTGACGGCGGGCCATTGTTGCGCTAAAATGAATGGCTCGATCGAGAAAGGCGCCCTGATGTTGACCCGCTTTGCCAACCCGGCGCGCTTCATGCGCGTGAGCGGCGTGGTGCTGCCGTGGCTCGGCGGCGCGAGCGCTGGTGTGCTGGGGCTTGGGCTCTTCTGGTCGCTGTTGATCGCGCCACCCGATTACCAGCAGGGCGAGACCGTCAGGATCATGTTCATCCATGTTCCGGCGGCGATAATGGCAGAGGGCGTCTATTATTTCATCGCGGTCGCCAGCGCGGTCGCCCTGGTCTGGCGCCACCCGCTCGCCGACATAGCCGGGCAGGCCGCCGCGCCGATCGGCGCCGGCTTCACGGTGGTGTGCCTGGCGACCGGGTCGCTGTGGGGCCGGCCGATGTGGGGCGCCTGGTGGGTATGGGATGTGCGCCTTACCTCGGTGCTGGTGCTGCTTTTCCTCTATCTCGGCTATATCGCGCTGGTCAACGCGTTCGACGATCCGGTGCGCGGCGCCCGCGCCGGTGCCCTATTGGCCTTGGTCGGGATCGTCGACCTGCCGATCATCAAGTTCTCGGTCAATTGGTGGAACACGCTGCATCAGCCGGCGAGTATCCTGCGCGCCGGGGGCCCGAGCATCGACATCTCGATGCTGCTCCCGCTCCTCGTGATGGGGGCCGGCTTCGCGCTGCTGTTCGGCTGGCTCCTGCTGCTGCGCATGCGCACAGCGCTCAACGAGAAGAAGGCGCGGGCGTTGAGCCTCTATGGCCCACCGGCCGTGCGCGCCGCTGACGGCGCCGCGAAGCTGCCGGCCGCTCGCCCGCTCTGGCGGTGAGGCTGATTTGAACGCGGTTCTGAGCTGGTTCGCGATGGGCGGGTATGCGGGGTTCGTGTGGCCGGCCTACGGTGTGGCGGCCGCTGTGCTGGGCGGGCTCGCGCTATTTTCGTGGCGGCGGTATCGGCGCAGCGACGACACGCTTGCCCGCCTGCAGGAGCAAACGGGAACCCGCGAATGACCCGCAAGCGGCGCCGCCTGCTGGCGCTCGTGGTGGGACTCGGCCTGCTCGGCGCGGCAACCGCGATGGTGCTCGCCGCGTTCAACGACAATCTCGTTTTTTTCTACAGCCCAAGCGATCTCGCCGAGAAATCGATTCCCCCCGGACGCCGCATCCGCATCGGCGGGCTGGTCGAGCAGCAGAGCCTCGTGCGTGAGGCTGACAGTCACAGCGTCGGGTTTCGCGTTACCGACGGCAAGACCGTGATCGCAGTCATCTATGATGGGGTGCTGCCCGATCTGTTCCGCGAAGGGCAGGGTGTTGTTGCCGAAGGCCGGCTGCGCGCGGACGGCGTCTTCGCCGCGACCAGCGTCCTCGCCAAGCACGATGAAAAATACATGCCGCCCGAAGTCGCCGAGGCACTCAAAAAGGCCGGGCGCTGGCAGGAGGGCGGCAGCCTGCCAGCCGAGAAACTCCCGACTCCCAAGGCCATGACCCTGCCGGCGCTCAAATAGAGATTGTCATTGCAAGGAGCGTAGCGACGAAGCAATCCCGTCGGGAACTCGTATATTCGGGACGCGATTGCTTCGCTTCGCTCGCAATGACGGGTTGTCTTACGGCTCCGGTCGATCCTCGGCCCGGGCCGCGGTTTCGAGAAAGCGCGGCAGATCGTGCCAGGCATAGCCGGCAGCCCCGATCCGCTTGCCGCCGACGGCAAAGATCTTGTGCTGGACTTCCCGTCCGCCGAGGCGCTGGTAGAAGAACCGGCCGGGATTGTCGCGCAGCACCCAGATGATCGCCGAGCCGCATCCCTCGGCGACCAGCCGCTCAAACAGCGCGAGCAGGAGCCTGCGGCCGATCCCCTGATTCTGCCAGTCCGGCGCGACGTAGAGCGTGAAAACCTCGCCGGCGAATGGCGCATCGCGGCGGCAGCGCCCGCAGCTGCCGAACCCCAGAATGTTGCCATCGTTGTCGACAGCGACCCGCACATCGCGCGGTTCGCGCTCGATGACGGTTGCCCATCCCAGCTCGCGCCGCTGCGCCGACAAGCCGACGAGAAAGGGCGTCGCCAGGATGCCGGCATAGGTCGCCTGCCAGGTCTCGACATCAAGCCGCGCGATGCGGCGGGCATCGCCGGGTCGGGCGGTGCGGATCGCAATCTCGTCCATGCCTCGCCATTGTGCCCGGTTTTGTCGCGCATGGGGAGTGCGTTGCACGGCCCCGGCCACATATATGAGGCCGGTTGGCAATCCCCGGCAGCCGCCGCTATGGTGCGGCGATGATCAATATCCGATGCTTTCTGGTCGGCGCGCTGGCGGTCTTGGCTGCGCTGCCGGCGATATCGCCGGCGCAGGCCGCCGACCCGAAAAAGCCCCCTGCAGCGGCGAGCCCCGCGGCACCGGCGGCGCAGGCGCTCGGCAAGTTTGATGGGTGGGCGGCCTATGCCGCTCAGGATAAGACCGGCCGGGTCTGCTACCTCGTCGGCCAGCCGCAGAGGAGCGAGCCAGCCGGGTTCGGGCGCAAGGCGCCGACCGCGATGGTGACGCATCGGCCGGTGGAAAAAATCGCCAATGTCGTGAGCTTCGTCGAGGGCTATGCGCTCAAGGAGGGCAGCGAGGTCGCGCTCGATATCGGCGGCAGCAAATTCGAGCTGTTCACCAAGGACGACAGCGCCTGGGCGCGGACCGCGGAGCTCGACAAGTCGATCGTCGCGGCGCTGGCCAAGGGCAGACAGGCGGTGGTCAAGGGCGTGCCGCAGAAAGGCCCGGCGACGACCGACATCTACCCGCTCGCCGGCTTCGCCAAGGCGCTCGCGCTGATCGACAAGGCGTGCGGTGTGCAACGGGAGGAAAAACCCAATCCCCCGGCCGCACCGCGCCACGGCCACCGCAAGCCCGCGCGGTCTTAGAACGGATTTGTGTCAGGGTGATCCGCCGGTGCCGGCCCCTCACCCCCAACCCTCTCCCCGTGTACACGGGGAGAGGGAGGGAACCGCGCGTAAGCGTGGGAGGGTGAGGGGCCGGCACCGGCGTAAGCCATGTGACCGAAAACTGCACTGGGATTCCCTGAACGCCGGGGCGGCCCTATAATATCTGCCATGTCCGATTATCACTCCTCACCCGAACCTCGCCGCGACCTCGCCGGGCCCAATCTGGTTGGGATGGGCCGCGACGGGCTGGCCGAGGAGATGGCCGGATTCGGCGCCGAGCCGTTCCGCTCGCGCCAGCTCTGGCATTGGATCTATCACCGCGGCGCCACCGACTTCGCTGACATGACCAATCTGGCGAAGGGTTTTCGCGAGCGGCTCGCCGCGCGCTACGAGTTGCGCCGGCCGGAGGTCACAACCGCACTCGCCTCGATCGACGGCACACGGAAGTGGCTCCTGCGCTTCGCAGACGGGCAGGAGGTCGAAACCGTCCACATCCCCGAATCCGATCGCGGCACGCTGTGCGTGTCGTCCCAGGTCGGCTGCACGCTCAACTGCACCTTCTGCCATACCGGCACACAGCGCCTCGTGCGCAATCTCGGCGCGGCCGAGATCGTCGCCCAGGTGATGGTCGCGCGCGATGCGCTCGGCGAATGGCCGTCGCCGCCGGACGGCCGGCAACTGACCAACATCGTGCTGATGGGGATGGGGGAGCCGCTCTACAATTACCAAAATGTCGCCGCCGCCATGAAGATCGTCATGGACCCGGAGGGGCTGGCGGTGTCGCGGCGCAAGATAACGCTGTCGACCGCCGGCGTGGTGCCGATGATGGCCCGCGTAGGCGCCGAGCTCGGGGTCAACCTCGCGGTGTCGCTCCATGCGGTCAACGACGAGTTGCGCGACAGCCTCGTGCCGCTCAACCGAAAATACCCGATCCGCGAGCTGCTCGACGCCTGCCGCACCTATCCCGGGTCGAGCAATGCAAGGCGCATCACCTTCGAATACGTGATGCTGAAGGGGGTGAACGACAGCCCGGCCGAGGCGCGCGAGCTGGTGCGGCTGATTCGCGAGATTCCCGCCAAGGTCAATCTGATCCCGTTCAACCCGTGGCCCGGTGCGCCCTACGAATGCTCGACCGAGGCGGCGATCGCGGCGTTTTCGGACATCGTCTTCGCCGCCGGCTATTCGGCGCCGGTGCGCACCCCGCGCGGCCGCGACATCTCAGCCGCCTGCGGCCAGCTCAAATCGGCCAGCGTGCGGGCGCGCCGCGCCTCCTCGATTCCCGGGCCGGCCGCCGCGGCGCAACCCGCCGCTTGACCCCGAGAATTTGTCCCGCCACCGGCTCGCGGACGTGCTGATGTGGCTCGTCGCCATTCCACTGATCGCCTACCTGGCGGTGCTGTCCTACCTCTATCTGTTTCAGCGCCAGCTGCAGTATTTCCCGGACCGGTCGCGTCCGCAGCTTGGCCTCCTCGCGCAACTCGGCGTGCGCGAGGTTCAGCTGACGACCGTTGACGGATTATCGCTGCTGTCCTGGTATCGGCCGCCGCGCCAGGGCCGGCCGGTGATCGCCTTTTTTCATGGCAATGGCGGAAATATCGGCCACCGGGCCGATCGGGTGCAGCGCTTTGCTCGCGAAGGGTACGGCGTGCTGATGGCGGAATACCGCGGCTATGGCGGCAACCCGGGCAGCCCGAGCGAAGCCGGGCTCTACGACGATGCGCGCGCGGGCCTGGATTTTCTCCATCGCGAGGGGATCGCCGCCGCCCGGCTCGTGCTCTATGGCGAATCGCTCGGTTCCGGGGTCGCGGTGCATCTGGCAGCAACGCAACAAATCGCCGCCCTGATCCTCGAATCGCCATTTACCAGCGCGGCAGCGGTCGCCCAATACCATTACCCGTTCGTCCCCGCCGCCCTGCTGCTCCGGGACCGCTACGATTCGCTGTCGCGGATCGGCAAGGTGAAGGCGCCCATTCTGATCCTGCACGGCGGCCAGGACACCATCGTGCCGGTCCGCTTCGGCCGGGCGCTGTTCGACGCCGCGCCGGAGCCGAAGGAGAGCCGGTTTGTTGCGGGTGCCGGACATGTGGATCTCGATGGCTTCGGCGGGCTCGAAATTGTTGTTAGCTTTATCGAGCGACGCCTTCGCTGAGAGGCGAGAAACGGTTGCCGGTGCCACGGTTTTCGGTTACGGCCATTCATTTGTTGCCCCTCTCTTCTCGTCATGGCCGGGCTTGCCCCGGCCATCCATGGATCCCCGGGGTCAAGCCCGGGGATGACGAAAAGGAGAAACGCCTCGGACTTTATGAGGGCAAAGGAAGCGGGAATGGCCGATGCAGGGAAACACAGTGATGTGAAAAAGATCGTGCTCGCCTATTCGGGCGGGCTCGATACCTCGGTCATCCTGCGCTGGCTGCAGGAGACCTATCGCTGCGAGGTTGTTACCTTCACCGCCGATCTGGGGCAGGGCGAGGAGCTCGAACCGGCGCGCCGGAAAGCCGAGCTGATGGGGGCCAGGGAGATCTTCGTCGACGATCTGCGCGAAGAGTTCGTCCGCGATTTCGTCTTCCCGATGTTCCGCGCCAACGCGCTCTACGAGGGCGCCTATCTGCTCGGCACCTCGATCGCGCGGCCGCTGATCGCCAAGCGCCAGATCGAGATCGCCCGCCAGGTCGGCGCCGACGCGGTCGCCCATGGCGCCACCGGCAAGGGCAACGACCAGGTGCGTTTCGAACTGGCCTATTACGCGCTGGCGCCCGAGATCAAAATCATCGCGCCGTGGCGCGAATGGGACCTCGGCTCGCGCACCCGCCTCCTCGATTACGCCGACCAGCACCAGATCCCGATCGCCCGCGACAAGCGCGGCGAGGCGCCGTTCTCGGTCGACGCGAACCTGCTGCACATTTCGGCTGAGGGCAAGGTCTTGGAAGACCCGTGGGTCGAGCCCGAGGAATATGTCTTCAGCCGCACCGTCGCGCCGGAACAGGCGCCCGACCAGCCGCAATATGTCGAAGTTGATTTTGCGCGCGGCGATCCGATCGCGGTCGATGGCGAGGCGCTGTCGCCGGCCATGCTCCTCGCACGCCTCAACGAGCTCGGCGGCAAACACGGCATCGGCCGGCTCGATCTCGTCGAAAACCGCTTTGTCGGAATGAAGTCGCGTGGCGTCTACGAAACCCCGGGCGGCACGATCCTGCAGGCGGCGCATCGCGGCATCGAAAGCCTGACGCTCGACCGCGGTGCGATGCATCTGAAGGACGAATTGATGCCGCGCTACGCCGAGCTGATCTACAACGGCTTCTGGTTCGCGCCCGAGCGCCTGATGCTGCAAGCGCTGATCGATGCGAGCCAGGAAAAGGTCGCGGGCCGCGTCCGCTTGAAGCTCTACAAGGGGCTGGCGCGGGTCGTCGGAAGGCAATCGCCGAACAGCCTCTACAGCCAGGCCCACGTCACCTTCGAGGAGGACCAGGTCTACGACCAGCGCGACGCCGAGGGCTTCATCCGCCTGCAGGCGCTGCGCCTGCGCCTCGCCGCTCGGCGGGACGAAAAATAGGACCGCGGGCGTCTCGCCCGCTCCATGCGGCCGGGACGGCCGCGGTCCGCAGATTACCGCGCCCGTTTGTGCGCCTCGAGCCAGCCCAGCATGATGCGGTTGAATTCGTCCGGGCGTTCGACATTGGGGAAATGCCGGGCGGCGGCGATCTCCTCGTAGCGCGCGCCCGGAACCAGGCTGGCGAGCTTGCGGTTCTCGCTGGCCGGGGTGCCGGCATCGTCGGCGCCGCACACGACGAGGGTCGGCAGCCGCAGCGAAGGCAGGCGCGGCACGAAATCGAAATCGAGGATCGCGGCGCAGCAGCCGAGATAGCCGGCCGCACTGGTGCCGGTAACGGTGTCGCGGATCTGGTTCCAGCGGCCGGGGTGCCGCGCCTTGAACGCATCGGTCAGCCAGCGCTCGACGGTGGCGTCGGCGAGCGGCGCCAGTGCATTGGCATTGCGCACGGTGCTGAGGCGTTGCGCCCAGGCCTCGTCCGCGCCCTTGGGGCTGGCCGGAAGCGTGTCGCACCACATCGCCGAGATCAGCCGCTCGCCATGCGCCAGCGCGAAGGCCTGGCCGATCATCCCGCCGATCGACAGGCCGATGTAATGCACGCGGGGGATCGCCAGCGCCGCCAGCGCCGCCTCGACATCACCGGCGAGCGCGGCCATCGTATAGTCGCCGCTCACCGGATCGCTGCCGCCATGCCCGCGCATGTCGAGCCGCAATACCCGGAAGCCACCGGCCAGCAGCGCCGGGACCTGCTCGGCCCAGCTGCCGCCGTCGGAAGCAAGCGAATGGGTGATGCAGACGGTGGGGGCCTCTTCGGGTCCGAGGAGGTCGTAGGCGATCCGGCGTCCCTTAAGCGGCAACAGCATGGCACTTCCTCCTCGTCTCGATTCGATCAGGTGGCGGTCGGGAGGAAGCTTACGGGAACGGCCGCCCGGCTGTCTCGATTTCGGCAGCGAAGCGAGCAAGGCGCCGAGCCGCTGCATCAGCGCCGTCGGCTCGCCGGCAACGCGCACGATCTTGTTGCGGCTCTTGCGGCCGCCGACGACCGCGAGATCGCGCCGCGGCAAATCCCATTGCTTGGCCAAAAGCTGCAACAGCGCGTCGTTGGCGCGCCCTTCTGCCGGTGGCGCGGTGACCGAAACCTTGAGGACCGCAGCGCCGTCAGCCAGGCGCGCAACCCCATCGAGGCGGTCGGCCCGGGCGCGCGGCGTCAGCCGGACCGCGACCCGCACGCCGTCCGCGGCGGCGCCCAGCGGGGTGCGTAACGGCAGGTCAGAAGAGACCGGGGGCAATGTCGTAGAGGATTAAGCGCCTCAAGAACATCAGGATCAGGATCAGGATGATCGGCGAAATGTCGATCCCGCCGAAATTCGGCAGAAAGGCGCGGATCCGGCGCAGCGCCGGCTCGGTCGCCCGGTAGAGGAAATCGCCGATGACCGCGACGGCGCGGTTGTGCCGATTGACGACGCCGAAGGCGAGTAGCCAGCTGAGGACCGCTTGAGCGATCAGCAGCCATATATAGATGTCGATCAACGTATCGATAAGCCAGAACAATGCTTTCATGCCGCCAACATCCGAGCGAAAGGGGCGCGCGCGACCCTAGCCGGACCCCGGTGCGGCCGCAAGCGGCAGGGTCGCGTGCCGATCGCATGCCGGGCGGTGCATTGCGCGCGGTGGTCGGGAGCCGAGCGGTGACCCTTCGAGCTTCCGCCGGGAGCCGCGGCCGGGAGCCGCGCTTGACAGCGGATTGGGCGATCCCCATAGTCCGCCGCGCCCGGAAATGGGTCGCCGACGCGCCAATCAATCGAGATAGACGGGGCCGTAGCTCAGCTGGGAGAGCGTCGCGTTCGCAATGCGAAGGTCAGGGGTTCGATCCCCCTCGGCTCCACCAATCGCCGTATAAAGACAAAATACCCAGAGAAATCAGATAGGTGGCCACAGGGTTACTTGAGGCTCGTACCCCCATAGCGTCTACCCCGGGTTCGCGCCTGGCGGTCCAGCTGCCTGTTTGCGCTACTGGCC
>CAYMRQ010000097.1:15396-16116 GCA_964392845.1 uncultured Rhizobium sp.
GCCGCGGCCATGCAATGGTCGGTGGCGAGTTGCGCGGAGGAACCGAATGAGCGACCAGGGCACGATGAACGGCGCGGAATGGCTGGCCCGGGCATTGGCGGGGACCGGCATGAGCCATGTGTTCTTCGTCGAGTCGGTGATGCGCCGCACCCTTCTGCATTTGGGCGATCTGGGAGTGAAGCCGATCCTCGCGCATTCGGAGAAAGCGGCGGCCTACATGGCCGACGGCTATGCCAGGGTGAGCGGGCGGCCGGGGGTGTGCATGGCGCAAGCGGTCGGCGCTGCCAACCTCGCCTCGGGCCTGCAGGATCCCTGGCTCGGGCGCAGCCCGGTGATCGCCCTGACCGGGCATAAGCCGGCGTCGTTCCAGCACCGCAATTCCTATCAGGAGATCGCCCACGCGCCGCTGTTCGCCGCGGTGACCAAGTTCTCGACGCCGGTCGACTCGACGAGCGAGCTGCCGCGCCTGCTGCGCCACGCCTGGCGCGCCGCCCTGGCCGACACGCCGCGCCCGACCCATCTCGATTTCGACGGGCACCAGGGCGATACGATCGAGCTCGGCCAGACCGCCGAACCGCCGGTCATCGAAGAGGAGGCGCGCGCGATCCCGGTGCACCGGCCGGTCGCCGATGAGCGCGACATCGAACGCGCCGCTTCGCTGCTGACCGGCGCCCGCCGGGTCGCGATCGTCGCCGGCGACGGCGCCGCCGCGTCGGGGGC
>CAYMRQ010000098.1:0-8717 GCA_964392845.1 uncultured Rhizobium sp.
ATTTTCAGGATCATAATACATCAAACTCTAGCTGAGTGTCGATGGTAAACAGGAACCGGATTATCACGAAGAGAGACGGAGGCAATGGGTGGTTGCTTCCCCGATGATGCCAAAACAGCGACGCTAAAATTGCCATAATTCTATCGTAATCTCCTGCGCCATGGGCATTCCGGTCGCGGCCCATCGACGAGGAGCCGATGCCTGCTGTGGGACTGCAAAAAACAGGAGAAACAGGTGGACGCGACAAGCGCGCGCGGTTCGCGAAGGGGTGCTCCGGCAACCCTGCCGGCGGCACGCGCGGGTTGGGCAAACCGCCGCGGCATGTGCGGATCGGGTGACGGCGCGGGCGAAGGCGTGCAAGATGGCGTGTCGCGGTATCTAGCAGGGTTTGCCCCGTGTCCGATCTCGCCGCCAGGGTGGAGCTGACGCCGCCCGATATCGAGCCCTATCGCGCGGGCAATACCGGCGTCGACTACGTCACCAGCTTTGCCGCGAGCGAGCCCGGGCCGCACGTCCTGGTGACCGCGCTGACCCACGGCAACGAGATTTGCGGCGCGATCGCGCTCGACCGGCTGCTGCGCGCTGGCGTCCGGCCGCGCCGCGGGGTGCTGACGCTGGCCTTCGACAATGTCGCGGCCTATCGCGAATTCGACCCGCGCTACCCGATCGCCTCGCGCTATGTCGATGAGGATTTCAACCGGCTGTGGCATCCGGCGACGCTCGATGGCGAGCGCCGGTCGATCGAGCTCGAACGGGCGCGTGCGCTGCGGCCGATTATCGATGCCGCCGACTTCCTGCTCGATCTGCATTCGATGCAATACGCCACCGCGCCGTTGATGCTGGCCGGGCTGCTGCCGCGCTCGCGCGAGCTGGCGCGCCGGGTCGGGATCCCCGAGCTGATCATGTGCGATGCCGGGCACGCCGCCGGGCCGCGGATGCGCGATTACGGCGGGTTTGGCGACCCCGCTTCGGCCAAGACGGCGCTGTTGATCGAATGCGGCCAGCATTGGGAACGCCGCGCCGCCGAGGTCGCGACCGATGTGATGCTGCGCTTCCTCATCGCGCTCGGCAGCGTGACCAACGAGGACGTGGCCGCGCTCGGCGGGCCCGATTTCGCCGCGCATCCGCGCCAGCGGGTCATCGAGGTGACCGAGGCGGTGACGATCGCCGGCGAGCGCTTCGATTTCGCCGGCGATTTTCGCGGGCTCGAAATCCTGCCCGAAAAAGGCACGCTGATCGGCCGCGATGATGGAATCGACGTGCGTACCCCCTACGACAATTGCGTGCTGATCATGCCGTCGCGGCGGCTCGTCAAGGGCCAGACGGCGGTGCGTCTCGGGCGCTACCTCGACTGAACCCGTCTGCCGGCAGATCGGGCGCCGCAATTCCGCCCAAGCGCAGCTTTCCGCCGGTGGTCGACCAGCGCTCGCTGGTCCTCGTGCTCGGCACGCTGCCGGGCGAGGAATCGCTCCGCCGGGTCGAGTATTACGCGCATCCGCACAACCTGTTCTGGCCGATCGTCTGCGGCCTGTTCGGCGCGGCGGCGCCGGCCCGCTATGCCGACAGACTGGACTTTGTCGCGACGAGGCGGATCGCCTTGTGGGATGTCTGCGAAAGCGGCGAGCGCCGGGCCAGCGCCGATGCGACGATCCGCGCCGAGGTGCCGAACACGATCGATGCGCTGCTCCTGTCCCACCCCGGGATCCGCGGAGTGGCATTCAACGGCAGTGGCGCGCGGCAGCTCTACGATCGCCATTTCGCGCGCCAGCCCGATCTGGTCTATCTCGCGCTGCCGTCGACCAGCCCGGCCTATGCCAGCCTCGGATTTGCCGACAAGCTGGCCCGCTGGAGCGCGCTGCGCGACGTACTGGGTGCCGAGTGACCGGCCTAACTAGCGCCTCCGCGGGGAGAGGGAGGGACCCGCGCGAAGCGTGGGAGGGTGAGGGGCCGGCACGGTGCGAGCCGAAATGGCGGGAATTTGCTCTGGACTGGCGGCGGCGCCTGTTGCTGCGGCGACGACGGAATACGCGCACCGGCGCCGATCAGGCGGCGCGCCGGCAGCGTCGATCAGCGGCTGGACGATCGTGAAATGCGCGTTCCAGCTCGGCGTCTCCCAGGCCGCCAGGCGATCGAGTTGCGCCTGGCGCGCGGGCGAACGCGGTTGCGCGTAATCGAGGACCGCGCGGCACCATGCCGCCTCGTCGCGCGGGTCGAGATATTCCGGCACGTCCCGGCCGACCTCGCGCAATTCCGCGAGGTCGCTGCATAGCACCGGCACGCCCAGCGCCAGGGCCTCGGCGACCGGCAGGCCGTAGCCTTCGGCAAACGAGGGATAGAGCAACGCGCGGGCGCCGGAGACCAGATTCGCGACCGCGGCGTCGGGCAGCCGGTTGTGCTCTTCGACCAGCTCGCTGAGCGCGGCGGAGGTGCGTATCACATCGACGATCTGCTTGCTCTTCGCGCCGCGCCGCCCGACAAAAACCAGGCTTGGCGCCGCGGCACCGAGCGTTGCCGCGAGGTGGCGCCAGATGTTGAGCAGCAAAATGTGGTTCTTGCGCGGTTCGATCGTGGCGACGCAGATGAAATAGGGGCGCTCGGCACTCTCCGCCGCCGGGCCGCTCGCGCGCAGGTCGATGCCGAGCGGCGCCACGACGATCGGCACCGCGGCGCCGCTCAGCGCGAGATGCCGCCGCAGCGCCGTCTCGGTGCCGGACGAGTTGACGATCACCCGATCGGCCAGCCGCGCCACCGTATCGATGCGGCGATGATGCCGCCTTGCGTGCCCCAACGGGACATGCTCGGGATATTCGATCGGGATCAGATCGTGGACCAGGAAGACAAACCGCGCGCCGGTGCGCCGCTTGAGCCGTTCGAGCCCCGATGGCCGGTGCAGCCGATGATGCGATACCTGAAGGTAGACGATCGGCTTGCCGATGCAGGCGAGGTGGGCATAGAGCGGCGCCTCGCCGCGCAACAGAACATGCCGGCGCAGCTTTTGGGCAATCGCGCCGGCCGCGCCATGCGCCGCGCGGTCGACCGCACTGCCCGACCACATCGCGTCGAGCGCTGCGACCATCGCGATCGCGTCGTCGGCGGGAAGCAGGCCAAGCCGCCCCCACCAGCCGGTGAAGCTCAGCCGGTCGCGGGCGGTGGCGATCAGGTGCCGAGCATAGGCCAGCTCGACGCGATCGATCCCGGTCGGCGCAAATCGCGCCGCCCGCCAGATCAGGCGCGACAGGTCGAGGACGATATGCCCGTTCAAGCTCTGATCCACGGCCTGCAATCTTCCCTGCGCGATGCCTTCCCGCCCCGCCGCTGATGATGTTCCCCCGCGACGGCGCTCCGGGCGCAGCCCAGAGCATTTTTCGCTGTTGTCGGCTTACGCCGTGCCGGCCCCTCACCCTCCCACGCTTCGCGCGGGTCCCTCCCTCTCCCCAATGGCGTCACGACTGGGGCCGCGGGGAGAGGGTTGGGGTGAGGGGTCGGCACCAGCGGATCAACCCGATCGAAATCATTCTAGACCAGTGCGAGGGCAGGGGTGCCGTAACGCTCGCCGCTGCCGCCGCGGTAACCGATGGCGCCACGCTCGGGACGCGACGCGCCGACGGCGTCGGCGGCGAGCGCCAGCCGTGTGTCGATGAACCGCGCGCTCGCCGCGGCCGCGAGCGCGGCGAGCTGATCATCGGCGGCCAGCGGGTTGCGATCCTTGATCATCCGGTCGACGACGCCGCGAATCGTCTTTGCCGACCGTAGGGTTTGCAAAATGCGGTCCGGATCGTCGCAAATTGTGCCGGCGACGACATACCAGGCGACATCGATATCGGCCCGGGTCGGCGGGTCGTCGAGCAGATCGGCGCCGGTGATGCTCGGCCGCCAGGAAGCTGCCCCGTCAAACGGCTCGTCATGGCCATGGTGTGCGGCAACCAGGCTCAGCTCGTCCTGCATGTCCTGCAGCGGTGCGCCGAGGGCACGCGCCGACCGGTAGTAGATCTCGGCGGCAACGTGCTCGTGCTGTTCCTTCAGGCAGTGCGCGTATTGCACCATGTAGCCGCAATGGCCGGGATAGAGGTCGAGCGCGGCGCGATAGAGAATTGCGCCGTCGCGCCAGTCGTGGCGGTCGCGCGCGTGGTCGGCGCGCCGCACCAGATCGCAGAATTCCGCATCGGCGGCGGCGGCGCGCAGCGTGATGTCGCGCGCTTCCCGGCGGGTGCGCGCCAGCGCCGGGGCGAAGCGGAGAAACCGCCTGGCGTCATCGCCGCGGCCACCGCACAGCAAGACCTCTCCCTTGAGGATGCACAATTCGGCATCGCGCATCTCGTCGGGCGCGCCGACCAGCGTCGTGGGCAGGTCCGCTGTCGCCGCCGTTTGACGGCAGCGTGTCAGGTACGCGCGCCAAATGTCGGGGTTCTCGGGCGCCTGGCGCAGCGCGCGCAGCAGATCGTCGGTGATGTTTTTGCCCGGCGCCAGGGCCGCCCTGATTCTGGCGAACCGACCCGGCGGCGCCGCCATCCCATCGATCCAGCGCGCCCGGCCGCGCCGGCAAACCCGGGCAAGCTCATAGGCCGGGCGCACGATCTCGCGGCGCAAAAAGCCCCCCTTCGGGGCTGGCGCAACTGCGCGCGGGCGCACCCGGCGCGCGTCGAACCCGGCGCCATGCCAAGCCTCCCACAGCGCCTGATCGAGCGGATGGTCGGCCAGAATGGCCTCGCTTGTGGCGGCGGGCAGCTTGTCTGCCTCGATCGGCTGCCATTCGGCGGGGCTCTGCCACTCGCCGCCGACATTGCGCGGTATCGCCAGCGGCGGGACCCCGAGTTCCGGCGCGAGCGCCGCCGTCAGCCGCGCGCAATCGGTATGCGCGCCAATAAACCAGAACTGCGACAGATGGCGCTGGAGAAGATCGAATTTCGTCGCATCTCTCATCGCCATCAGCACCGGCCACGGGAGTTCCAGCCAGCGGGCGAGCAGGAAGTGCATGACGAAGTTGCGCGGCAGCGCGCGCAGATGCAAATCGAAGCTGTAGGTTCCCTGCCCCTGGCTCTGAAAATACGCCATTCGCCAGTTATAATACGACACCTGGAGGCTGACCGGGTCGCGCAGCAAGACCGTGCGCCGCAATTCCCGTCCGGCGAAATGGGCTTCGAGCGAGCGGCCGCGATAGTGCCCCATGGCCACGGCCCGCACCCGATCGAGATCGGGCAGCACATCGCCGCCGCCAAGCAAGCGCGCCGGCTGGGGTCGCCACAAGACGCCCCGCGCGCAATGATCGGCCAGATGCTCGACGATCGTCGTGCCGGCGGTCTTGGGAACGTGCAGGATGAAGTAGACGGGCGGCTTGGGCTGCTGCATCACAGACTTGCTACCTTCGCCTCCCCCGCCCGAGCGTCGACGCGCACGCATAGCGCTGCCGACCTGATATGGCAAGTTCTCTTACCTGGCATGACGGGCCGCCGCCGCTCGACTATTTCACGCCTGCTGTCTCGGCCAGGCGCACCAGTTCGTCGCGCCCCCTCAGCATGTCGTCGAGCGAGCCGAAGGCATTCATGTAATGGCCGCGGAAGCCGCTGCCCTCGACGCGCCGGAACATGTCGGCGAAATCGAGGTCGCCCGCGCCGGGCTTCAGATGCACTTCGTGGCCATTGCGCAAGCAATCGGCGAGCCGCACCTCCTCGACCTGGGCGAAGTCGAGCGCATCGACAAAGCCGGCGACCCCTTCGGGCACGAGATGGGCGTGGTTGACCGTGAACGACAGCCGAAACGCCGGCGACTGGATGCGTTCGAAATAAAACCGCCACTCCTCGACGGTGTGGGCGAGGTAGTGCACCTCGGCCTCCAGGGGCTCCTTGTTGAGGTTTTCGAGGAGGATCAGCGCTCCCCTCTGCTCGGCATAGGCGACGATGCGCTGCAGCCGCTCGCGCCCGGCCGCCATGCGCTCATCCCGGTCGGAGGTGAAATGAAAACCGGCATGCATGACGATCCATTCGGCGCCTAGGAGGCAAGCGGCATCGACATAGGCCCTGAGATATTGCTCGACCGCATCCCCGACAAACGGCGCGTATTCGGCGACATTGACCGCCGAGGCGGTATGCAGGCCGAGATGGATGCCGTGCCGCTCGCAGCCCGCGCGCAGCGCCGCGGCACGCCGCTCGTCGATCGTGCCGAGCGCATTCGCCCCGGTGTCGAGCTGGACATCGACAAACCGCACCGAATGCGCCGCTGCCCAGGCCACGGCGTCCTCCAGCGGCAGCTTGCGCCCGATATCGACGCCGATGCGATCGTGCAAACTCATGGCCAGCCTCCCGCCCTCACGACCCGACCTACCACCCCATCCGGCCACCGGCAACAGCGCCTGTCCGTCCGAATCCGCGATGGTGAGGCTGGATTCCCGCTTTCGCAGGAATGACGGATAAATTATTGATCTCGGTAATGTGTCGTGGGTTGGGCGGATTGATGAGGTCGATCGTGACATCCCTGCCGCGCCTCGCCATGCTGGCCCTTGCGGCGGCGCTGCCGATCGGCTGCGCCGTGCCGGAACCGCCGGCCAATCCGTTTGCCGGCGCCTGGACCACCGCCGAACGCCACCAGATCGCGTTTCGCGACAACACGATCGTCGTCAACCCGCCGAATGCCGCGCCGACGGCGATGGCGGCGGAATCCTGCGCCGGCGCGTTCCGCTTCGGCTACGGCCGCAAGACCCGCGAGGCGCTACTGGGGCTGGCGCCGCGCCAGCCCGATCTGAGCGGCAAGCTGGCGAGCCTCTTGGTGCGGCCTGACTATCCCGTCGCCGAGCTTGCCTGCGGCGAGGGCTACAACACCTATGTGCTGCTCGGCGACCACGATCTTGTGGCGATCTATCGCGACCGCGACATCGCCGGCATCGAGCGCCTGTCGCGGCTGTAGCCGGCGCCGTCCCCCCGCCCCCGCAAATGGAACCCCGGCTCAAGAGCGGGATCTGGGTCAAGGCGCTGATCCGGCGCTGCGATCTTGCCGCGATCGGCGTCGCCGTGGTGGCCCGCGGCGACGGCGACGCCGGTGCGATCCTGTTGAAACTGAACGGGCGCGAGGGCGGGTGCACGGTGCTGGCTCAGGTACGCCGGGCCGATGGCGCGGCGGTGTGGATGCGGGCGACCGGCCCCGCGCCGGTCGCCGAAGCCGACGCCGATGCCTATATCGCGCGGCAGCGCGGTCGCGACCCCGATCTGTGGGTCATCGAGATCGAGAGCGAATCGCCCGATTCCATGCTCGATACGCCTGTTGTGTCCTAACCGCCCGGAGTGCTCCATGACCGCCCGACGGCGCCCGCCCGCGCCAACCCCGGCGCACCCTGACGTCGAGATCCTCGGCGCCGAGATCGGCTTTGCCCGCCACCTGCGGGTCGAGGTGGTGCGCTTCCGTCACCGCCTGTTCGCCGGCGGCTGGAGCGGCGAGCGGGTGTTCGATGTGGTTCGGCGCGGCGCGGCGGCGGCGCTCCTCCTCTACGACCCCGAGCGCGACAGCGTCGTGCTTGTCGAGCAGTTCCGCGTGGCGGCGCTCTACGCCGGCCGCTCGCCGTGGCAGATCGAGGCGGTGGCCGGTCTGGTCGACTCCGACGAAACACCTGAAGCGGTTGCCCGGCGCGAGGCGCGCGAGGAAGCCAATCTCGACGCGATCGGCCCGCTCGTGCCGATCCAATGCATGCTGCCGGCAAGCGGCAGCTACGACGAAGCGATCTGGCTGTTTTGCGGCCGGGTCGATTGCCGCGGCGCCGAGGGCATCTACGGGCTCGCGGCCGAGCAGGAGGACATCCGCGTCGTCGTCAAGACCGTGGCCGAAATCGAGGCGATGCTCGATGCCGGGCAGATCGACAGCGCCCACACGCTGATCAGCCTCCATTGGCTGCTGCGCCACCGCGAGCGGCTAAGAACGGAATGGGGTAGCGAATAAACCCTCTCCCGCACCGGGAGAGGGCGCATCGGTGCCAAATCAACGTAGGGCGGAAAAGCGCAGCGCATTCCGCCAACGTCGCAGACCAGGCACGGCCCGCGGACAATCCGGATAAATTGCCGTCACCGCCGCCCGCGCGAAAGCGGGATCCCATTCCCCGCATGAAATCGGCGGAATGCGCTGCGCTTTTCCGCCCTGCCGCCGGTGGGCGCCGCGGGGCGTCAGCGCAGCGGCAGCTTCTTGAAATGCTTGGATAGCGCCAAGCCCTGGCTTTGATAAGACGAGCCGATCGCGCCGCCATAGAGCTTGTCGGGCCGGGCAACCAATCGCTCATAGACCAGCCGCCCGATGATCTGGCCGTGGTCGATCAGAAACGGCACCTCGTGCGCGCGCACTTCGAGAACGGCGCGGCTACCCGCCCCGCCGGTCTCGGCCATGCCAAAGCCGGGATCGAAGAAACCCGCATAATGCACCCGAAATTCCCCGACCAGCGTGTCGTAAGCCAGCATCTCCGCCGCCTGGTCGGCCGGTACGACCACCGGCTCGCGCGACGCCAGGATATAGAAATCATCCGGGTCCAATATTATTCCCTCCCCGCGATGGGTAAACACCGGATCCCAGAAATCTCGTACAGGGTAATAGTTGATGCGGTCGACATCGATTACCCTTGTATGCTTCTTCGCCTTATATCCAACAAAGCCGCTACGGCGATCGCCGATCACGTCAACGGTGACCGCCAGGCCGCCTTCGAGCAGTCCTGCTGGATCGGGAAACCTGGCGGAACGACGGTGAAGCCG
>CAYMRQ010000098.1:8727-16074 GCA_964392845.1 uncultured Rhizobium sp.
TGCGAAGCTGAACCAGGCGCGATCCCTTGCGAACCATGACGCTGAACGATCGGGGCGACAGTTCTGCATAAAGCGGCCCCGAGTAATTGGATCTGACCTGGTCGAACTCGGTGCCGTAATCGGTGATGACCCGCGCGAAAATGTTGAGGCGGCCGGTCGAGCTTTTCGGATTGGCTGACCCGGAGGTGCGGTAGCGCAGCGCCAAATGCTCCAAGAGTGGGACAATGTAGATGCAATCCCGTTCGAGGACGGCGCCCTCGCGCAAGTCGAGGCTGTGCAGCGACAGCGCGCGCAACCCCTCCGTCACCGTGCGCTCCCGGCCGGGAAGAAAGCTCGCGCGGACGCGATGGGCGACACCGCCGAGGCGCAGATCGAGGCTGGCCGGCTGGATCTGATCGTCCTCGATCGGTTCCAGGGACTGGATCTCGCGCGTGCGCTCGATTGCGTCGCGCAATAATTGCGACGGCAGGATCCCGGTGGCGTGTTCCAGCTCTCGCGGCTCGGGCGGGGGAAACAACTCCCCGGCCGAGCGGCCGCTCTCGGCCGCCGGGAACAGCTCGCCCTCTGGCGCCTCGGTCATCCGGCGAATGCCCTCCGCTTGCGATGGTGGCTTGTTCTAAGCCATGCGGCGCGGCGCGAAAAGTAGGCGCCGCAACCGGCTCGCCCTGTTAGAATCCTGTCCCGCACGGTTCAACCTCTCGGCATTAGATGACCGAACTTTTCAGCTCCTTCCTGTCAAAGACGTTTCTGCGTTCGGTATGGGACTTGGAATACGAAGCCTTCAAGGAGTCGGCGGAGGAGTCCGCCCTCAATGATCGCCTCCGCCGCTGGTCTGATCGCAGGGACCTGCGGGAAACCTCAGCAGAAGCCGCCCTCATAGAGGAGTTCTTCCACCAAACCTGGGGATATGCGCAGAGCGGACAATCAGGCACCGAGGGCGGGGGCTTCACATTGTGGCCGAAATTTCCGATACCCGGTGCGGGCGAGAAACGCGGTACCGGCGAGGCAGATCTCGCGATCGGCTTCTTCCGAAAAGACGTTACCAGTCCAATTCCGCAGGTGCTTTGCGAGTTCAAGGACATCCGCTCGAAGCTCGACGCGCCACAGAAGCGGAAGGGCAACAACCGATCCCCGGTGCGTCAGTGCCTTGATTATTTGGCATTCGCCCGGCGAGGCGTGTTTCCTTCCGATCCGATCCTGCCGACCTGGGGGATCGTGACGGACATGAACGAATTTCGGCTCTATTGGTTCGATAAGGGCCACCACCAATCGCTCCGATTTACGGTTCGCCCGACCGACTTGCTGCAAGGGGTCGGCCTCCTCGGGAATAGCGAACGGTTCGAGCGCTTTCTGTTTCGCAAGGTGTTTCAGCGCGACACACTGGTTTCCGTCGCTGGCCGCTCCGAGTTGCTGGCGCTGATCGGCCGGCAGCGGTTCAGTGACCGGCAACTGGAGACCAGTTTTTATGGGGAATACCGGAAATTCCGGGAGAGGTTATACGGCGAGTTGCTGGTGCGGAATGGGCCGCTGACCCCGCGGTTCCCGGGCACCAAGGGGCGGCTCGTGCGCCTCGCACAAAAAATCCTCGACCGCTGCATATTTATTTTCTTCTGCGAGGACATGGGTCAGGCGCTCGCCTTCCCGCCCAAGCTGTTTCAGGAGTTCCTGATAGATCGCAGCAAAGACCCATATTTCGATCCGAATGCGACGACAATTTGGCAGGACGTGCTGCGGCTCTTCACAGCCATGAACGAGGGGCGCGCGTTCGGTGGTAAGCTGATCAATCAATTCAATGGCGGCCTGTTCGACAGGGACGAAGACCTCGAAATATTACATGTCCCCAATTCGGTTTTCTGTCAGCACCTGCAAGGCAGCAATGAAGCCAGTCTTCACAGCTACAAGGAAACGTTGCTTTATCTTTGCGCGGCCTACAATTATGCGTCCGACCTGGGGCGCAACGACGCGGCGCGGGCATTCGATCATGACCCGGCGAAGAGCCTCGGCCTGTACACCCTCGGCCGCATCTTCGAGCAGTCGATTACGGAACTCGAAATCCTCGAAGCGGAAGCGGACGGGCGCCCATCGGTCAACATACTGAGCAAACGCAAGCGGGATGGGGTGTATTACACCCCCGAATGGGTCGTCGAGCGCATCGTCGATGAAACGCTCGACCCGCGCCTCGCTGAAATCAGGCGCGAATGCGGTTGGCCGGTCAGCGGCGATCCATCGCTCGCGGCGATTGAGGCCTACACCACCCGGCTGAAAGGGCTGACGGTCCTCGATCCGGCGTGCGGTTCGGGGGCTTTTCTGATCACGGCTCTGCGCTATTTGCTGGATGAATGGCATCAGGTACAAGCGATTCGCCGGCAGGTCACCAGGAGACCTGCGGCAACCGACGATGATGCGGAGCTGATTTCCGATATTCTCAAGGCGAACCTCTATGGGGTGGACATCAATTCCGCTTCCGTCGAAATCGCCCAGCTCGCCTTGTGGCTTCATACTGCGCGTGGCGACAAGCCGTTGTCCTCGCTCGGCGACAACATCCGCGAAGGCAACAGCCTCATCGGACCCGACTTCTTCAAAGGGCAAATAAATCTCGCGCTTTATGATCAGGCTGAAAAAGAACGCGTGAACGCGTTTGATTGGCACGCAACCTTTCCGGAGGTCTTCAAACGTGGCGGCTTTGATGTCGTGATCAGCAATCCGCCTTACGTCAAGTTGCAGAACTTCCGGGCAGCGCATGCGGATATGGCCGATTTCCTGCGGGAGGGGCGGCCTGGGGTAGTCCCCCGACCTTACATCAGCACGCGCACCGGAAATTTCGATCTGTATCTGCCCTTCATCGAAAAGGGCATTTCGCTGCTCAACGAGCACGGCCGGCTGGGCTACATCGCCCCCAGCCTTTGGGCGACGAGCGAGTATGGCGAAGGGCTGCGCAGCTTCGTCGCTGCCGGCCGCAATCTCGACCGCTGGATCGACTTCAGGTCGTATCAGGTGTTCGAGGACGTGACGAACTACACTGCCCTGCAATTCTTCACGAAGGCGCCAAGCGGGATGATCTGGGTCGCCGCCGCGCCAACCGGCGAAGTCCCTGAAAAGCCATGGGTCGATCCCGGTCAGGCCCTCACCTATGGCCGGCAGGTTTTCGGCAACCGATGGCTGTTGCTCAGCGGCGAGGAGCGCGCGCTGATCGACCGGCTTTCCCAGCGCTGCAAACGGCTCGATGATGCCAAACACACCAAACAGATTTTTCAGGGGCTCATAACAAGTGCCGACGCGATTTATCACCTGAAGCGCCTGGGACCGGGCCGGTATTCGTGCTCGCCGCGAGGGGAGGGTGCCGCTCCGCCTTATGACGTCGAGATTGAAGATGCGCTGATGAAGCCGCTCGTTTCCGGGGCAGAGGCAAAGCGCTACGTGACGCCCGCAACCGACACATACCTGCTATTTCCATATGTCCTTGCCAAGAGCGGCGCGGTGCTGATCGATGCTGGCGCAATGGAGCGGGAATACCCCAAGGCGTGGCGATATCTGAATTCATATCGCGATCCACTCCGTCTGCGGGAGTCCAAAAAGGACCGTCATGGGGACCTCGTCGCGCCGTTCGATGACAAGCGCTGGTATCGGTTCGGCCGGCACCAGAATCTCGACAAGCAAGAGATCGTGAAATTGATCGTCGCTGAGACTGTTCCGGAAATGCGCGTCTGCCTTGATTGCGGCGCCTCCATGTACCTGAATAATGTGCGCGTAAACGGCATAATTCCGTCAGCCGATGAAAATCCGTGGTATTTGTTGGGTATACTGAACGCTCGCGTCGCCGATTTCGTTTTTCGGCGCATCGCCAAGGTGAAGGCAGGGGGATTTTTCGAGGCCAACAAGCAGTTCATTGCGCCCCTTCCGATCCCGCCGGCGTCAGCCGAGGATTGCTCGGCCGTGGCGGCCAGGGCCAGGGATCTTCAGGCGCTCCATACAAGACGGCGTGATACGCTAACCGGCATTGAGAGACGCCTGTCGGCAACGCGATTGCGTAACAGGGCGGAGACCTGGCTTTTCCCCGGCCTCAAGGCGGCGCATGAGCTTCTGGCGGCAGCGCCCGCCCGGCTCGAAGCGGACCAGAAACAGAAATGGGCGGCGCAGCGCTACGAACGCGATCTGGCGGTGCGCTATGACGCGATTACCGCCCCGCTGCGTCCCGGCTCGTCGTTTTCGGCAGCGTTCGTTGATGGCGAACTGTCGTTCTCGATAGACGGCGTGCCGGTGATCAGCAGGATCTTCGTCTCGGCGGCGGAGGGCGAATTCATTGCCGCCCAATGGAAAGTCCGCGCGGCGACGATTACCGTAACCGAGAGGACCGATGGCAGGACGCTCGCCAACCTGCTGCGCCGGCTTGCGGTCGCTGACAATCCCGCGGTTGTTCAGCAGATCATTGCTCTCGAAGGCGAATTGTCAGGGCTCGATGCGGACATCGCCCGCCAGGAAGCCGAAATGAACGAGCTTGTGTACCGGCTCTACGCATTGACCGAAGCGGACGTAAGGCTCATCGAGAAGGATAACCAGACAGCCGTCGCGAGTGCGGTCGCCGGTTGACTCGTCGCTGTCGCATAATACATAGGATCGGGCGCTGTCCGCGTGCTTGGCTCTATTGATCGATACGGCTGATTTTCCTGGATATTCCCTGCCAATTCCCGCAGCAGGGAATTTTGTTTCCCTGCCCCGCTCAAAAAATTCCCTGCGGCAATTCCCGTGGGTTTGGCGAAAATCGATTGGTTCCAACGCAGTGGCCGGGTGTCGCGCGGTTTTTTCCCTGCGGGCAGGGAATTTCGCGGCATCGCAGCCCGGCCGCGGCCACCCGGCTTGCCCTCCCTTGCCGTGGCCCGATAGTGTTGGCCTACGATAGCAGCGACGCGAGCGCCGGTACGGAGGCGAGGCATGGACATCCGCGACGGCTTTGTCGACACGGTCGGCAACACCCCCCTCATCAAGCTGCGCCGCGCTTCGGAGATGACCGGGTGCACGATCCTCGGCAAGGCCGAGTTCCTCAACCCCGGCGGCTCGGTCAAGGACCGCGCGGCGCTCTACATCATCAAGGACGCCGAGGAGCGCGGGCTCTTGCGGCCGGGCGGGGTCATCGTCGAGGGCACCGCCGGCAATACCGGGATCGGCCTCGCGCTCGTCGGCAATGCCCGCGGCTACCGCACGGTCATCGTCATGCCCGAGACGCAGAGCCAGGAAAAGAAGGACATGCTGCTGTTGTGCGGCGCCGATCTGCGGCTCGTCCCCGCGGTGCCCTACGCCAACCCGATGCATTACGCGCGCTATTCCGGGACACTCGCCCAGGAGATCGCGGCCCAGGAGCCGAACGGCGCGATCTGGGCCAACCAGTTCGACAACCTCGCCAACCGGCGCGGCCATTACGAGACGACCGGCCCCGAGATCTGGGCCCAAACCGACGGCAAGGTCGACGGCTTCACCTGCTCGGTCGGCACCGGCGGGACGCTCTCCGGGGTCGGCATCGCCCTGAAGCAGCGCAACCCGAACGTGAAGATCTGTCTGTCCGACCCGATGGGCTCGGGGATCTACAGCTGGTATGCGCGTCGCGAATGGAAGCCTGAGGGCAGCTCGATCACCGAGGGAATCGGCAACAACCATGAAACCGGGAACCTCGTTGGCTTCGCGCCCGACGGGCAATACCAGATCACCGACGAGGAGATGCTGCCGGTGCTGTTCAACCTGGTCGAGGATGAGGGGCTGGTGCTCGGCGGCTCGACCGGCATCAATGTCTGCGGCGCGATCCGCCTCGCCCGCGAGCTCGGGCCCGGCCACACCATCGTCACGATCCTCGCCGATTCCGGCACCCGCTATCAGTCGAAGCTGTTCAACCCCGCTTTTCTGAAAGAACGCAACCTGCCGACCCCGCCGTGGCTCGACAAGGGGGCCAAGGTATGACCGAACTCGTGTTCCGCGACGATGCCTATGCCCGCTCCTGCGCGGCGCGGGTGACCGGCGCCGATGCGCGCGGCATCCGGCTCGACCGCACCGTGTTCTATCCCGCAGGCGGCGGCCAGCCGGGCGACACTGGCACCTTGCGCCTCGCCTCCGGCGCGACGATTGCGATCGTCGACACATGCAAGGGCGAGGCGCCAGACGAGGTGATCCACGTCGCGGCGCCGGGCAGCGCGTTGCCCGAGCCCGGCAGCGAGCTCGTCGCCGAGCTCGACTGGCAGCGCCGCCACCGGCTGATGCGCATGCACACCTGCCTGCACCTGTTATGCGCGGTCGTGCCCGGAGCGGTGACCGGCGGCCAGGTTTCCGACGGTCGCGGCCGGCTCGATTTCGACGTGCCCGGGTCGAGCCTCGACCGGGAAGCGATCGCCGCCCGGCTCAACGGGCTGATCGCCGCCGGCCATGCCGTGGCGCCGCGCTGGATCAGCGACGAGGAGCTGGAAGCCCGCCCCGAACTGGTGCGCACGATGTCGGTGAAGCCGCCGGTCGGCGCCGGCCGCGTCAGGTTGATGGAGATCGCCGGCCCAAGCGGATATATCGACCTGCAGCCGTGCGGCGGCACCCACATCCGCAACACCGCCGAGATCGGCCCGGTGACGATCGCCAAGATCGAGAACAAGGGGCGGCAGAACCGCCGGATCGTCATCGCCTTTGCATAGGGCGGAAAAGCGAAGCGCATTCCGCCGAGTTGGCGCAGCGGGGTTGGCGGATTACGCTGCGCTCATCCGCCCTACCAGAAGGAAACTGCCATGCCCTATGCCCACGCCGAGGCGCTTGTCGGCACCGAGTGGCTCGCCGCGCATCTCGCCGACCCGCATGTCCGGGTGCTCGACAGCTCCTACAAGCAGCCCGGCATCACCCCGACCGCGCGGGCGAATTACGATGCCGGCCATATCCCGGGGGCGGTGTTCTTCGACATCGACGATGTCGCGCAGCCCGGCACGAGCCTGCCGCATATGATCCCCTCGGCCGAGCGCTTCGCGGCCAAGACGGCAGAGCGCGGCATCGGCAATGACGACCGGGTCATCGTCTATGACAGCGTCGGCCTGTCCTCGGCCGGTCGCGCGTGGTGGATGCTGCGCCTCTTCGGGCATCAGAACGTGGCGCTGCTCGATGGCGGGCTGGCTCGCTGGAAGGCCGAGGGCCGCCCGCTGGAGAGCGTCGTGCCGGTGATCCCGCCGCGCCGTTTCGTCGCCCGCTTCGACCCCGGGCTGGTGAGGGACAAGCAGGCGTTGCTCGCCGACCTCGCCCTTGCCATCGCCCGCGAGCAGGTCGTCGATGCAAGGGCATCCGGCCGCTTCGAGGGCAGCGATCCAGGGGCCGCCACCGCGCTCGTCGCAGAAG
>CAYMRQ010000099.1:0-16010 GCA_964392845.1 uncultured Rhizobium sp.
ACCGCCGCCTTTGAAGCGCCGACCTCCTTTGTCCTGAATATCTCGGTATAAATAAAGCGATCGCAGGCGTTGATGAAGGATCTGGGCGTCTTTTCTTCCCCAAAGCCATAAACAAGAAGACCATCTTCTCGAATGCGCGTGGCGAGGCGTGTAAAGTCGCTGTCGCTGGACACGAGGCAAAAGCCGCCCAATTCGCGCGTGTGCAACAAATCCATTGCATCAATGATCAGGGCGCTGTCACTAGCATTCTTACCTACGGTATTACGAAACTGCTGAATAGGCTGAACCGCGTGCTCTGCCAGCACGGCGCGCCAACTATTGAGGCTCGATGTCGTAAAGTCGCCATACACCCGTTTGACACTGGCGGTGCCGAGCGACGCGACCTCGGAGAGAATGTCGCCGATGACCGCGGCTGACGCATTGTCGGCATCGATGAGCACGGCAAGGCGGAGAGTATCGTCCGGCATCTTAAATGGCCTCCGCTCGTCACGAAGACGGCAGCTGGATTTGGTCTACACCCCCGGCGCCGCTACTCCCGCTGCAGCGCGGCCGGGTCGGTGGGCGGGGCGGTGCGGGTGGTGAAATCACCGGTCGCCCGCGCCTCGCGGTCATGGTGCAAGGCCCAGCGCACCGACGGGAAGGCGATCTGCTCCCAGGGGATCTCGTCCCAGCCGAAGAGGCGCACTTCGAGGCTTTCCGGGCCGGCGGCCACCGCGTCGTCGATGAGGCGGGCGCGGTAGATCAGCTGCACCTGGCTGATCCGCGGAATGTCGTAGATCGCCAAGAGCCCCTCGATCCGGATCTTTGCCTCGGCCTCTTCCCAGGCCTCGCGTTCGGCGCCGGCGCTGGTCGACTCGTTGAGTTCGAGATAGCCCGCCGGCAACGTCCAATAGCCGCGGCGCGGATGGATCGAGCGCCGGCACATCAGGATGCGCTCGCCCCAGCGCGCCACCGAGCCGACCACGATCTTGGGGTTGTCGTAGAGGACAAAACCGCATTCGGCGCAGATCATGCGCTCGCGGTTGTCGCCTTCGGGGACGCCGCGCACCGAGGGACCACGCAGGGGATCAGGCTCGGTCATTTCCCGAAGGGGAACGATGATAGGGGGCTGCCCGGGCGCCATCACGCGGGATAATAGGCAGCGTCCGTTCCCGGAACAAGGCTGCGGCCTACGGAGTTGCCCCTGACCCCAACCCTCTCCCCGCACGCGGGGAGAGGGAGGGACCCGCGTCAGCGGGAGGGTGAGGGGGAGTCGCCGGCACTCATCAGGCCGGGACCGGGATCGCCCGCTGGTTGTACATCCGCTTCCTGATCGCGGCGCGCTCCGCCTCGGTAATCGTCGAGGGGTCGGGCGGCAGATCGGTGCCGGCGGCCATGCCGCGCTTCACTGCCGGGCGCTCGCCGAGCTCCTCGAACCAGCGCTTGAAATACTTGAACTCCTCGATGTCCTGGCCCTGCACCTTCCAGTTGACGGTCCACGGATAGGAGATCATGTCGGCGATCGTGTATTCGTTGCCGCACAGATACTTGTTTTTGTAGAGCCGGTTGTTGAGCACGCCGTAGAGCCGGTTCGCTTCGTCGGTGAAGCGGCGGATCGCATAGGTCAAATCGCCCGCATCGGGGCCGGCGCGCCGGAAATGGCCGCATTCGCCGAGTTTTGGTCCCTGATTGGCCATCTGCCACATGACCCACTGCGTGACGTCGTATTTGCCGCGCAAATCCTGCGGCCAGAATTTGCCGACCTTCTCGGCGATGTACATCATGATCGCACCCGACTCGAACACGCTGATCGGCGCGCCGCCGCCCTTGGGCTCGTGATCGACCATGACCGGCATGCGGTGGTTCGGGTTCATCTTGAGGAAGTCGGGGGTGAACTGATCGCCGCGCTGGATGTTGCACGGCACGATCTTGTAGGGGAGAGCGCACTCCTCGAGCAGGATGGTGACCTTTTTGCCGTTGGGCGTCGGCCAGTAATGCAGATCGATCATCGCGAATTATTCCTTTCGGCTGAACGCGCTCGCGCCAGAGGGCGAGCCTGTTGTGGCGCCGGACACTACCGCAGCCGATGGCGGCTGCCTAGCGGCGCTCGGCTATCGCCCAGGCGGCGAGCCCCGGCAATCCGATCGCGAATTCGCGCGCGCGTTTGACCAGACCCAGAGCGAGCGCGGCATCGGCGGGCAGCCCGCTGATTGTGGCCAGGGCAATCAGCGCTGCCTCCTGCGCGCCCCAGCCGGAGGGGATCGGGAAGGCGGCGCTGCGCGCGGCGAGAGAGAGGCTTTCGAGGAGGATTGCTTCGGCGAAACCGGTTGATATGCCCATCAGATAAAGCGTCAGCCACAGCTCGCCGGCATGGCCGATAAAGCTCGCCAGATGAAACACCAGCGACCGGGCGAGCGCCGCGCGGCCGGTGGCGACGAGGCCGAGGGCGGCGCCGAGCGCCACCAATGCCGCGGCGAGGCGATGCTGTCCGAGACGGCCCGCCCCGCGCCCGGCGGCGGAAAGCAGCCGGCGCCGCACCAGCAATTCCCAGCTCAGGATCGCGAATGCCGGCACCGCGACCACGCTCAGCGCCACGCTGATCGCCACTGGCCACCAGCCGGCGATATCCCCGAGGCGGGCGAGCAGAATAAATCCGAGCAGCGTGAACAGGATCTGGGCGAACAGGTTGAGGCAGAAATCGACCACGACCGAGGCGGCGCCTCGCGCCGGCGCGGCGACACGCTGCTGCAACAGCCGGGCGCGCACGACATCGCCGCCGATCTGCGCCGCCGGCAGGGTCGTGTTGATCGATTCGCCGATCCAGCGCAGCGCCAGCATCGCCGCGAAAGGGGGCCGCTCGGCGCGCGGCAAGAGGCAGGTCCAGGCCGCGCAATCGACGATGATCGTCGCGCCGCGCGCCACCAGGATCGCCGCGAAGCCCCAGCCGATCCGCGGGAACACGCCAAACAGCGCCGATGCATCGGCGCGCGAGACGAGCCAGGCGACGATCGCGACGCCGAGCGCGAGGCCAAGAAAGCGCAGCGCGCGGTTCAAGGTCGCATCAGGGGCTGCGGCCGATCGCGTCGAGGCAGCCTTGCAGGATATAGGCGGCGGCGACGCGGTCGACGATTGCGGCGCGGCGTTTCCTGGTCAGGTCGGCGGCGATCATCTCGCGGGTGACCGCCGCGGTCGACAGCCGCTCATCCCACAGCGCCACCGGCAGGTCGCGCGTCGCCAGCACGTTGCGCACGAACTGGCGCACCGATTGGGTGCGCGAGCTGTCGCCGCCTTCCATGGTGAGCGGCAGGCCGATCACCAGCCCGCCGACGCCATGCCGGTCAATGAGCGCGAACAATGCCGCCATGTCGTCGCGAAAGCGGCGCCGCCGGATGGTTTCGAGCGGGCTGGCGATGACCAGACGCGTATCGCTGAGCGCGGTGCCGATCGTCTTGGTACCGACATCGAGGCCCATGAGGCGGCTGCCGTCCGGCACCGCCTCGCGCAACAGCCTGGGATCGTCGAGGAACATGCCGGATGATAGCCTCTTTTCCGGGAAAGAGACGGGCTGCAATACGGTTTCGCGTCCTTCGAGACGGCGCTTAGCGCCTCCTCAGGATGAGGTTAAGTTTGTGATGGCAATAAGAAAAAACCTCATCCTGAGGAGCCCGCGCAGCGGGCGTCTCGAAGGACGCACGGCCCCGATCCGGGCTGCCGGCAATTGGTTCACACGCCTTTCGGGGACGAAAACATTATGGTGCTGGAAACGCGACCGGAAGGGCTGAAGAGCCTTGCATAGACGTTGCAGGCTCGGCCTTTCCGGACCATCTGTGGCCCGATCAGGGCAGGCGAACCGGCGGGTCGGAGATCTTTGATGGCATTGGACAAGGCCGCCGTGGCGCATATCGCCGCCCTGGCGCGCATCCGCCTCGACGAAGCGGAGCTCGAGCCGCTCGCCGCCGAGCTGTCGCAAATCCTCAGCTGGGTCGAGCAGCTCGGCGAGGTCGATACATCGGATGTCGCGCCGATGAGCAGCGTCGCGGCTACGGCCTTGCCGATGCGCGAGGACCGCGTGACCGACGGCGATTGCCGCGACGCGATCCTCGGCAACGCGCCGCAATCCGCCCCCAATGGACCGAACCGGGGCTTTTTCGCCGTGCCGAAGGTCGTCGAGTGACTGCTCTGACCGCGCTCAGCCTCGCGGAGGCGCGCGCCGGGCTCAGGGCGAAGCAGTTTTCCGCGCGCGAGCTGGCCCGGGCCTACATCGCCGCGGTGGCAGAAGCACGCCCGCTCAACGCCTTCATCACCGAAACCCCGGAACGCGCGCTCGCCATGGCGGCCGCCTCGGACGAGCGGCTGGCGAAGGGCGAGGCGCGCCCGCTCGACGGCATCCCAATCGCGGTCAAGGATCTGTTCTGCACCAAGGGCGTCTTGACCACCGCCGCCTCGCACATCCTTGACGGCTTTCATCCGCCTTACGAATCGACGGTCACCGAAAAGTTGTGGGAAGCCGGCGCGGTGATGCTCGGCAAGACCAATCTCGACGAGTTCGCGATGGGTTCATCAAGCACCACCAGCCATTACGGCCCGGTCGAGAACCCCTGGCGCCGGCAGTCTAAAGATAGATTGGGCGACAACCGCCCGCTGGTGCCGGGCGGCTCGTCCGGCGGCTCGGCCGCCGCGGTGGCGGCCCACGCCGCGCCCGCCGCAACCGGCACCGATACCGGCGGCTCGATCCGCCAGCCTGCGAGCTTTTGCGGCATCGTCGGGCTGAAGCCGACCTATGGCCGCTGCTCGCGCTGGGGGGTCGTCGCCTATGCCTCCTCGCTCGACCATCCCGGGCCGCTCGCCCGCACGGTTGAGGACGCGGCGATCATGCTCGGCGCGATAGCCGGACACGATCCGAAGGATTCGACCTCGGCGCCGCTGCCGGTGCCCGATTACCAGGCGGCGCTGACCGGCGACATCCGTGGCTTGCGCATTGGCATCCCCAAGGAATACCGGGTCGACGGCATGCCGACCGAGATCGAGGCGCTGTGGCAGCGCGGCGCCGACTGGCTGCGCGATGCCGGCGCCAAGCCCATAGAGATCAGCCTGCCGCACACCAGATACGCGCTGCCGGCCTATTACATCATCGCGCCGGCCGAGGCCTCCTCGAACCTGGCGCGCTATGACGGGGTGCGCTTCGGATTGCGGGTGCCGGGCGACACCGTGGAGGAGATGTACGAGCTGACCCGCGCCGCCGGGTTCGGGCCTGAGGTGCGCCGCCGCGTCTTGATCGGCACCTATGTGCTCTCGGCCGGCTATTACGACGCCTACTACCTGAAGGCGCAGCGGGTGCGCACCCTGATCGCCCGCGATTTCGCCGTCGCCTTCGAGCGGGTCGATTGCCTCCTGACCCCGACCGCGCCCTCGGCCGCCTTCGCGATCGGCGAGAAGATCGACGACCCGATCGCGATGTATCTGAACGACGTCTTCACCGTGCCGGCCAACCTCGCCGGCTTGCCGGCGATCTCGGTCCCGGCCGGGCTTTCGAATGACGGGCTGCCGCTCGGGCTGCAGGTAATCGGCCGCGCCTTCGACGAGGCAACGGTGTTGCGGGTCGGCGAGGTCCTGGAACGCGCCGCCGATTTCAGGCACCGCCCGAGCTTTGTCGCGGGAGGGAGGTGATGGCCGTAACGCCCCCATCGATCGCATGGGAGCAGCCGCCGATCCGGCGTAGGGCGGATAAGCGGAGCGTAATCCGCCGCGATTATCCCAAGCGGCGAGGTTTCGGCGGAAGGCGCTTCGCTTTTCCGCCCTACGCGATAAACTCTGTCTGCGCGTCTTCCGCCCTTTCCATTGCCGCGGTCCTGTCGGTATTCCTGCTCGCAGCAACATTGTTCGCGCCCGCGCAAGCCGAGGAACCAGCTCTATCCGAAACTCTCGCATGGATGGATGGCACTTATAATCCCCATGGAGACCGAGATAAAGGAAGGTCGCTGGGACACGGAGGATGGGCGACTTACACCCCTGAGGGCAACGCACTCCGCATATTCCAGCGCAGAACCACACATTTCACTTATAACGGGTGCAGTCTGAGTTTTTATACACAAGGTGGATTGCTCGCTAGCCTATATCAGGATACCAGTTCATATACATTTAATTTAGGCGATATTGATCCCAATTCGATCAATACCAAGGCATATTCTTCTCAATCGGCAGGACTCTCATGTGATACATTCCCCGATGCACGCATGGTTTGTGACATTGCGGAGATGACTTTCGAAACTCGCAATCAAGCGCTGGTCATAGATACAGAACGCCATTTCGTATATCCCGAATTAAAAGGAAGAGATCACGACTCATATTCTAAAGGCAAGACATATATAGCCGCCGTTTCTCTGGATGATGTGAAATACGCTGCCCGCTTCGAAAAAGCTTTTCGCCATGCGGTCGTCCTTTGCGGCGGCAAACCATCGGCGTTTTGAGGCAGAAGTTGTGACAGGCGTCGAGCAATGCCCGGCACAAGGCCGGGCATGACGGAGCGAGTTGAGGTGAGTGCGTTGATCGAAGGCAGGACCATTCACCGCGCCGCGGTGCTCGGATTGTTGACGGCCGTAGCATTTCTTGGACCGCAGTTTGCGTCGCGCGGTGACGGACAAGAGCACTCATGGGACTGTCCGGTCGTTTTCCAGAAGAAGTCATTTGTTGACACGGGAGATTTTGTTTATATCGCGGGTACACTTACCGGACATGCAGTTGGGCACAAATATAATACAATTGCGATCAGTTGCCATAAAGATCGGAACGAATGCCTGGTTAATACCATGGAGAGCATCGGCACCACCGGCAATGGGCTCTGTCAAATATCCCGCCTTGACATTCCGCAGCCCTATGAGATCGAGCAGTGGACGGGCGGCAAGATCGTCGCCACGCTGCATACCCGATGCGGTGGTGGTGAAACATACGTGATCGACCGCAAGTCCGAGACCGCAGAGGTAACCCGGCATCCCGCCGCATGCCCAGGCCCGTTCGAGCAAACGATGAGAAGCGAAAAGGACGATCTGGAAAAGATGCTCAAGGATCGCCCGGACCTTGCCCAAGACCCTGAATTCGTCAAACTAGTCGCAAGGGTCGATAAAGCGCTGGCGCAGATTGAGAAAGAGAAGGACACGATATATCATCTCACCATCGAAGACCCACCCTTTTGGAAAGAGTTCAAGAAAAAACTGGTAAAGCCAAATGTCCGATGATGAGGCCGGGGCATGTGTGCAATGACGTCTCTAATCGAAGGCCGCACCGGCCAGTGGGAAATCGTCATCGGCCTTGAGGTCCACGCTCAGGTTACCGCGCGGGCGAAACTGTTCTCGGGCGCCGCGACCGCGTTCGGCGCCGCGCCGAACACCCAGGTCTCGACCGTCGACGCCGCCTTTCCCGGTATGCTGCCGGTGATCAACCGGCATGTCGTCGAGCAGGCGGTCAAGACCGGGCTCGGCCTCGATGCCCAGGTCAATCTGGTCAGCGTCTTCGACCGCAAGAACTATTTCTATCCCGACCTGCCGGCCGGCTATCAGATCTCGCAATACCAGCAGCCGATCGTCGGCCACGGCCGCGTGATCCTCGACATGCAAGACGGCTCGACCCGGACGATCGCCATCACCCGGCTGCACCTCGAGCAGGACGCCGGCAAGAGCCTCCACGACCAGCACCCGCGCGAGACCTATGTCGATCTCAACCGCTGCGGCATCGGCCTGATGGAGATCGTCTCCGAGCCCGATTTGCGCAGCGCCGAGGAGGCCGGGATCTACCTGCGCAAGCTGCGCTCGATCCTCAGGTATCTCGGCACCTGCGACGGCAACATGGAGGAGGGGTCGCTGCGCTGTGACTGTAACGTCTCGGTGCGCCATCCGGGCGAGAAGCTGGGCACGCGCTGCGAGATCAAGAATTTGAACTCGGTCAGGTTTGTGATGCAGGCGATCGAGTATGAGGCGCGCCGCCAGGTCGCGCTGATCGAGGCGGGCGGCACGGTTGCGCAAGAAACCCGCCTCTACGACAGCGGGCGCGGCGTTACCCGGCCGATGCGCTCGAAGGAGAACGACTACGATTACCGCTATTTCCCCGACCCCGATCTCCTGCCATTGGTGCTGGAGCCGGAGTGGCTCGACCGGCTGCGCGCCGAACTGCCGGAACTGCCCGACGCGAAAAAATCCCGCTTCATTGCCGATTATGGCCTCTCGGCCGAGGATTCCGGGGTGCTTGTCGCCGAGCGCCCGACCGCCGAGTATTTCGAAAAGGTGGCCGAGGGCAGGGACCCCAAGGCGGCGGCCAACTGGGTGATGGGCGACCTGTTCGGCGCACTGAACAAATCAGGCCTCGGCATCGAGCAATCGCCGGTCACGCCCAACCGCCTCGGCGCCCTCATCGACCTCATCGCCGACGGCACGATCTCCGGCCGCATCGCCAAGGACGTCTTCGCCGAGATGGTCGAGACCGGCGCGGCGCCCGGCGCGATCGTCGAAGCAAAGGGCCTGCGCCAGCTCAGCGACACCGGCGCAATCGAAGCCGCGGTCGACGCCGCCCTCGCCGCCCACCCCGCCCAACGCGCCCAATACGCGACCAACCCGAAGGTTCTCGGCTTCTTCGTCGGCCAGGTCATGAAGGCCACCGGCGGCAAGGCCAACCCCGGCGTTGTCAATGAGCTGCTGAAGAGGAAGCTGGTGGGCTGATCCCCTCTCCCGCACCGCGGGAGAGGGAGGGGCCCGGCGCGAAGCGCTGGGAGGAGAATTGGGTCAGAGTAAATTTAGGTGACGTGCCTGGGCCGACGCCACCGCCCGGGCGTGAGCAATTTCCCTGGGCAATACCGGACGCACGGCGCTCGTGGGGACGGTCACGACCGCGACCGTTTCCCCCGTCAGCGTGACGAATTCGACCTCGAACCCGGCGCCGGCGGCATGCACCATCACGACCCAGCCGACATCGCCGGGTTCGAGTGCTTCCCCGGGCAGGCTTTCCGCGAGAACGACCGGGTCCAACTCCTTGATCATCGGTCAGCTCCCGGAAGCGCGTACGCGCGTCGGCACCGACTTCCCTGATGCTGATTTCTCGGCAGGGGTCCGGCGCGGGCGTATGCGTCGTAAGCTTGCGGTGCCAAGCCCTTCCAGGCGCACCGGCGCGCGGTCCGGGAATTGCGCGACCAGTTGCAGTTCGCCCCCATTGCCTTGATGAAGTCCCGCAATGTCGAGACGTACATGTCGCCTCGGGTCTCGATCTTCGAGACGGCGTCCTGGCCGACCTTGAGCCGCTTCGCGACCGCTTTCTTCATCGGCAAGACGCATCGGGGTGTAGCTCGATCTCGTCGGTCTTCAGCTTCGGCGCTGTACTCTGGGCGGGGCGCATCCACCGATCAAGAATCTCTGGAGGCGGTGTCGCCGTCCGATGGCGTCAGCGCTGGTTCCAGCGCCGGGCGCTGCTGAAGCGGGCGCCCGCCGACGGTTGGCTGCACCAGGCTGAGCCCGTAGTCTCGATCGATCGTCAGAACTTGATAGCCTTGCTGGCGCAACTCGTCGACGAAACGCGGCACTCCCATGTCCGGCCGAATCGTCTCCTGGTAAGGCGGCAAACCCCACATCGTGTCGTGAAACACCACGATGCCGAAAGACTTGACATGCGGGACAAACAGTTCCCAGTCGCGCTTTATGCCCTCATAGGAATGGTCGCCGTCGATAAAAATCAGGTCGATCGGCCGATCCCAATGGCGAGCCGCCTCTTCGGAGGTCGAGCGCATGATAACGACTTGATCGGAAAGCCCAAGGGCTGAGATATTGGTGCCAAGTATATCGATCGTATCGATCGATGCCGTATCGTTCCAATCAGTAGGACGGTGAGGGTCGATCGCATAGAGCTTGCCGCGCCCATTCTCCTTCAGCGCCATGCCGATATAACAGGCCGATTTTCCCCGCGCGGATCCAATTTCGACACAAATTGCCGGTTTCATCGAGCGAACAAGACCGTAGAGCAGGTTGGCCGAATCACCGAGGCCCGAAGAAAACTTGATGCTCTCCGCCTTCGCGTGCACTCGGGCGCGACGCAACCACCGTTGCAATGCGACAGGGCTGGCGTAGACGCTGGCAAGGGTCGCCGTGATCGCGGCCCACTGGTCGGGCGGCGGCTTGCGCGCGAAACGGACCAATCTTTTTCCAAAGGTCATTGATCTCTGGCCCGACTATGGCACCGGTTGGAGGTCGCCTGCCTCGTCCCGAGCACGTTGCCGAAGTGGCGGCGTAGCTAATCCGTAGCTGGCAATGCAAACACTATACCCAACTGCTTGATCTTAAACAGTACTCGGCTCGCTTGACTCCTGGTGCCAGACCAGGAGATAGCGGCGCAGCACCGTCATGCCCTTGACGAGGCACAGGCCGGCGAGCGCGATCTCGACGATGCCGGCAAAGACGCCGGGCGAATCGGCAAAGCGCGAGGCGGCGATCATCGCGCCGCCGAGGCCGGCGCCGCCCATCAGCATCTCGGTGACGATCATGACGATCATCGAGATCGGCAGCGCCACCTGCAGCCCGGTCAGGATCTGCGGCAAGGCCGCGGGCAGGATGATCTCGCGCAGCAGCTGCCGCTCGCTGGCGCCGAGGCTGCGCGCCGACCACAGGAGATGACGGTCGACGCTTTCGGCCGCGGCCATCGTCGCGGTGATTACCGGGAAGATCGCGTTGAACACCGCCATCGAAATCTTCGAGACGTCGTAAAGGCCGAGCCACAGCATGAAGATCGGCAGAAAGGCGATCTTCGGCATCGGGAACCCGACCGAAACGATCGGATCGAAGAACCAGCGGATCAGCTTCTGGCGCGTCATCACAATGCCGATCGCCACGCCGGCCACCCCGGCGATGGCAAAGCCGGCCAGCGCGCGGTACAGCGTCAGCCCGAGATTGATCGCCAGTTCGCCCGATGCGGCGTCCTGGCCGACCCGGGCGAGCACCACGGAAAGCGGCGGCAAGAGGAACGCGGTGACGATCCCGCTGCGCGATGCGACCTCCCAGGCGATCACCAGCGCGACGAGCGAGGCGACCGCCCCGGCGCGGCGCGCCAGTGCGGCAGCGACGCCCTCGAACCGGAGCCCGAGCGCCGCCGGCCGATCCCTCCCTAACCCTCCCCTCCCCGGGCTTGACCCGGGGATCGCGGGGGCGGGAAGGGTGGGGGCCGATAGCGGGGTGTCGAGCTCGCTCATTCGCGCCACGCCAGCACCCGCCGCACCAGCATCAGATAAGCCCGGTCTGCGGCAAAACCCAACAGCGCCACGGTCAACACCACCGCGAACATCGCATCATAGGCGCCGCCATCGCCGAGCCAGCCGATCATGTAGCCCAAGCCCTGGCGCGCGACGATCAGTTCGGACGCGACCAAGAGCACGAAAGACAGCGCGAGCGCGGTGCGGATGCCGCTAAACAGCTCGGGTAGCGCGCTTGGCAGCACCACCTCCCACAGCACGCGCCAGCGGCTGGCTCCCAGGCTGCGCGCCGACCAGATCAGGATCTCGTCGGTGCCGCGGGCGCCGTTGAACGCGCTCAACGTGATCGGCAACAAACAGCCGATGAAGATCGTCGCGACCTTCGATGCATCGCCAAAGCCAAGCCACAGCACCATCACCGGGATCAAGGCCGATTTCGGCATCGGATAGAAGAACTGCACGATCGGATTGACGGCGATCCGGATCGGCTGGTACCACGCCATCAGGATGCCGATCAGGCTGCCGCAGCCGACAGCCAGGGCGAGGCCGGCCGCGCCGCGTGTCATCGAGGCGATGCCGTTCGTCCACAGATCGCCGCTGACGGCAAGATCGAACCACGCGGTCGCGACGGTATCGAGCGGCGGCAGCGCGGAGGTTGGGACGAGACCTGTCAGGCTCGCCGCCTCCCAGGCCATCGCCAGCAGCAAGAGCGGCGCGTAGCGCGGCAGGATCGCGGCGATGCTGTTCGCCATGCCGGTCATGCCGCACCGCTCAGTTGCGCCTGGATCGCCTCGCTGCGCACCAGCTTCCACACGTGATCAACCATCGCGAGGAATTGCGGGGTGCGCAAGAGGTCGGGGTCGTCCTTGTCGAAGCCGACCTCGACGATCTCCTTGACATGCCCCGGCCGGGCCGACATCACCGCAATGCGCTCGGCCAGAAAGACCGCCTCGTGCACGTCATGGGTCACAAAGATCACGGTCTTGCGCGAGCGCTGCCAGATGCGTAACAGCTCGTCCTGCATCAGGCTGCGGGTCTGCGCATCGAGCGCGCCGAACGGCTCGTCCATCAACAGGATTCGCGGGTCGACGGCGAGCGTGCGGGCGATCGCGGCGCGCTGCTTCATCCCGCCCGAGAGCTGCGAGGGGTAGCTGTCCTCGAACCCGGCGAGCCCAACCAGGTCGATGAAGTCGCGGGCGCGGCGCACCCGCTCCTCGCGCGGCAGGCCCAGCTTTTCCGGGCCGTACAGCACGTTTTGCAGCACCGTCTTCCACGGAAACAGCGCGAAATGCTGAAAGACGATGCCGCGGTCGGGACCGGGGCCGGCGATGGGCCGGTCTTCGACCGCGATCCGTCCCTGCTCGACCGGCAGGAACCCGCCGACGAGGTATAAAAGCGTGCTCTTGCCGCAACCGCTGGGGCCGAGCAGCGCAACGAACTCGCGGTCCTTGACCGCGAGCGACACGTTGTCGAGCGCCAGCACCGAGCGGCCCCGCGCCGGCCGGTATTCGTGACTGACCTGGTCAATGACGATGTGTGCGGAGCCGTTCAAACACCCGCTCCCGGTCAGGGATTGAACCACGAAGGCACGAAGGCCACGAAGGCCACGAAGATTCTAGTCATAATACAATCCGCCGCAATCCGTCTTTCAAAACCACGTTATTAAAATTCATCAATAATCCGGCCCTACATCCGCTGAGACGCAAGTAAGTAAGCATCTGGGCGTCGTGAATTGGTAACAGACGTTCAACCGCCTTGATCTCGATGACAAGCTCATTCTCAGCAACGATATCCATCCGATATCCGCAGTCGAGTCGTACTTCCTTATAGACGATCGGCAGCGGCACCTGGCGCCTGTAGCCAATCCCAGCTTCCCGCAGCTCAAAGCAGAGGCATTCCTCGTACGCGGATTCAAGCAGCCCTGGCCCGAGGTGGCGATGGACCGCAATCGCCAATCCGATGACGCGTTCGCCGAGGCCACTTTCGTGAGAAAGGCTCATCTTCGTGGTCTTCGTGTCTTCGTGGTAAAATGTTGCAAATTATTTTCCGTCGATGCGCTTTTTGGCTTCCTCGATCAGCGACAGATCGACGTATTTTGGTCTGATCGTGACCGCCTTCGGAAGAACCCCGAGCTTGACGGCTTCATCGATCTCCCGCTGGACCGAGTCCAATTCGGGTCGCGCATCGGGCGAATGATAAAAATCGTCGGTGGTGAAGGCGAAGGCGAGGCTTTCCCGCGGCAGCTTGGTCACCGCCGCGAGGATGTCGAGCGCCTCGCCGCGGTTTTTCGGATCGAGGAACCAGCGCACCACGCGGATGTGATCCTCGAAAAAATCGATCAACACCGGCCGGTGTTTGGCGATGACATCGGCGCGTATCGACCACAGAACCGCCTGGGTTGGTCCCACCGCCTCGCGCCCGGTAAACAGCACGCGATATTTGGCGCTGCGCCGGAGTTCCTCAACGAATACCGGAAGGGTGCCGATCAGGTCGACCTTGCCGCCGTCGAGCATTGCCGGCATGTTGGCCAAATTGGTCTCGACGGTCGTGAAATCGCTGTCCTTGATGCCGTGCTTGCGGAACATGGTCCGCATCGCCAGATCGTGGGCCGACCCAATCGCGTTGGTCGCTGCGCGGCGGCCCTTTATGTCCTCGACTTTCTTGATCGGACCATCGGCGAGCACGACGAAATTCTCGCTGTAATAGCCGGGATGGCCGTCCGCGATGACGTCGGCGACGACCCGCTCGTCGAGCTGAGCGTTGGTAATCGCGAGGGCGAGTGCCGCTGTCGAGAAGGACGCCACCTCTAATTCGCCGATGGCTTGCGCCTGGATTTGCAGCGAGGTGCCCTGGAAGCGGATGGTCTGCATGACATAGCTGCGGCCGAGATGCTTGAAGACACCGGGCTCGCGCTTGCCGAGCGCCTCGATCAGCGGCGCGAGATGCCCGGGAGTGACCACCCAGCCGACGCGGATCGTCAGCGGCTCGGCCCGGGCCGTCGTCACCGGCCCAATCACGCTGACGGCTATTCCGGTTATTACGGCCGCGACCGCCCGCCAATTGCGCCTCATTGCGTTCCTCGCCCGTGCTGTTGTGCGTCGCGTCCCGCTTCCCGGCATCCTAGCAGAGCCGGCACACTTACGCATGGCGCATCGTGGACGTCCCGGCATCACCCAAGGCGCGGATCGCTCGCTACGCCGTCGCGCGCGGCCGGAACCCGATGCTGCCGTCATCGGCGGCGTCGCTGACCGCAATGTCGGCGACCCGGGCGCCAAAGGGTCCTTCCCGGCAGGCCTCGATCATCGCGGCAACCGAATCCTCCCCGCCGATGACGAGCGCCTCGACGCTGCCGTCGCCGCGGTTGCGCACCCAGCCGCGCAACCCCAGCCGGGCGGCGGTCTCGATCGCCCAGGCGCGATAGCCGACCCCCTGCACCCGGCCGGTGATGCGCAACCAAGTGCTTCGCATGGTCAATGCCGATCGCGATCGGGTTGCTCCGCCGGTGCCGGCCCCTCACCCCAACCCTCTCCCCGTGGACACGGGGAGAGGGAGGGACCCGCGCGAAGCGTGGGAGGGTGAGGGGCCGGCTCGGTGCGAGCCGACATGACCCGATTTTGCTCCGGCTTCCTGGCGGTCAGCACCCTGGCGCGCCTCACTCCAGTTCGAGGATGATTTGGTCGACGGCGAGGCTGTCGCCCGGTTTGACGCACAGCCTGGCGACCCGGCCGTCGCGCTCGGCGCGCAGCACGTTTTCCATCTTCATCGCCTCGACCGTGACAAGCGGTTCGCCCGCCTTCACTTCCTGGCCCTCCTCGACAACGATCGCGGTCAAGAGCCCCGGCATCGGCGACAGCACCAGGCGCGAGGTGTCCGCCGGCTGTTTCTCGGGCATCAGCAGCAAGAGTTCGGCGGCGCGCGGCGACAACACCTGGGCGCGCCGCACCACGCCGCCATGCACCAGCCGGAACGCGCGCCCGCGCAGCATTTCGATCTGCAAGATCGCGATGCGGTCGTCGACGCGCAGATGCAGCAATGGCTGGCCGCCGTGCCAATCGGTCGCCGCGCGGCAGCTCTCGCCCGCTCTCTCGACGATATGGGCGCTGCCTTCCGGGCGAACCGACAGCGGATAGGGCCGGCCGTCGAGCAGCACCGTCAGATGGCGCGCCGCCTCCGCGCTCGATCCGGCAGCGGCCCGGTCGAGCGCGATTTCGCTGGTCCACAGCCGGGTTTCCGCGAGCGCCGCGGCAACGAGGATCACGCGATCGGCGGCGGCGAACCCGGAGGGCGGCGCAAAGCCGCCGGGGAAGGTCTCGGCGATGAAATCGGTCGACAGCCGGCCGGTGCGAAACCGCTCGCTGCCCACGATCGCCGCGAGAAAGGCGATATTGTGCCGCACGCCGGCGATGTAAAAGCCGTCAAGCGCCTGGCCCAGGGTTTCGATCGCGCTAGCGCGATCGTCGCCATAGGCGATCAGCTTGGCGATCATCGGATCGTAATGGAGGGTGATCTCGGCGCCCTCGACGACGCCGCTATCGAGCCGCAGCCCGTCGCCCGCGTCTGCGTCTACTGGCGGGCGATAGCGTACGAGGCGCCCGATCGACGGCAGGAAATTGCGCGCCGGGTCCTCGGCATAGATCCGCGCCTCGATCGCCCAGCCGGTCTGCTGCACCGCCGCCTGGTCGAACGGCAGCTTCTCCCCGGCGGCGATCCGGATCATCAACTCCACGAGGTCGGTTCCGGTAACCAGCTCGGTGACCGGGTGCTCGACCTGCAGCCGGGTGTTCATTTCGAGGAAGTAGAAATTGCGCTGGCGGTC
>CAYMRQ010000100.1:0-3686 GCA_964392845.1 uncultured Rhizobium sp.
CGAGGCCTCGGACCGCGCGACCGCTTCGCTCGCGATCCGCGAGAACAGGGACGATTTCGTCGCCGGGGTTCACCTGTCGCGTCAGCCGCGCGAGATCGGCGCGATCCTCCTCGATTTGGCGCGCCGGCAGACCAACAACCGGTCGTTGACGCTGGCGCGGGCGATCGTCGAGGAGCTTGGCCGCGCCGTCACGCTGCTGGAAACGCCGCATCGCGCGGCCGGATTTGCCGTGTTGGCCGCGCCCGACATGCCCTCCGCACTGGTCGAGCTCGGCTGCCTGTCCAACCCCGGGGACGAACGATTGCTGCGGCAGCGCGCCTATCAGCAGCGTCTCGCGCACGGCTTGGCGCGCGCCATCGATGATTATTTCGCCGCCGTGGTTACCGCCTGATCGCCGGTTGCGCCGATCGCGGATGCCGGCCGGGCAACACCGTCATTGCGACGAGCAGAGTGAGGACGCAAGCTGGGATCAGCCGAGACCTGATGGGGGCGAGATTGCGTCGTTCCGCTCGCAATGCCCCTGATAACTTAGGCAGGATCGCCGTTCAGGAGGGGACCCGATATGAACGTAGTGAAGGCGCTGGTCGCTGCCGGGCAACCAGTGGGTCCCGCCGGGCAATCCCTATTATGTGAAGGCAATGCCGATCCCGCCGCGCGACCTCGCCAAGGCAAAAGCGCTCCTCGCCGCCGCGGGGGCGCCGAACCCGAAAGTGAGCCTGATGGTGCCGACCGAGCCCGAGGTTATGCGCGCCGCGCAGGTCATCCAGGCGATGGCCGGCGAGGCGGGGTTTACCATCAACATCCAGGCGACCGAGTTCGCCTCATCGTTGCAGCTCGCGACGAAGGGCGAGTTCGAGGCCTATCAGATCGGCTGGAGCGGCCGCACCGACCCCGACGGCAACATCTACAATTTCGTCGGATGCAAGGCGCCGCCGGCGCTCAACTCGCCGCATTACTGCAACCCTGAGGTCGACCGCGAACTGGACGCCGCGCGCACGGTCGAGGCGCCGGCCGAGCGGCTCGCCCATTACGCCAAGGTCGCCGGGCACGCTCTGAAGGACCGGCCGATCATCTATCTGTGGCACCAGAAATCGCTCTACGCGATGAGCAAAAAGCTCGCCGGCTTCACCCCCTACCCCGACGGCCTGATCCGCCCTCAGGGGTTGCGGATGGGGTAGCCAAATCAGCATGAAATCACCTCGATGTGGCCAGCGCGGGCATAGACCGTCAGCTCACCGTCGCGGGTAATGACCGTGTAACCGAACATTCGCGCCGTGGCCGCGATGATGCGATCCGCCGGGTCCCGTGGCGGGGAACCGGGCAAAGAGGCCGATGCAACCAAGACTGCCGGTGGCATCGGCGCGAGGCGGACTCCGGTCAAAGCCAATAAAGCATCGAACCAGGCTTCGGGCGACATGCTCAGCTGGATTCGGTTTTTTGCCGCCAGCGTGGCGATTTCCCAGGCGGTAATCGGTGAAACGAACACCCCCGCGCTTGCCGCCTGCGCCAGGGCAATGGCGTCGCGACTCGCGGCAGAGAGTGGATCGCCGTTCATCAACCAAATCGCGGCGCAGCTATCGAGGAGAACTGGGCAGGGTGCGATCAGGCTTCAGCCTCCCAGTCCTCGCCGGTTCCCTGCGTCAAATCCGTCCCCGGCGCCACCTTGACCGTACCGCGCAGCGCCCCCCACAACTCGGTTGGAGTGCTGTCGAAGGGCACGATTGCCGCCACCGGCCGGTTGTGCTTCAGCAAGACGACACGGCGCGTTTTCCCGCGCGCGACATCATCGATCAGCGCCAGGCATTGCGCTTTGAACGCGGTAACGCCAATGCTCTTTTCATCGGTTGGATCAACTGCCATCGTCCCGCCCTCTTATTTAGTCCATTCTAAGCGGTCCAGTTCTTTAGGGCAACTCGATAGCGCATGACCGTTTTTCCGCTCTGCCGGCTCGCGCTGCTCGCGCCGATCTTGTTCATCGTGTCGAGGCTGATCTTCGGGCTGCCGCAGCCATTGCCCGGCGACCCGGCGCTCGCCGGCGAGGAGCGCAGCCCATTCAGTGATCGGGTTTCTCGATAGGCGCTTGCGGGCCGGCAATTCACCGGCTAGATGATAGGCAAATTGCCGCCGCTGGAGACCGCGCATGGCGCAACCGCAATCCGTCGTGGAAGCCATCTATCATAAGCTTGGGGGAAATCCGGTCCTCGGACGGGAAATCGTATCCGATTCGGATCTTGCGGCGCTCGTCGTCGCGCGGATTCCGTTGGGTGCATTGACCGCCGTCCGCAAGGCAGGCTTTTCCGATCGCGAAATCGAGCGGTTCGTCATCCCGTCGCGCACGCGTCGTCACCGCGCGGCCCGCAAAGAGCCTCTTACGGTGGAGGAGTCGGATCGTCTGGTCCGGCTGGCACGTGTTCAGGCGCTTGCCGAGGACGTGTTCGACGATGCTGAAAAAGCCAACAAGTGGCTGCGGCAGGAGTTGGGTATTCTGAACAGGCGGGCTCCGCTTGACCTTGCCAGGACCGAAGCGGGTGCGCGGATTGTCGAACAACTTCTCGGCAAGATCGCATGGGGGGCAGCGGCGTAATGCGCCTGTGGCGGCTGTCGGACGCCCGCTACGCCCGCAGTTTGGATGGTGGATATGGTCTCGCTTATGACGGGCGCTGGAGCACCCGAGGCCGTCTGGTAACCTACTGTTCGACCGTGCCATCCTTGTGCGCGCTCGAAAAGCGGGTGCATGTGACCGCCCCTGATCTGCTGCCGGCCCAGCTGATGGTCGAATATGAAGCCCCCGACGATTTGCCAAGAGACGAGATCACGATAGAGCAATTGCCGATCGATTGGATCCGTCGAGAGCCCCAAACGCAGCATCTTGGCGACGCATGGCTTGATCGGCGATCCGAGGCACTATTGGCCGTGCCCTCCGCAGTGGTGCTCATCGGCACGGCGCCGGATCGCAACGTGTTGATCAACCACCGACACGGTGCAGCTGGAAGCATTCGAATCGTGGATGTCGTGCCGTTCACGCTGGATCCTCGTTTATTTTCGCCATGACCGCCTTCCTGCTCCGCCGCGTGGCGCTGATCCTCCCGACCCTGTTCTTCGTCTCGGTGCTGATTTTCGGGCTGCAGCAGCTGTTGCCCGGCGACCCGGCGCTGGCGCTCGCCGGCGCTTCCGCAATGCTATATCCTTTGCCATGAGCGAGCCTGTTACGGCCGCGAACCCGCTTGGCGGCAGGAAGGTGATGCGATGGCCAATCCGCTGAGGACGCTTCAGGAATATGGGCAATCGGTATGGCTCGACTTTGTCAGCCGCGAGCTCTTGAAGAGCGGCGAGCTCGGCCGGCTGATCGCCGAGGACGGGGTCAGGGGCGTCACCTCGAACCCGTCGATCTTCGAGAAGGCGATCGGGCATGGCGATGATTACGACGAGCTGATCGCCGCCGCCGAGGCGGCGGGCGATCTCGACCCGGGCGCGCTGTTCGAGGATCTGGCGATCCGCGACATCCAGGAGGGCGCCGACGCGCTGAGCCCGGTTTACGAACAGACGCAGCGGCGCGATGGCTACATCTCGATCGAGGTCTCGCCCTATCTGGCGATGCAGACCCGCGAGACAATCGAGGAGGCGCGCCGGCTCTGGCATAACGTCGGGCGGCGCAACCTGATGGTCAAAGTCCCCGCCACCGCGCC
>CAYMRQ010000100.1:3696-5576 GCA_964392845.1 uncultured Rhizobium sp.
GCTGATCGGCGAGGGCATCAACGTCAACATCACCCTCCTGTTCTCGCAGAAGGTCTATGCCGCGGTCGCCGACGCCTATATCGGTGGCCTCGAGGATCTCGTCGCCAAGGGCGGCGACCCGCACACGGTGGCGAGCGTCGCGAGCTTTTTCGTCAGCCGCATCGACACGCTGGTTGACGAGGCGCTCGACCAGCGGATTGCCGCCACCGCGGATCCTGCCGGGAAAGAGCGTCTCGCCGCGCTCAAGGGCAAGGTGGCGATCGCCAACGCCAAGCTTGCCTACCGGCTGTACCAGCAGCTGTTCAGCAACGAGCGTTGGCAGCGTCTCGCGCAAGGCGGCGCGCAGACTCAGCGCCTGTTGTGGGCCAGCACCGGGACCAAGAACAAGGCCTACAGCGACGTGCTCTATGTCGAGGAGCTGATCGGGCAGAGCACTGTCAACACGATACCGCCGGCGACGATGGACGGCTTCCGCGACCACGGACGAGTGCGCGCGAGCCTCGACGAGGATGTCGCCGGGGCGCAGGCGGTCATGGACGCGCTGCCCGGCGCCGGTGTCTCGATCGACGCGATCACCGCGCGGCTCGTTGAGGACGGGGTGCGCCTCTTCGCCGACGCCGCCGACCAGCTTTACGCTTCGGTGCAAAAAAAGCGCCGCACGGTCCTCGGCAGCAAGCTCAACGCGATGAGCTACAAGCTGCCCAATGATCTGGAGGGCGCGGTCGAGGCGGCGCTCGAAGATTGGCGAAGCGAGGGCAAGGTCCGGCGCCTGTGGGCCGGTGATGCCTCGCTGTGGACCGGGTCGGACGAGGGAAAATGGCTCGGCTGGCTCACCATCGTCGATGGGCAGCTGAAGACGGCCGGGCATCTCGAGGCGTTCGCGGCCGAAATCAAGCGCGCTGGGTTTACCGACATCCTGTTGCTCGGCATGGGGGGATCGAGCCTCGGCCCCGAGGTGCTGGGGCAAAGCTTCGCCGGCCGGCCGGGCTTCCCGAGATTGCAGGTCGTCGATTCGACCGACCCGGCGCAGATCCGGCGGATCGAAAGCTCGATCGACCTGAAGCGGACGCTGTTCATCGTCTCCAGCAAATCGGGGAGTACGCTCGAACCCAACATCCTGAAGCAATATTTCTTCGAGCGCGCCACCGCGACGCTCGGCGAAGCAGCGGCGGCAACGCACTTCGTCGCAATCACCGATCCGGGTTCGTCGGTCGAGAAAATCGCGCACGCGCAAGGGTTCCGCCGCGTCTTCCACGGCATGCCGACGATCGGCGGGCGCTATTCGGTGCTGTCGGATTTCGGGATGGTGCCCGCGGCGGCGATCGGCATCGACACATCAGCCTTTCTCGAACGGGCGGCCGAGATGGTGCGCTCCTGCACCGCGAGCGCGCCGCCGGTTGAGAACCCCGGGGTCATCCTCGGCGCGATCCTCGGCGTCGCGGCGCGCCACGGGCGGGATAAGCTGACAATCATCACCTCGCCCGGGGTTGCCTCGCTCGGCGCCTGGCTGGAGCAGCTGCTTGCCGAATCGACCGGGAAACTCGGCCGCGGCGTCGTGCCCATCGATGCCGAACCATTGGGCGCACCGGCGGTCTATGGCGCCGACCGTCTGTTCGCCTATCTGCGGCTGCTGTCCGATCCGGATGGCGGGTACGACATGGAAGTCGCGGCCCTCGAAGCCGCCGGCCAGCCGGTGGTGCGCATTACCCTCACGGACGCGATGCAGATCGGCCAGGAATTCTTCCGCTGGGAGATGGCGACCGCGGTTGCCGGCGCGATCCTCGGCATCAACCCGTTCGACCAGCCCGATGTCGAGGCGCAGAAGGTCAAGACGCGCGAGCTGACCGCGGCATATGAGAAATCGGGCGCGCTGCCGCCGG
>CAYMRQ010000100.1:5597-15807 GCA_964392845.1 uncultured Rhizobium sp.
TTTGTCGCCGACGAGGTCGCTCTGTTTGCCGAAACGGTAGACGCGGTGGGGCTCAAATACGGGGCGACGAGCCTTTCTGGCGTGCTGAAGGCGCATCTCGGCCGGGCCGGCGCCGGCGATTACGTGGCGCTCTTGGCCTATATCGACCGCAACCCGGCGCATACCGAGGTATTGCAGGCAATGCGCCGGATGATCCGCGACCAGCGTCGAACCGCCACCTGCCTCGGCTTCGGCCCGCGCTTTCTGCATTCGACCGGGCAGGTCTACAAGGGCGGGCCAAACAGCGGGGTGATTTTGCAGATCCCCTGCGAGGATGCCGCCGATCTCGCGGTGCCCGGACAGGCTTACAGCTTTGGCGTGGTCAAGGCGGCGCAGGCGCGCGGCGATTTCGACGTCCTGGCCGAACGCGGCCGGCGGCTCTTGCGCGTGCATCTGCCGGCCGATCTCGACGCCGGGCTGAAGACCCTCGGCCGCGCGCTGGAGCAAGCGCTGAGGTGATCTGGTGTTTGCAGCCTCCACCCCAACCCTCCCCCGCAGGCGGGGGAGGGAGTGCGGCGGCGCCTGCGGCTGACGCTCAACCCCGCGAGCGGAGAAGGCTATTAAGGCGGGCAGCCATCAGTAGCTCCCTCCCCCGCAAGCGGGGGAGGGTTGGGGTGGGGGCTGCTAACGGGACGAGATCGGGAGGTTTGTGATGCAGCTCGGGATGATCGGTCTTGGCCGGATGGGCGGCAACATCGTGCGGCGGCTGATGCAGGCCGGCCATCGCTGCGTCGTCTACGACAAGAGCGCCGAGGCGGTCAGCGGTCTCGCCGATGAAGGGGCGGCGCCCAGCCGGGACCTCGCCGATTTCGTGCATCAGCTTGCTAAGCCGCGCGCGGTCTGGGTCATGCTCCCGGCCGGTGCGATCACCCATGGCACGATCGTCGAGCTGTCCGGCCTGCTCGACCCCGGCGATATCCTGATCGACGGCGGCAACTCGTTTTTCCAGGACGATGTCCGCCACGCCGAAATGTTGAACGGCAAGGGGATCCGTTATCTCGATGTCGGCACCAGCGGCGGCGTGTGGGGCCTGGAGCGCGGCTATTGCATGATGATCGGCGGCGACAAGGATGCCGCCGAGCATCTCGACCCGATCTTCGCCGCGCTGGCGCCTGGCATCGGCTCGATCGAACGGACTTCGGGGCGCGAAGGGCGCGACGTCAGGGTCGAGCACGGCTACCTCTATTGCGGGCCGGCCGGCGCCGGCCATTTCGTCAAGATGGTGCACAACGGCATCGAATACGGCCTGATGCAGGCCTATGCCGAGGGGTTCGACATCCTGCGCAACGTCAACTCGCCGGCGGTGCCGGAGAACCGGCGCTATAAGCTCGACCTCGCCGATATTGCCGAAGTGTGGCGGCGCGGCAGCGTGGTTTCGTCCTGGCTCTTGGACCTGACCGCAATCGCCCTGGCAGAAGATGTCGACCTCAGCGAATTCTCCGGACACGTCGAGGATTCGGGCGAGGGGCGCTGGACGATCCAGGCGGCGATCGAGCAGGCGGTTCCGGCTGAGGTGCTGTCGGCGGCGCTCTATACAAGGTTTCGTTCGCGCCAGGACCACACCTTCGCCGAGCGCATCCTATCGGCGATGCGCAAACAGTTCGGCGGCCACCAGGAGCCGCCGAAGCGATAAAGCCGATGAACAGCGCGCACGAATCTCCAGCCGGCCGGCTTGGCCGCGGGCATCGGGCGCCGCCCTGCGCGATGGTCATTTTCGGTGCGAGCGGCGACCTGACCAAGCGCCTCTTGATGCCTGGACTCTACAATCTGGCGAGGGCGCGCCGGCTGTCGGAAAAGTTCGCGGTGATCGGCATCGACCGCTCCGAATGGTCGGAAGAGGATTTCCGCGCGAATCTCGCCGAAGGCGTGCGCAGCTTTGTATCCGACACCGGGGGAACCGGTACGGTAGCCGAGCCCTTTGATTCCGATACCTGGGATTTCCTCGCCTCGCGGATGAGCCATATCGACGGTGACGCGACCAACCCCGAGCTCTACGGCCGCCTTGCCAAGGCGCTCGAGGAGGTCGAAGCCGAGTACGGCACGGCCGGCAACGTGATCTTTTATCTCGCCGTGGCGAGCTCGCTGTTCGGGTCGATCATCGAGCGGCTCGCCGAGGCCGGCCTCACCCGGGAGAAAGACGGAAGCTGGCGTCGCGTCATCATCGAGAAGCCGTTCGGCACCGATCTTGCCTCGGCGCGCGCCCTTGATGTCCGCCTGCTCGAGGTGCTGTCGGAGTCGCAGATCTACCGGATGGACCATTTCCTCGGCAAGGAGACGGTCCAGAACATCATGGTGCTGCGCTTTGCCAACGGCATTTTCGAGCCGCTCTGGAACCGCGACCACATCGACCATGTGCAGATCACGGTTGCCGAAACCGTCGGGGTCGAGCGGCGTGCCGCGTTCTATGAGGCGACCGGCGCGCTGCGCGACATGGTTCCGAACCACGTCTTTCAGTTGCTGAGCCTCACCGCAATGGAGCCGCCCAACTCCTTTGGCGCGGATGCTGTGCGCACCGAAAAGGACAAGGTTCTCGAAGCCGTGATCCCGCTCACCGGCGACGATACGCGGCGCAATGTCGTGCGCGGGCAATACACCGCGGGCATCGTTCGCGGCCAGCCGGTGAAGGCCTATCGGGACGCAGAAGGCGTCGCACCGGACAGCATGACCGAGACCTTTGTCGCGATGCAGCTCGCCATCGACAATTGGCGCTGGGCCGACGTGCCGTTCTATCTGCGCACCGGCAAATCGATGACGCGGCGCACGACCGAGATCGCGATCCAGTTCAAGCGGGTGCCGTTCGCGCTGTTTCGCGGTACGCCGGTCGACACCCTCACCCCGAACGTCCTGGTCTTGCAGCTCCAGCCCGATGAAGGGATATCGCTGCAATTCGGTGCGAAGCAGCCCGGGCCGGAGATCCGGCTCGGCGCTGTGCGCATGGATTTCAAATATCGCGACTACTTCCACACCGAGCCGAGCACCGGCTATGAAACCCTGGTCTACGACTGCATGATCGGCGACGCGATGCTGTTCCAGCGCGCCGACAGTGTCGAAGCGGGCTGGGCGGTCGTTCAGCCGGTCCTCGATCTATGGCAGAACGACAAGACCGCGCCGCTCGAATTCTACCCGGCCGGCACCGCCGGCCCGGACGCCGCCGAGCAGCTGCTATGGCGCAGCGGCCGCAAGTGGCGACCGATAAGCTGACGAGGGCGGCCGCGCGGATGGGCACGCCAGTGATCGTCGCACCCTCGATTCTCGCGGCCGATTTCGCGCGGCTCGGCGAGGAGGTGCGCGCCGCCGCTGCGGCCGGCGCCGACTGGATCCACGTCGATGTGATGGACGGCCGCTTCGTGCCGAACCTAACGATCGGGCCGGTGGTCGTCGAGGCCGTGCGCCGGGTCACCTCGAAGCCGCTCGACGTGCATCTGATGATGGTCGAGCCGGAGCGCCATATCGAGGCGTTTGCGCGGGCCGGGGCCGACCACATCCTGGTGCATTGCGAGCCCAGTGCGACCGTGCATCTCCACCGCACGCTTTCGCACATCCGCGATCTCGGCAAGGTCGCCGGCACGGTGCTGAACCCGGCGACGCCGCTGGCGCAGATCGAGGAGGTTCTCGATCTGTGCGGCATCGTTCTGGTGATGACCGTCAACCCCGGCTTCGGCGGGCAGCAGTTCCTGGCGTCGATGCTGCCGAAAATCCGCGCCTTGCGGCAGCTGTGCGACGAGCGCGGGGTCGATCCGATCATCGAGGTCGATGGCGGGCTGAACGGCGACAATGCCTGGCGGGCGATCGATGCCGGGGCCACCGCGATCGTCGCCGGGTCGGCGGTATTCGGCGCCGCCGACTACGCCGCGGCGATTGCGGCGATCCGCCATTCGGCGCCGCCCCAGGGTGCTAGCGTGGTTGAGCGCGCGCGGTGAGCCTGGATCGCGATCACCTGAAGCGCGCCGCGGCCAAACGCGCGGTGGAGTTCGTCGAAAGCGGGATGGTCGTCGGTCTCGGCACCGGCTCGACCGCCGACTTCGTCGTCGAAGAACTCGCTTCGCGCGTCACGCGCGGGCTTGCCGTGGTTGCCATTCCAACTTCCGAGCACACGGCCGGCTTGGCGCGCCGGCTCGGCATTCCGCTCGCAAGCTTCGCCGAGCACCGCCGGATCGACCTCGCGATCGACGGCGCCGACGAGGTGCAGCGCTCGACCCTCGATCTGATCAAGGGCCGCGGCGGTGCCCTCTTACGCGAGAAGATCGTGGCGGCGGCGAGCCAGCGCTTTATCGTCGTCGTCGATCAGGAAAAGCTTGTCGACCGGCTCGGCGAGCACACGCCGGTTCCGGTCGAGGTGGCGCAATTCGGCTGGCAGGCCACCGCGGCAGCGCTCGAGAAGCTCGGCGCCGAAGCCGAGCTGCGGCAGGCTGGCGGCCAGCCCTTTGTCACCGATGGCGGCAATTTGATCCTCGACTGCCGGTTCGGCCCGATCGATGACCCGCTTCATACCGAGCGGCTGATCAAGATGACGGTCGGGGTCGTCGAAAGCGGGCTATTCATCGGGCGCAGCTCCGCCGTGATCGTCGCCACGAACAGCGGGATCGACATCATGACTCCTACCGGGGTGATGCTGCCATGAGGCGGATCTCGCCGGTCATCTCGGATGTCGACGGGACCCTGGTTCGAGCCATTTGCGGCGCAGGACGAACTTGGCGCGGTAGTAGCCGAGATGGGCGATCGGCCCGCCAAAGCTGGTCAGCCCGAGGCGCAGAAACGCCCGGAAGACTTCGGCCACCCTGCCGCCAGACTTTTTTAGGCGATATATCATGGTTGGCAAACCCACCTGCTAGGGATGGGGGGCGCTAGTCACCGGTCGGGGCAATCCTAAACTCGATGATGCCGGGCAGGGTGCAGAGGTGTTGGGACAGTTGCTCGGCGGCATCCCGGTCTCGGGTGCGGATCACCATTCGATACTCGAACACCTTGCCCATCTCAGTGAGGCGGTGCGACAGATTCGCGATCGTGAAGCCGTGTCTTCCGATGAGCGCTCGCAGTTCCGGCTCCGGGATAATCGCCTCTCTCGTGAATTTGATGGTGTGGTGGGCATAGAATTCTGACGGAAGGCGAGTTTCGACCGCGCGGAAGACGCCCAATATGATGAGGGTGGCAATCGAGCCGATAATGGCCGGAAGGTAGAAGCCTACCCCGACAAGAATCCCGATTGCTGCTGTCATCCAGATCGAGGCCGCCGTTGTCAGCCCTCGAACCGTCAGCCCTTCCTTGAAGATCACTCCGGCCCCGAGAAAGCCGATCCCGGTCATGATCCCTTGCGCCATCCGCGTCGGGTCCGTGCGGATGGCATCGAGCGGCACTTCAGTCATCCAGTCGCTTTGGTAGACCGTGACGAGCATCAACAGGGCTGAAGCGACACAGACAAGGGAATGAGTTCGGAAGCCCGCAGGGCGGCCATGAAAGGTCCGCTCGAACCCGATCAGACCACCAATCAGCAGCGCCGCCGCTATCCGAGCGACAATGACCAGCTGACCGTGGTCCAGCGGGGTCATCCACCCGGCTCTTTGGTGTTTGCGCCGGCGGGTGGTTTTGCCTTGGCGCTGTGCGGCAGCGCGTGGCCGTCCATATCGTCGTGATCCATGTGCAAGTGGCGCAGGACGGTCGGCGCAATGTCGACGAGCGAGGTCGGCTCATGCTGCATGCCCGGGACGAACCCGCCCCCCTCGATCATCAGAAACGGCCGCTGCTCGTTGGGGCCGAGCCCGCCATGCTGGCCGAAGCCGATCTTGCTCTCGCTGTCGGCGGGATCCTGCACGATCGGGCAATAGCCGCGCACCCCATGCGGGTTCTCTCTATCCTCGCCGGCGAGCGTCACCGCGACCCGCATCGCGGTATTGGTCGGCAGCCCCACCGCAGCGAGCTGATCGCCGACGAACACCTCGCCGACCCAATTCTCCCGCGCGAGGAACCGCCCGACGCGGGGCGCCAGATCGCCGTCGGGCTCGGCGAAATAGAGCGTCGCGGCGGTGCCGTTCGGCGCGACGACGACATCGCGCGAGCCCGGCGCCTCCTTCAGCCCGGCCGCAACCAGCGCCGCATCCAGATCGATCGAATACGCGACCGTCTCCATGCCGTGGTCGGAGCCCGCGATGAACAGAATGTCGCCGCCGGACGGGTCGAGCCGGCGGACCATCTCGAAGACCTGGCGCGCGCATTGATCGGCGCCGGCGATCGCGGTGCGGTGCGCCGGCGAGCCGAGCGGCGCGTGATGGCCGGTATAGTCGGGCTCCGATAGCCATAGGATGGCCAAGGATGGGGCGCGCTCTTCGAGGATCTCGGCGCAGAACCGCTCGGTCATCGCGCGGTCGCCGGCGAGCCCCTTGGTCAGCGCGGCGCTCGCCGGATCGTCGACCGGGCGGCGCCCCGGGCCATAGCTGCCGGCGGCGTGATAGACAAAGCCATGCCCGTCGGGGTCCTGGAAATAGGCCGCGCCGGGCGAGACATTGGCGCAGGAGATCGAATTTTCGCCGTGCCAGCGCAGCCGTTCGGCCAAGGTCGGCACATGCAGGGTCCGGCCGGTCGTGCGACGCAGCCGGTCGGGGAAATCGGGGTGGCCGGCCGAACGGCAAACAAGGCCCTCGCCTTCATCGAGCGCCATCGTGTTGCCGAGGAGGCCATGGCGCGCCGGAAGGCAGCCAGTCGCGATCGAGGCTGCGCTCGCCCGCGTCGTCGACGGGAAGACGCTGCGATGCGCGGCAAAACGCGCCGCGCGCTCGGACAGCTCGGCGAGAAACGGCGTGCCCGCCGGATCGATCAGATCGGCGCGCAGAGAGTCGCAGATCACGATGACGGCCCGGTGACCGTCCCTGGAACCTTCCTTCGATCGTGCTGCGATCATGGCGCCACCCTGTTCAGTTCGCGGCTCCGTTTAGGGCAAACTCGCTTCGCTCGGGCCGCGACCGGCCCGAGCCCTACAACGGTAGTTTCAAAACGTCGCGCCCGATTGGAGCCAATGGCGCACGATCTCCTCGCCGGTGGCGAACCACACCCCGTCATGCGCGCCGATGTAGCCGAGCGCCTCGTCGAGCCCGGCGATGCGGTGCGGCACGCCGATCAGATAGGGATGCAGGCAGATCGCCATGACCCGGCCGGAGCGCGCGCCCTCGGCATAAAGCGTGTCGAACTGGCGTTTTATCGCCGCGACGAACTGGTCGATCGTGCCGTTGCGGGTATGGAGGAACGGCGAATCGTTGATCTCGTAGGAGTAGGGGATCGAGACGAGCCGCCTGCCGCCGACATCCATCAGAAAAGGCTGGTCGTCGCTGACCCAGTCGGCGACATAGAGGCAGCCCTCGTCGATCAAATTATCGAGCGTGTGCCAGGTCTCGGCGAGCCCCGCGCCGAGCCAGCCGACCGGCTTCTTGCCAGATAGCGCGGCGATCTTGGCCAAGGTCCGGGCGATCGATTGGCGCTCCTCCTCCGGCTCCATCTGGTTGAGCCAGCGCGAATTGGTTTCGTTATGGCCGAGGATCTCCCAGCCGAGCTCGACCGCCGCCTTCACGATCTGCGGATGATGGTCGCAAATGTCGCTGTTGAGATTGGCACAGGCGCGGATCTTGTGCTTTTCCAGCACCTCCATGATCCGCCAGATGCCGACCCGGTTGCCATAGTCGCGCTGCGCCCACGCGCGCACCGTAGGCGCCGGCGGCGGACGGGTGTCGTAAGGGCTGCCGGGAATGCCGAGGCTCAGCGGGAAGAACTCGATATTGGGAACGATCCACACCGCGAGCCGGGCGCCGCCCGGCCATTCGAGCTTGGGCCTGTCGTTGATCGGCACATAGGGGAACGGGCCGTAATCGCGCGGTTCCATCATTGCCTCCGTCGCGGCAGGATCGCCGCCAAGAGCGATGGCTGACTATAGATCGAATTTGCGGAGGGCGGCGTGAAGATTGGCGATCGGGCCGGGCTCGACTGGTATCGCTTTGGCGATTTGTCGGCCGCGCTGCTCTACGACGTGCTGCGGTTTCGCCAGGCGATCTTCGTCGTCGAGCAGCGCTCGCCGTTTCCCGATCTGGATCGACAGGACGAGCCCGCGCACCATCTGCTGCTGCGGATCGACGGGACGCTCGCCGGATATTTGCGGCTGATCCCGTTTCCCGACGACAAGCGCGTCGCGATCGGGAGGGTCGCGGTGGCCGCGGCGCTGCGCCGGCAGGGCCTCGCCCGCCTTCTGATGGATGCAGCACTCGCCCGCTGCCGGCGCGATTACCCTGATTGCGCCGTGACGCTCAGCGCGCAGACCTATCTGGCACCGTTCTACGAGACGCTCGGCTTCCGCACAACCTCCGCCCCCTACGACGATTACGGCGTGCCGCATGTCGACATGGCACTAAGAACGTCGGTAATGCGCTAACGGAGCCAGTTTTCGATCTGCAAGCCTTGCACCCGCGAGAACTCGCGCTGATTCGCGGTTACCAGGGTAAACCCAAGCGAGAGCGCATGAGCGGCGATCAGCATGTCGTTCGCGCCGATTGAATTGCCGGTTAGTTCGAGTTGCGCTCTCAGTTCGCTATAGGTCACGTCTGCAGGAGTTTCGAACGGAAAAACCTCGACGCCGCCGAGGATAGCGGCAAGCTGCGTCGCCAATCGTCGCGAGCGCGTTTTGGCGACTCCGAACCGCAGTTCCGCCACCACAATAATGCTAGTGCAGACCTGTTGTTCTCCAGTCTGCGCGATCCGGTCGGCTACGCGCCCGTTCGGGTTACGCATCAGGTCCGATAGGATGTTCGTGTCGAGCAAATATCGCGGCGTCAAAGATCGACCTCCTCGGGGGGTGGATCTTCGATCGGTGGGAACTCCTCCGCGATCGGTCTGAGGGATTTGAGGATCTCCAGCAGCGATTTTTTCGGTGCCGGCTCGATCACCAGCCGCTCGCCTTCCTTGCGGATGATCGCTTCCGTCCCCGGAAGCTCGAATTCGCGTGGAATGCGCACGGCTTGGTTGCGCCCATTCTTGAACAGCTTGACTATCCGCTCGGACGACATCACGCCTCCTTTAGCATATGCCACGACATAGGCTGAAGCGCCTATATCGTCAACCCGCCCGCCATACCCGAGAGTGCTCACTCGCCGGAATGGTTGGCGCTATACTCCACACAGGCGGCCCGCTGGCCGCAGTCCAACCGGAGAGGTTCATGCAAACGCGCGCCGCCGTCGCCCACAAAGCGGGTCAGCCCTTGACGATCGAGAGGGTGCATCTCGACGGGCCGAAGGCCGGCGAGGTGCTCATTGAAGTGAAGGCGACCGGGATCTGCCATACCGACGCCTACACGCTCTCGGGCGCCGACCCCGAAGGACTCTTCCCGGCGATCCTCGGCCATGAGGGGGCCGGCATCGTCGTCGATGTCGGGCCCGGCGTCGCCAGCCTCAAAAAGGGCGACCACGTCATCCCGCTCTACACGCCGGAATGCCGGCAATGCGAATCCTGTCTCTCGCGCAAGACCAACCTCTGCACCGCGATCCGCGCGACGCAGGGCAGGGGCGTCATGCCCGACGGCACCAGCCGCTTCGCGCTCGGCGGCACGACGCTGCATCACTATATGGGCACCTCGACCTTCGCCAATTTCACCGTGCTGCCCGAGATCGCGGTGGCGAAAATCCGCGAGGACGCGCCGTTCGACAAGGTCTGCTACATCGGCTGCGGCGTCACCACCGGGATCGGCGCGGTGATCAACACCGCCAAGGTCGAGCCCGGCGCCCGGGTCGTGGTTTTCGGGCTCGGCGGCATCGGCCTCAATGTCGTGCAGGGCTGTCGGATGGTCGGCGCCGACATGATCGTCGGGGTCGACATCAACCCGCGCCGCCGGGCATTGGCCGAGCGGTTTGGCATGACCCATTTCGTCAACCCGAGCGAAGTCCGGGGCGACCTCGTGCCCTATCTGGTCGATCTGACCAAGGGCGGGGCCGATTACAGCTTTGAATGCATCGGCAACGTCCAGACCATGCGCCAGGCCCTCGAATGCACGCATCGCGGCTGGGGGGTCAGCACCATCATCGGCGTCGCCGCTTCGGGCCAGGAGATCAGCACGCGGCCGTTTCAGCTGGTCACCGGCCGGGTCTGGAAAGGCACCGCCTTCGGCGGCGCCCGCGGCCGCACCGACGTGCCGCGCATCGTCGAC
>CAYMRQ010000101.1:0-9128 GCA_964392845.1 uncultured Rhizobium sp.
GCGGGAAGCGGCGCATGGTCTCCTCGAAGGCGGCGAGCGCCTCCTCATGCCGGCCAAGATCGCGCAGCGTCTCGGCCTGCGCGTTCCACGCCACTTCATCTTGCGGGAAGCGGCGCATCGTCTCCTCGAAGGCGGCGAGCGCCTCCTCATGCCGGCCAAGGTCGCGCAGCGTCTCGGCGCGGACATTCAACGCCGCCGAGTCGGGCCTGCCAAGGCGGTCAATTGCGGCCAGGAGGCGCAACGTCCACTCCAGGTGTCTTGTACTGCGGGCGATATCAGCAACGGCAGTTAGTGTCTTGACAATGTCCTCTACGCGGCTGCGTCGGCCCTGGCGTTCGATCAGCGTCACCAACGCCTGCTCGGCGCGCACCGTATCCCCAGATTTGAGCCGCTCGCCGATCCAGGTGATTTGGCGCTGGATGCCGGGTAGGTCGGCGGAACTTCCTTCGACGGACCACCGCCACCGCAGACTATCATTTGCCGATATCCGCTCCACCGCAGCAACGATCGGGTCGCTTTGGTCGTAAGCTTCGATATCTTCGGACCCGCCAGTGACTAGCACCTGTCGTTCGATGGGCGCTCCTGCCGAAGGCAGGGCAATCCGCTTATCGACGCGCTGAATGATGGCGGCGAGAATTTGCCCAGATGCATCAGCAAGCCGCAACTCCGGAAAGTCCCCACTTCGGAATAACAGTGCGGAGAGAGCCTTCCGATCCGTTTGCGCCTCGATGTCCGCGAGTTCCGCAACAACTCCCGAGCGGAGAATGATCTCGCGTCTCCGCGCTGCAGCGATCCCGTCTCCCGCTTTGTCCAGGACAACCGCGGCAATGTCGTCAGCGAGGTGATCGATAATCCCCTCCGCCAGCAGGCGATAACAATCGCTGGCGGTATTGGCCTTATGTTCGAGTGCAAGAGCAAACGCACCTGCGGCGTCCCACTCCAGAGTATTGGCCGGAATAAGAAACCGTTGGCGGATACGCCGCGCTACCTCGCCATTAGCCGAAAGGATGTCCTCCGCACGCGAGATAGCGCGCGTGCGCATCGTCGTTGAGAAATCGGGGTCCATTCCGACGAGCAGTCCGTCGAGGCCGCGAAAGAAGCGTGTCTCCTCGTCGAGGCGCGACCGAACGACCGCAAGCGGAACCGGCAATCCCTCCGCATGAGCGGGCGCCACCTCCCGAGCCGCGTGTCGGAACCATTGGATTTCGTTTGGCAGGGCCTCACGCGGCTCCGCCTGCGGCGCATCGAGAATCCGAAATACGCGGTCCTCGCGGTAGACCGCTTGACCGAGAGATCCGGAAATAAAGGCATCAACTACTTGCATCTGCGTGTTATTCTATTACTGCAACGCTGCGGGTCGTGCATATCTCTCGCACAAGCTCCCACCTGTGCCGTTCCTCGGACGTCGTCGGCGCGCGCTGCCGGGTGACCAAATCGACGTCCACGGTATCGAGACCAGTATCAGCATAGATAACGACCTCGATATAATCATCATCGTTCCGGGTCCCACCCGCGTGCAACAGAAGGCCCGCGAGGCTGCCTTCGCTCGTAGCGGCCGTCAAGCGCGCCGCGAGCTTGGCAACCGCCAGTTTGGCCCGCTCCTTCCAGGTCGCCCGATAGCCCGGCGGTATCACCGTGCCGCGCGCACCGAGGCCATGGTGATCGTAAAAGGTGTACGAATTCTCTTCGAGGAGCGACGCCCGCCGGCCAAGATAAGCGTCGGTCACGTCCCAGCGCACTGCGACGGCGCCAGTACCGTAACTCGCAAGCCCACGCCCATCAGGCGACAGTGCGGCGTAATGAATATGTTGACCATACCTCGGAAACAAACGCGCTCCGGCCATTTGCCGATCCGCGTGGTCAGTCGCTTTCGCTGGATCACGCTCGCCACTCTCGACCCGCTGATCGTAGTTCCGATATTTGTCGGAGCGCAGAATGTCGTCGCAAACGGAGAAATCCATGACGATGACAGGCCTACATTTCTCGGCCAGCGCTTCGAGTTTTGCGAGCAAGGGTATGAGCCCGCGTGTCGTAGCATCCGCGCGTGCGGCGAGCGCTCGTTTCTCCAGTTCGTCATACTCTGCCGCGGCGGCCCGATAATTGGGAAAGCCAATAAACTCCTCGCATCGGCAGTGAACCTGCCAATGCTCCACGACTTCGCCACAATGCGGGCAATTCTCGGGATGTCCTGGCATGGCCTGCCGAGACCTCCCCTGCGCTCGACCGCCTGCGTATCACGCGACGACAGTATGATTGGCTGCATTGTGATGGACAAGAGCGCTCCGCATCACAACCGTCGCGGCGCGAAGCGGCGGGTCGGCGATAGCAGCTCGTCCTGCGCCGCGACCAACGCCAGTTCGTAGCGATCGAGGCGCAATGTCGTCTCGATCACTGCGAAGATCGATGCCGCCGTCATGGCGAGTGCGTCGGGTAGGCTGTCGCCGCGCAGCAGATGCGCGAGAAAGAGCGCGGCGGTGACGTCGCCGCAGCCGTTGAGCACGACCGGCAGGCGCGGCGTTTCGACCGCCCACACGCCATCGGGCCCGGCTGCCAGCATTGTCACATGGTCGGGCGCGGCGTCGAGGCTGGTGACCAGCACGATGCGGGGGCCGCGCGCACGCAGCCCGGCGGCGGCGCTCGCGGCCTCGGCGAGGTTCGCGATGGGAGCGCCGGTCAGGTATTCCAGCTCGAAATGGTTCGGCGTCACGATGTCGGCGAGCCGGAGCGCGCGGTCGCGGAAGAATTCGGCGATCCCCTCGGTCACGTACGACCCGGTTTCGACATCGCCGATCACCGGGTCGCAGCAGAAGAGCGCCTGCGGGTTGGCGCCGCGGACCTGCTCGACGATGTCGAGCAGCACCGGGCCGGTCGCCGCGTCGCCGAGATAGCCCGACAGCACCGCATCGATGTGCGGCAGAACGCCGAGCGCGGCGATCCCCTCGAACAGGCTGGCGATCTCGGCGGCGGGGACGACCGAGCCGCGCCAGCGCCCATGGCCGGTATGGTTGGAAAACGCCACCGTATCGAGCGCCCAGGCCTCGATTCCGAGCCGCTGCAGCGGAAACACCGAGGCGGCATTGCCGACATGGCCGTAGGCAACGCGCGACTGCACCGAAAGGACGGTCGGCATCGGCGTGAATCAGCGTTGGCGGTCGAGGGTGTCGAAGACGTGCTTCAAGCTGAGAAACACCGCCAGCCCGCTCGCGACAAACAGTGCGACCCCGCCATCGTGCAGCCCGCCGTGATCAAAGCCGGCGGCGATGAACAGGCCGGCCAGCCCGAGGATCGTGAAGATGACAATCACCACCAGCAGATTGGCCATGTCGTCGACCAGGAGGAAGCTGGCCCAATCGCCGGAGCCGCCGTCGAACCGGTCTTTCAGGCGCATGAACGCGAGCGCGATCGCGGCGAGGCTGAGAACGAGACCGCCTGTATAGTCGCCGGGATCGCTGTTTTTGCTGGCGAAAAACGCGCCGAGCACGGCGACCACCCCGAGCACGACGAGCTGCGCCCAAAAGCCGATCCAGGCGCAAAAGCCGAGTTCGCCCGGCCCAAACTCGGTCGGCTCCGGCCCCGCACTCGACTGGTTCATTTCGCTCGCTCGCTATGGCGATGGCAGGCCTGCCAATTCGCAACCGGCAAATTATATCGGGCCGGGAAACTATATCGAAGAGAGCTGTCGAACGGAGGATTCCGATGGACGCGTTGTCCCGGCCGCGCCGCAGCGTATTGTTCCTGCCGGGATCGAACCCGCGCGCCCTGGAAAAGGCCCGGGCGCTCGCCGCCGACGGCCTGATTTTCGACCTCGAGGACGCCGTCGCGCCTGCGGCCAAGGAGAACGCCCGCGCCGGCGTCGCGGCGGCGCTGATTGCCGGCGGCTACGTCCCGCGCGAGCTGATCCTGCGGGTCAACCCGCTCGACACTCCCTGGGGCCATGCCGACCTCGCCGCCGCGGCAACCCTGCCGATCGACGCGGTGCTGTTGCCCAAGGTCGAGAATGCCGAGCGGGTGCGTCTGACGATCGCCCTGCTCGACACGCTCGGCGCGCCGCCCGAGCTCGCTTTGTGGTGCATGATCGAGACGCCGCTCGGCGTTCTCTCCGCCGCGGAGATCGCCGGCGCGAGCCCGAGGCTCGGCGCGCTGGTCCTCGGCACCTCGGATCTGACGAAGGATCTCCATGCCCGCGAGGTGCGCGACCGGCTGCCGCTGCTGACCGCGCTCGGCCTCGTGCTGCTGGCGGCGCGCGCCTATGGAAGGACGGTCCTCGACGGCGTGCATCTCGACCTCGCCGATGCCGAAGGCTTTGCCGCGTCCTGCCGTCAGGGACGCGAACTCGGCTTCGACGGCAAGACGCTGATCCACCCGACGCAGATCGGTCCGGCCAACACCGCCTTTACACCCGCCGCCGAGGAGGTCGCGCGGGCGCGCCAGATCATCGCGGCCTATACGCAAGCGGCCGGCGCCGGTCGAGGCGCGGTCCGCATCGACGGCCGCCTCGTCGAGGCGCTGCATGTCGAGGAGGCCCGCCGCACGCTCGCGCTGGTCGAGGCGATCGCCAAGCGCGCGGGTAGCTAAGGAATGAATGTCATTGCGAGGAGTGAAACGACGAAGCAATCCCGATGGGCCGAGCACAGGCGGCGCGAGATTGCTTCGGCGCTGCGCGCCTCGCAATGACAACCGATCTACGGCACCGTCTCGTCGGGAAAGACGCCCCAGATGTCGCTGCGCCGCATCCAGCCGGAAAAATTGTCCGCCTCAACCCGGCACATCGGGCCGCGGCATTCAAGGAGCCGCGCGACGACGCCGGGCGCGGTGCGGGCCACCACAGCAGAAGCCGGGTCCGGCAGCTGATAGAGCGGGCGCACGCCGCCCTTGGTGACGATCACGGTGCGCCGGCCGCTCAGCATGCGCTCCTGCACCCAGCCCGCGGTACCGTCCCAGTCACGGATGCGGCGCCAATGCTCGAACTGGGCGATCACCTGGACCGGCATGTCCTTGCGCGTCAGCACCCATTCGATCGGATATCGCCTGCCGGGGCCGGTGCGCAGATTGACTCGGTCGGCGCGCAGGCTGACGAAGCGCGGCACTTTGAGGCCCGCCTCCTCGGCCGCCACCGCGGCAGGCGCCTGCGCGGCGAGGGCTAGCAGCACGACAGCGCCAAACGCGCCGGCCGCGATCGGGCTCACCCTGTGCCGCTCATTCGATCACCTCATCGGCCCGCGCCAGCAGGGGCGGCGGCACCGTCAGGCCGAGCGCCGCGGCCGTTTTAAGGTTGATGACCAGCTCGAACCTGGTCGGCTGCTGGACCGGCAGGTCGGCGGGCTTCGCGCCCTTGAGAATGCGGCCGGCGTATTCGCCGGTTATCCGATTCGCGGTCGTAAATCTCGGACCATAGCTGATCAGGCCGCCGGAAGCGGTGTTCTCGCGAAAAGGGTAGATCGCCGGGATGCGATCGCGCGCGGCCAGCACCGCCAGCTGATCACCTCGGTTCCTGAAGAACGGATCATCGCCGACAAGCAGCGCCTCCAATCGTCGCGCCTGGATCGTCGCGAAGGCGGCGTCGATATCGTGTTCGGTCCTCGCCTCAAGCACCTCCAACTGAAAGCCATGGGTCTTTGCCGCCGCCTGCAAGTTCTCCGTATTGGGGGCGGCGTTGGGATTGGCCGGGTTGACCAGGATGCCGATGGCGCCGGCCTTGGGCACCAGTTCGCGCAACAACTCCAATCGCTTCGGCCAAAGCTCCCCGAATAAGCTGGTTACTCCGGTAAGGTTCCCACCCGGGCGGTTGAGGCTGGTGACGAGGCCGAGCGCGACCGGATCGACACCGATGGCGAACACGATCGGAATGGTCGACGTGGCGGCCTTGGCGGCGACCGCTGCGACCACGGAGAGGGCGAGGATCACGCGCACGTTGCGCGACACGAGATCGCTCGCCATCGCTGGCATGCGATCGTATTGGTCGTGCCCCCAGCGGTACTCGATCGCGACGTCGCGCCCCTCGGCAAAGCCGATCTCCCCCAGGCCCTGCCGGAATGCCGCCACGTCGGGCGCACCCGCCTCGGGCGATTTGGGCGAGAGATACCCGATCACCGGTAACGCCTTCTGCTGGGCGCGGGCGCCGAGGGGCTGCGCAATGGTAGCGACGATGGCGAGCGTAATGAGGTCGCGCCGTTTCATTTAATTCCTCAAACGGCCCACCCAGCCGGGGTCATGGGGTGGTAGCGAAGGCTGGCGCGCCGCAGGTCGGGCAATCGGGATCCTTGGCGATGCGGATCCGGTGAAAGCGCACGCGCAACGCATCGTAGATCAGGAGCGTGCCGTCGAGGCTGTCGCCGAGCCCGAGCAGCTCCTTCAGCACCTCGACCGCCTGCAACGTGCCCATCACCCCGGCGACCGCGCCGAGAATCCCGGCCTCCTCGCAGCGCGGCACCATGTTGGGCGGCGGCGGCTCGCGGAACAGGCAGCGGTAGCACGGGTGCCCCTCGCCGAGATAGGGCCGGAAGCTCGACAATTGCCCCTCGAACGGCGACAGCGCCGCGGCGATCAGCGGCTTTTCGAGGCGGAAGCACAGATCGGTCAAGAGATAGCGCGACGCGAAATTGTCGCTGCCATCGGCGACGAGGTCGTAGCCGGCGATCAGCGCCGCCGCATTGTCGGGGCCGAGCCGCATCGGGTGGGTCTCGATGCGAATGCCGTCATTGACCGCGGCGAGCGTGGCGCGCGCGCTGTCGACCTTGAGTTCGCCGATCCGCTCGGTGGCGTGCACGATCTGGCGCTGCAGATTGGTCAAATCGACCCGGTCGTCGTCGATGATGCCGATCGTCCCGACCCCGGCGGCGGCGAGGTAGAGCAGCATCGGCGAGCCGAGGCCGCCGGCGCCGACCACCAGCACGCGCGCGGCGAGCAGCTTTTCCTGTCCCTCCTCGCCGACCTCGTCGAGGATCAGGTGGCGGGCATAGCGCTGGAATTGCTCTTCGGTGAGTTCCATTGCTCTGACATTCTCCGACTGACGGCCCCTCACCCCAACCCTCTCCCCGCAAGCGGGGAGAGGGAGTCGCGGCGCAGCCGCGGCGGGTGAGGGGCTTGCTAGCGGGCGTTAAGTCCTTACAAGCCGTCGAACAGGGCCGTCGTCAGGTAGCGCTCGGCGAAGCTCGGCAGGATGACGACGATGGTCTGGCCTGCCATGCCCGGCCGAGCGCCGATCTCGAGCGCAGCCGCCAGAGCCGCGCCCGAGGAAATCCCGACCGCCAGACCGTCGAGCCTTGCCGCCTGCCGCGCCGTGCGGAAGGCGGTGTCGTTGCCGATGCGGATCACCTCGTCGATCAGCGAGGTATCGAGGATGTCCGGGATGAAGCCGGCGCCGATCCCCTGGATCTTGTTCGGGCCGGGCAGGCCGCCCGACAACACCGCGCTGTCCTCGGGCTCGACCGCGACCATCCGGAGGCCCGGTTTGCGCGGCTTCAACACCGAGCCGACCCCGGTCAGCGTGCCGCCGGTGCCGACCCCGCTGACCACGATATCGACCGCGCCGGATGTATCCTTCCAGATCTCTTCGGCGGTGGTGCGGCGGTGGATCTCGGGATTGGCCGGGTTCTGGAACTGCTGCGGCATGAAGGCGTCGGGCAGGCTGCGCACGATTTCCTCGGCGCGCGCGATGGCGCCGCGCATGCCCCGCGCCGCCGGGGTCAGCTCAAGCTCGGCGCCGAGCAGCAGCAGCATCTTGCGGCGTTCCAATGACATGCTGTCGGGCATCGTCAGGATCAGGCGATAGCCCTTGGCGGCGCAGACAAATGCCAGCGCAATCCCGGTATTGCCCGAGGTCGGCTCGACCAGCACGGTGCCGGGCTTGATATGGCCGGCTTTTTCGCCCGCCTCGATCATCGCCAGCCCGATGCGGTCCTTGACCGAGGAGAGCGGGTTGAAGAACTCGCATTTGCCGAGGATGTCGGCCTTGATTCCGGCTTCCGACGCAAGCCGATGCAGCCGCACGAGCGGCGTCGCGCCGATCGTGTCGAGAATGCTGTCATAGATCCGGCCGCGAAATTCGCCCTCCATCGCCTTCTCCCGGTGCGCGGAAGGCTTGATGTAGCGCCGCGCGGCCGCCGCGACAACCGGCGGCAATCAATGTCCGCTGCGCGGCGCGGCGAAGCCGCAAGATTAACAATGAGGCGGCGAGGCAATGAGATGCCGCGTCCCAGCAGACTCAGATCTCGAAATCGCCGCCCTGGGCCACCCCCTCGATCCCGGCGCGGTGCGCCCGGGTACAGAGGTCTTCGAGGGTCAGCGCGTCGAGCCGGCGCATCGTCTCCTGCTCCAATTCGAGCCAGAGCGGCCGGACCACCTGATGGCCGAGCGCGCTCCCCGCCGGATCGCTGATCGGGTCTTCCCCGGTTTCGAGCTGACGCACCGTGCGCACGATATCGCCGAGGCTGATGCGGCGGCGCTCCCGGGCCAGGCGATAGCCGCCGCTCGGGCCGCGGATGCCAACCAGGATGCCCTCGCGCACCAGTTCCTGCAGCACCGGTTCGAGATAGCGGCGCGGGATCCCTTCGCGCTCGGTGATTTCGACCGAACGGACCGGGGCGGCACTCCCGTTATAGGCGATATCGAGCACCGCCTCGATCGCAAACAGCAGCTTCTTGGTGAGTCGGATCATGAATCAGGATTGTCGCTGCGCCGCCCGGTTTGGACAAGCAGAAGCGATACCGGTCGAGCCGAAGCCGCCATCCTGCCGCCCGCCGGCGTCGCTGAACGCCGCGACGATCGTAAATTCGGCTCGGGCGATCCGGGTGAAGACGAGTTGCGCGATGCGGTCGCCGGGCGCGATCAAGATTCCTTCCGCATCGCCGCCGGTACCCGCCGGATTGCGGTTCCACGCCGAGACGAGACAGGCGCCCTCGTAATCGGCGTCGATGACCCCGACCGCGTTGCCGAGCACCAGCCCGTCGCGGTGGCCGAGGCCCGAACGCGGCAGCACCAGCGCGCACCATTGCGGATCGCCGATGCGAAAGGCGATCCCTGCCGAAATCAGAACCGCCGGCGCCTGCGGCCGCAGCACCAGCGGCTCGTCGATGCAGGCATGCAGATCGAGACCGGCCGCCAGGCTCGACCCGTAATGCGGAAACCCC
>CAYMRQ010000101.1:9138-15806 GCA_964392845.1 uncultured Rhizobium sp.
CCGGGAGGCGCGGATCGAGGATCTTCAACGCGACGTTGAGTGGCATGGATCCGTAGAGCGGCAGCGACCAACAACCAATAGAACCGCATTCCCGGCGAAAGCCGGGACCCACTCATCCGAGCCCGAGACGGTTGACGAATGGATCCCGGCCTTCCCCACGGAACAAGTGCGTGGGCTGAAGGCCCACGGGAATACGGATTTTTTTTCGGGCAAGTTCTGTCCCCGGTGTGGCTAACTCTGAGCGCCAAGGCGCGCGGCGATCCTGTCGGCGAGCCGGGCGGCAACCGCGCGCTTGGTCATCACCGGCCAGTCCTCGACGCCCTCGCCATCGACCAGGTGGATCGTGTTGCGGTCGCCGCCGAAGGTGCCGGTGCCGGACGAGACGTCATTGGCGAGGATCCAGTCGCAGCCTTTGCGCTCGCGCTTGGCGCGGGCATGGGCGACGATATTCTCGGTCTCGGCAGCAAAGCCGATGACCAGCGCCGGCCGGTCGTTGCGGCGCGCGGCGATGCGGGCGAGGATGTCGGGGTTTTCAACCAGGCCCAGCGACGGCGCGCCCTTGCCGTCCTTTTTCAGCTTCTGGGCGCTGATGGCGTCGACCCGCCAGTCGGACACCGCCGCCGCCATCACCGCGACATCGACCGGCAACGCCGCCTCGCTCGCCGCGAGCATCTGCTGCGCTGTTTCGACCGCAACCAGCGTGACCCCGGCCGGGGTCGGCTCCTGGGTCGGCCCCGACACCAGCACGGTCTCGGCGCCGAGCGCGGCGAGCGCGGCGGCGATCGCATGACCCTGCTTGCCGGAGGAATGGTTGGTGAGGTAGCGCACCGGATCGATCGGCTCGCGCGTCGGGCCGCTGGTGACCAGGGCGCGCCTGCCGGCAAGGCGCTGGTCGCTGACCAGACAGTTCGTGATCGCTCCGAGGATCTCCGCCGGCTCGGCCATGCGGCCGAACCCAACCTCGCCGCAGGCCAATTCGCCGGCGCCGGGACCGACCTGCCGCACGCCGCGCGCCGCCAGGGTCGCAAGATTGGCCTGGGTCGCCGGATGCGCCCACATCATCGCATTCATCGCCGGAGCGATCAGCACCGGCTTGTCGGAGGCGAGCAGCGTCGTGGCGGCAAGGTCGTCGGCCATCCCTGCCGCCATCCGGGCGATCAGATCGGCGGTCGCCGGCGCGACGACGAGGAGATCGGCTTCGCGCGACAGGCGGATGTGGCCCATCTCGCTTTCGTCGGTCAGTGACCAGAGATCGCCGTAGACCTTGTCCTCGCTGAGCGAGGAAACCGAGAGCGGCGTCACGAACTGGTGCGCCGCCTTGGTCATGATGCAGCGGACCGCGGCGCCCTGCCCGCGCAACAGGCGGATCAGCTCGAGGCTCTTATAGGCGGCGATGCCGCCCGCGATGATCAACAGAATGCGCCGGCCTTGCAGCAAGTCGCACCTCCCTCTCCGCCTTCCGAGTATGCTACCGCCGCACGCGCGACACCATATAATACAGGACCGGAGGGGAGAATGAGCGCGAAGCTGCAAGACGATCCGGTCCTGAGGCGCTTTCGCGCGGCGGTCGGCGAAGCCTATGGCGACCGGCTCGAGCGGGTCGTGCTCTTTGGCTCGCGCGCCCGTGGCGACTACCGCGCGGATTCGGACTACGACATTGCCGTGTTCATCAAGGACCCCGGTGATCTTTGGGATGAGCTTGGCACCCTATCGGAGATCACGACCGCTATCCTCAACGACACTGGGGCGGTGATCTCCGCAAAGCCGTTTTACGCCGGCTCATATCGCGAGCGCACCGGCTTCATGCACGAACTGCGAAAAGACGGGCGTGATCTGTGAAGTCCGAGACCGCAGATCACCTGCGCAAGGCTCGGCAATTTCTGACAGATGCGAGGACCATCGCCGGAATTTCGCTGCACCATGTCGCAGCCCGTGAAGCTTACCTCGGCGCCTTTCACGCTGCCGAGGCGTTTATCTTCGAACGGACGGGCACGCCGGTGAAAACGCATCGTGGCCTGAGGGTAATGTTCAGTCGGCTGGCCAAAGGCGAGCCGCGCATAGCTCAGGAGTATGTTGCGTTTCTTGCTCGGGGCTACGAACTCAAGTCGATCGTCGATTACGACTCGAACCGAACGACGCCGCCAATTTCGGCTGAGAGGGCGAATTCTGCCATCGACACTGCCGAGCGATTCATCGACGCGATCGCCAATCTGCTGGCGTCCGACCCACATGCGGCTTCGGATAGCCAGCCTGAATAAAATCGGCCGTCTGAGCTTGAGGCGCCCAGCTAGCTTCCGACCAGCAGCGCCGCGGCGATCGCCGCCAGCGCGGCGGCAGCGAGCCATAGCGGCAGCACCAGCCACGGGAAGAGGCGCGCGCGGTGGGCGGCCTGGGCGGCGAGGCTCTCGGCGTGGAGGGCGACACCCTCGCGCGACCAGTCGCCGATCATCCGGTCGAGGTTGCGCAACAGATGCGGCATCGCGTCGATGGCTTCGAGCGCGGTGTCGATGCGCTGCCTGAGGCGCGCCTCGGGACCACGGTTGTCGCGCATCCATTCCTCGACCAGCGGCCGCGCCAGGCTCCAGATATTCACCGCCGGGTCGAGCCGCCGCCCGACGCCTTCGACCAGCACCATCGTCTTTTGCAGCAGCAGGAGTTGCGGCTGGGTCTCCATCTCGAACTGCCCGGTCACCTGAAACAGCTGAGCCAAGAGGCGGGCGATCGAAATCTCGTGCAGCGGGCGCCCCAGGATCGGCTCGCCGATCGAGCGGCATGCCTGGGTGAAGGCGTCGATCGAGCGCCGCCTGGGCACGTAGCCGGCGTCGAAATGGACCTCGGCGACCCGCCGGTAATCGCCGGTGAGGAACCCGATCAGCATGTCGGCCAAGTAATAGCGGGTCTGGCGGTCGAGCCGGCCCATGATCCCGAAATCGACCAGGGCGAGCGCCCCGTCGGCATCGACAAAGATGTTGCCGGGATGCAGATCGGCATGAAAGAACCCGTCGCGGAACACCTGCTTGAAAAACGAATCGGCCGCGTTGCGTAAGAGATCGTCGATCGAATGGCCAGCGGCGAGGAGCGCCTCGCGATCGTCGACCCGGATGCCGCTGATGCGCTCGGTGGTCAGCACGGTGCGCCCGGTGCGCTGCCAATCGACCCGCGGCACGCGAAAGCTGGGGTCGCCGGCGAAATTCTCGGCGAGCTCGGAGGCGGCGGCCGCCTCGAAGCGCAGATCCATCTCGAGCTGGACCGATTGCGCCAGGGTTTCGACCACCTCGACCGGCTTCAATCGGCGCAATCCCGGCTGGGTCCGCTCGATCAGCCGGGCCAGCCAGCGGAACAGGTCGAGGTCGCGGGCAAAGGCGCGGGCAATCCCCGGACGCAATACCTTGACCGCGACCTCGCGTCCTTCGGTCGTCACCGCGAAATGGACCTGCGCGATCGAGGCTGCGGCGATTGCGGTTTCGTCGAAATTCGCGAACCGGCTTGCGAGCGGCTCGGCGAACTCGGCCTCGATCAGCGCGCGGGCCTGCGCTCCTGGAAATGGCGGCAGGCGATCCTGCAGGCGGGCGAGGTCTTCGGCGATCTCCTCGCCCAACAGATCGGCGCGGGTCGCCAGGATCTGGCCGAGCTTGATGAAGGCCGGCCCCATCTCGGTGAAGGCGGCGGCCAGCCGCTCGCCCGGGCGGGCGGCGGCGGTCGCGCCGCGGCGCCGGAAGAGCCGGGTCACGCGCAGCAAGGGGGCGGCTTTGGCGAGGTGATCGCCGATGGAAATGCCCGGGGCCATGCCCGGGACTATGGCCGGGAACAGCGCGTCGTGCCGTGCCAGGGTCAGGCCGATCCGCAGGAGACGGGCGAGATTGCGGAAGCTGCGGAAGAACCCGAACACCGCCCCTAGCACTCCGATCGCGCGATCAGAGCCGCCAGGCCGAATGGAGCGCAACGACCCCGCCGGTCAGGTTGCGGAATCTCGCCCGGTCGAGCCCCGCCGCGGCGATCCGTTCCGCCAGCGCGCTTTGCGACGGGAAGCGGCGGATGCTCTCGACGAGATAGCGGTAGGCATCGCGATCGCCGGTGACGATCTGGCCGAGCAATGGCAGCACCTGAAAGCTGTAAAAATCGTAGAGCGGCTGCAACAGCGGGGCGACCGCCGGGGTGAATTCGAGGCAGAGGAACCGCCCGCCCGGTTTGAGCACGCGCCTTGCCTCGGCCAGCGCCCGCTCGATCCGGGTCACATTGCGCAGGCCGAACGCGATCGTGTAGAGGTCGACGGAGCGGTCGGCAAAGGGCAGCGCCTCCGCATCGCCGCACAGCCACTCGATCCCGGCGAGAATGCCGTCGTCGAGGGCCAGGGCGCGGCCGATTTCCAGCATCTGCCGGTTGGCGTCGCAGACGACGGCCCCACCCCCTGCGGCCGATCCGGCGCCCGCTGGCGCCAATCGCGGTAGCGCGCGCCGCGCAATGTCGCCGGTGCCGCCGGCAACATCGAGCAGCAGCTGCCCGGGACGCGGGTTGAGAACGCGCACCATCTCGGCCTTCCACCAGCGGTGGATGCCCGCGCTCATCAGATCATTCATCAGGTCGTAATGCTCGGCGACGCTGTCGAAAACCGCACGCACGAGCGGGGCCTTCGCGGCTTCCGGCACCAGGCGAAAGCCGAAATTCGTGTCGGCCTCCTGGGGCTGATCCGGGGAGTTGTCGCTTGTCTCTTCGACACTCATCAGGCAGGAACAATAGCCCCTGGCGCCGTGATGCGCCATTGTACGCGGAGCAAGGCAACTTCACCGCGCGTCGGCAGAGCGCAATGCCGGAACTCCCCGAAGTCGAAACCATCCGCCGCGGCCTGGCGCTTCGCATCAGCGGCCGGCGCATCGTGCGCGCCGAGTTGCGCCGCCCGGATCTGCGGCGCCCGTTCCCGCCGATGCTTGCCGCCCGGCTCAAGGGAGCGCGCATCGGCGCCCTCTCGCGGCGCGGCAAATACCTCCTCATCGAACTCGACGACACCGGGCTCCTGCTGCTGCATCTCGGCATGTCCGGGCGGATTACCGCGGGCGGACCCGAGATCCCCGAGGCGAAGCATGACCATGTGGTGCTGAGCCTCGACGACGGCACGGTCGTGCGCCTCAACGACCCCCGGCGCTTCGGCACGCTCGATTACCTGGCGCGCGGCACCGAGGCGGTGCATCCGCTATTGGCCGGGATGGGTCCCGAGCCGCTGGAGCCGGGCTTTGACGGCGCCTATCTCGACCGGGCATTGGCCGGCAAGCTGACCCCGATCAAGGCGGCGCTGCTCGACCAGCGCATCGTCGCTGGGCTCGGCAACATCTATGTCTGCGAGGCGCTCTACCGTGCCGGGCTGTCGCCACGCCGGCTCGCCGCGACGGTCACCGGCGCGCGCGCCGCGCGGCTCGCCGCCGCGATCCGCGAAATTCTCGGCGAAGCGATCGAAGCGGGCGGGTCGTCGCTGCGCGATTATGTCCAGGCAAACGGCGAACTCGGGTACTTCCAGCATCGCTGGGCGGTCTATGGCAAGGAGGGCGAGCCCTGCCCCGGCTGCAATTGTGCCGAGGGCGTCCGGCGCATCGTCCAGTCCGGGCGCTCGACGTTTTTTTGTGCCAGGCGGCAGCGTTAGGTCGGGTCGCGGTGCCGGGGCGCTCGGCCGTCGGACCGATGCGCGAAATCAGGTCAGTCCCGGCGGCGTCGGCGGGTGCGGCGCGCGAACCCGCCGGCGCGCCTGCGCTTTCGCGAGTTTCGCCGCGGCTTCGCGGTCTGCCGCGTCTTTCTTCTCCTCGGCGGCCTCGGCTTCCTTGGCCAATCGAAGCGCGCGCAATCGCGTCGTCTTGGCGGCCTCCGCATCGCGCGCGACGCTGTCGGGCGTCATAAATCTCGCAAATTCTTTTTTTGCCATATCGAACTGCTCCTCGACGGGACACCGTTCACGCCCGGGTGCACGCCCCATCGGAGACGCGCGCGCTCGGTGAAAAATTCATCCAGCAGCTTCTACGGCGATCACTCGGATAGCCGAGCGAGATCCGCGAGGACCCCGAGGATCAGCTTTTGCCGGCGGGGGTCCTGCGCATCGGGCGTTGCGGCATAGAGCTGTATCAGGTACCGCGCCTTCGCTGCCGCCTCCGGCCAGGTCATCGCATCCGCGGCCACCATAAAAGTTTCGAGCTCGTCCTGGCGTGCGCGCAGCGCCGCCTGATTGGCCTGAACCTCGTGGAGCAGCCGGCGAATATCGGTCTCCTTCTGAGCCGCCATCCCGCGATGCTCGTCAAGATCCACCGGCCTATCCATCATGCCGCCTGTCGCCGGTTGCGCTCGGCGGGTCCTACGCACAATGCGCAGCCGCGCCGGTTCCGGCCGGTCATGGCTTCTTGGGGGGCGGCACCGCGATGGTCGAACGTGCGACAGCCGGTTTCTTCTTGGCCGATTTCGGCTTCTTCGCTTCGCGATTACTTCGTTTTTGCCCTTTGGCCATGTCGTTTTCCCCTGTCTCCCGAGGCCGGCAAACCAATCTCTCTGCTTCCTTTATACCGCGACTTTAATATCGCCGGCAAATAAAATCGAGACTCGAACCTGATTTCAGCCAAATTCGCGGCCGGTCTGATGGATTAGAGCGGAATCCGCTCAGGCCCGCGCATAACCTGAGTTTGCGAAGAAGTTGG
>CAYMRQ010000102.1:0-15754 GCA_964392845.1 uncultured Rhizobium sp.
AATCGGCGCCGAACGGCGAGCTTTCCGGTGAGCTTTTGGGGGTGCGCTCGATGCCGCGATAGATCTGCCCGCCGGGAGCGTCTGCTTCGTCGATCAACAGCGTGTCGAGGCCAAGCTCGGCAGCCAGCGTTGCCGCGGCCATTCCGGCCGGCCCGGCCCCGATGATCGCGAGATCGACGGTCATGGACCGCGGGCCCCCGGCCCGCACGCGGCCGGGACGGCCACGCTCCCAGTTGCAGCCTCGCGCCGTCCGCGCTGGCGGCGGATGTGCATGCCGGGCCGCGCCGCCACCATGCAGCTTTGCCGGTTGGGCACGCCGTCGATCTCGGCGAGGCAATCGAAGCAGATGCCCATCATGCAATAGGGCGCCCGCTCGCTATGCCCGACCGGCGTGTCGCGGATGCTGGACAGCCCGGCCAGCAGCACCGCCGCCGCCGCGGAAGCGCCCGGCGGGACCAGGACGGTGCGCCCCTCGACCTCGACGGCGATCGTCGCCGCGGGGCTGTCAGGCCGCTTCCGGAACATCGAAGCGCTTGGCTGAAAACCGCGCCAGAACCGGGTCGAGCGCGCCGGCGGCGACCATCGGCGCAAAAAGATTGGCATGCGCCGCCGCCAGGGTGACGCCGCTGTGGCAATTGGCGGTGAACGCGCCGGAAAATTGCTCGGACTCGTCGTAAATCGGCAGCCCGTCGGGCGGCATGACCCGCAGCGCCGCCCAGGCGCGGACGATCTGCAACTCGGCCAGCCAGGGGAAAGACAGCACCGCGCGGCGCGCGATGGCCTGCATGATTTCCGGCTTCTGGCTGGTGTCGAAGCCGACCTCCTCCTCGCTGCTGCCCAGGAGGATGCTGCCTTCCGGGGTCTGCCGGATGCTGCCCAACGGGATCGGCCAGGCCCGTGTCGTGCGTTCGGTCACCAGGATCTGGCCGCGTTGCGGCCGCACCGGCGCATTGAGCCCGAAGAGCGGCGCCAGCTCGGCATTGCCGAGCCCGGCGGCGAGCACGATCTTCGGCGCGCCGAGCGTCTCGCCGCACGCCTCGACGCGGAAATCGCCGGGCGCGGCGACGGCCTGCGTCACCGTGCAGTTCGGCAGGTAGGTTCCGCCCTTGGCGGCAAACCCCTTGTGCAATGCATGAAACAGGGCGAGCGAATTGGCGTGCCCGTCATAGGGCGTCCACGAGGCGCCGACCACGGAGGGGCCGAGGCCGGGCAGCATGGCGGCCAGCTCGGCGTGATCGAGCATGCGGTACTCGAAGCCGAAATTGCCGGCTTCGGCACGCATCTGCTCCATCATCGCGCGGCGTTTTGTCAGTTCGTCCTGGCTGAGGCAAAGCTGCAGCCCGCCCATCTGCTCAAGCCCGACATCGATCCCGGTGCGCTCCTGAAGCTCGCCCGCAAAAAGCGGCCATGCCTCGGCCGACGCCCGGGTCCAGCGCTGATAATGCGGCGCGCCGAGCCCCTTGCTCTGCACCCAGACGAGCCCGAAATTGCCGCGCGAGGCGCGATAGGCGATGTCGCCCTCGTCGAGCAGGGCGACCGTAAGCCCGGCGCGGGCCAGGCCATAGCCGACCGCCGTGCCGACCAGCCCGCCGCCGATCACGATCGCATCGAAACGCCGCATTTTTCCCCGCCCGGCCGCGACGATCAAATCCGCCCGGCCCAGCGCGATCATAGAACCGCGCCGCCGCGATCAGAAGGGCCGACAGCACGCTGGTGGCCTGTCACGCGGTCGTGGCGGGCCGCCTGCCGGGTCCCCGAGCGAACGCGGGGGTTAAGCGCCGCCGAAATTTCACGATTTTGCGGCCGTCACCGCGCCTCGCAAGCGGTGACCGACGGCCGCACCCATTTGCGTTTGACCTTGTCCCAGATGAGGGTCGGCAGCGGCGACTGCTGGATCGTCGCGACGTCGGGACACCGCGTCACGCCGCGCTCGGCGAGAAACCTCTCGATGACCCCGAGTTCTTCGGCACGGCGTGGGGCGAGGCGGGTTGGCGCTGCAGCAGCACGCCGGATTTCCGGTTGGCTGAGGTCGACGAGCTCGCGCCGGATCGGCGGCGGGTTGCGTGGCGCCGTTGTCAGCGTGAGCGCGACGTGGTCGCAGGGCGCCTCCGCGACGGCTGGCTGCGGCGTGGCGCCTGCATGACCCGCGCCATTAGCGATGCGAGCCTGTGGCAGCGATGGCGCCAGACCGCTGATCACATAGCCTTGGCCCCATTGCGCTTCGATCCGGATAGGAAGCAGCCGGCGCAGCTTGGTGATCAGCACGCGAACCGCGGTCGACTGCGCCCGATGCTGCCGATCATCGCCATAGAGGTGACGGAACAGTGCCTGGTGGGTGACCAGCTCGCCCGGCGTTCTGGCCAGGCGTTCCAGGGCTTTCCACTCCATCGGCGTGAGCCGAACTGGCGTACCGTCGACCTTGATGCAGTGCTTGTCCCAATCGACCAGGAGCCCGTGCTGGCCTTCGCGCTCGGCCGGAACCAGCTCGAATTTGAAGCCGAGCGCGGCAGCCCAATGCTGGACCGCGTCAAGCCGCGGCGAACCGCGTCCGTGTTCCCACTCGCTCAAGATTGTCTCGTCAATGCCGCAGCGATCGCCCAATTCCTTGATCGACCAGCCGAGCGTGTGGCGGCGGATCTCAAGATCGCTGATCGGCGAGGTGTTGCCGGCCTGGTTCGTGCCCTTCGCGGTCTCTGGCGCGTCGGTGATGCTCGGACCCGAAGAGGCGCACAGCGGTGCGCCCTGGCCTTTTTTCGCGCTGGCGCGCGACGACAACTCGTCGGCGAACTGCCGTGCGACGAGGCCGCTAGCGGCGCGGAACTGCTCGATGGAAGAACGATCCACGACCTGCCCCCACTGCGATGCGCCGGATCGGCGCGAACTCGGGCGGATTCGCCCGTTGTCAGGGGGATTATCGTCGCGAGCGGGTATGGCAGCGTGTGATGCTGTTCACAGGTGCCAAAAATTTTCGCAAATTTTTCGAGGCACCTCGGAAAGACTGTCCAGGCGGCAGGGCGCCTCAGTCGAGCGCGGCGAGCGCCTCGCGGTCGTGGATCACGATCGAGCCTTTTTCGATCGCGATGATCCCGGAACGTTTCCAATCCTGCAGGTGCTTGTTGACACTTTCCCGCGAACCGCCGACGAGTTCGCCGAGCGCGCGTTGCGATATCTTGACGCCCACCGGCCCGGTCGGCGATTTGCCTTCGCCGTTCTCTTCCGCGAGCCGGATCAGGACTTTGGCGATCCGCGCTTCGAGGTCGAGGAAGGCCAGATCCTCGACCTGCTCGTTGGTTCGCCGCAGCCGTTCGCACAACACGATCAACAGGTCGATGCAGAGATCCGGCCGGCGCTCGAGCAACGCCAAAAGCGAGCGGCGCGGCACGACTAACAGCTCGCAATCGATCATCGCGGTCGCATCCGCGGTGCGCTCATTGCCGTCGAGCAGGGCGATTTCGCCGAACACGTCGCCCTCGCGCATGACGGTCAGCACCACCTGTCTGCCGTCGGACGACGGGGCGCTGATCATCACGCGGCCCTTCAGCACCGCCATCATGCTGTTACCCGGATCGCCCTTGGCGAAGATCTGGTCGCCCTCGGCTTGGCGCGTGACCGTCGCATGAGCCAGGATCGCATCGATCTCGCTGTCGCCGAGCCGCGCGAACAACCGGCTGCGCCGGAGGATCTGCCGTAGTGATAAACTCGATCCGTACATGGAAGATCCTCCGCAAACCGACCGCCATAACGGAACCGCCGGTAGCTTGGTCCTGCCGTCGTTCCGGGCCGGACCGCCTCAGGCTCCCCGGCGGCGGCCGGCCCATGATACAGCAATGCCAATTAAAGTCCGGTTGGCGGCGGGTTGCCAGAATGCTTTTTCCGCTACTGATAGCCGTGGGGGCGCGGCCGGCGTGACGAACCTCGAGATTCGCGAGCGGCCGTCGCCCAACCATGACAGCCGCGGCGAGCCGCCTCACATGCGGCCGATCAACATGCTGGTGCTGCACTACACCGGCATGCCGAGCGCTGCGGCGGCGCTCGACCGGCTGTGCGACCCGACAACCCGGGTCAGCGCCCATTACCTCGTCGAGGAAGACGGCACGCTATGGCGGCTCGTCCCCGAAGCGCGGCGCGCCTTTCACGCCGGGGTGTCGTGCTGGCAGGGCGAAGCTGACCTCAACTTTGTCTCAATCGGTGTCGAGATCGTCAATCCGGGCCACGAATGGGGCTATCGGCCGTTTCCCGAACCCCAGATGGCGGCGGTCGAAGAGCTCTGCCGGGATATCCTGTCGCGGCACCGGATCCCGCCCTACCGGGTCGTCGGGCATTCCGATATCGCGCCGGACCGCAAGGCCGACCCCGGCGAATTGTTCGATTGGCCGCGCCTCGCCCGTGCCGGCATCGGCCTGTGGCCGACGCCCGCCCCCGGCCTGTCGCGCCGCCGCGGCCGCGGTGTCGGGGTGGTGCGCCATGCCGGCGCACTCGCCGATCTTGCCCGGATTGGCTATTGCGTCTCCGCCGCGACCGAGCAGATCGCGCTCGCCGCGTTCCAGCGCCGCTTCCGCCCGGAGCGCTGGGACGGGCTGCTCGATGGCGAAACCTGCGCCCGGCTCGCCGAACTGCGCATGGCGGTCGAAGCAGCGCAAGCCGCGCATGCGCAAGCAGCGCGCCGCCGCTTCCATTAGATTTGTAGGATGGGTTGAGCGAAGCGAAACCCATCATCTTCGCGGGTTGGCGTTCGATGGGTTTCGCGTCGCTCAACCCATCCTACCAACGATCGATTCGCGCGACCGCTGTGCCGATGATGGCTCGCTATTTGTTGCGGAAATATGCTCCGCGACCGAGGCCTCGGCGCTAATTGAGGCGCGAGCGGGGCGGCGGCGCGGCGCGCCGGGCCTGTGGCCGGCGCACGACCAGCTGGCCGGCCTGGTGATGGGCGAGCCGCCAGGCGGCGTCCTCGCGGACGAACAAATTGCTGGCGATCAGCGTGCCGCCGTCGAGCTCCTCCTCGCAAATGACCAGCGCGGTGTCGCCATAAAGCAGCACCCGCTCGTCAAAGCAGGCGATGCGCGGCGCCTCGGGATTAGCCAGGATACCACGCCAGCTTTCGATCACCGCGTCGCGGTCCGCGAGCGCCGGCCAGCCCGGATGGATGCAGGCGACCGGCGCGCGCCGCGCCCACAGGGCTTCCATCGCGGCAAGGTCACGCGCGCCAAAGGCTCGATAGAATTCGAGATTGGCCGCGAGCACGTCATCGCGGTCGGTCATTTCTGTCTCCGTTTCGACCCGCAGCGAGGATAAGGCGAAGGAGCCTTGGTAGCCAGAGCTGCGCGACGTTGTGGCGATGGCGATCGTCAGAGCAATTTTTCGCCTAAAAATTAGGCAGGTCAGAGATAAAAATTAGGCATGCCTAAGAAAGCGGCGTTCGCCGAAAATCGCGGCATCGCCCCTCGGGCGCTTGGCCCCGATCTTGCTCCCTGCCCCTGGCCGGCCGTTCAGACGCCGCGCAATCGATAGGAGAGAGGGAGCGATGCCATTCTTAACGGGGATTTGCCGCGCGGCAGGTGCTGCGGTCGCGGTCGCGGCGGCGGCCTTGGCGCCGGTCGGGGCCGCCGATGCCCAGACCCAGGGAACGATCAAGATCGGTGTGTTGCATTCGTTGTCGGGCACGATGGCGATCAGCGAAAGCACGCTCAAGGACACCATTCTGATGATGGTCGACGACATCAACAAAAAGGGCGGGCTATTGGGCAAAAAGGTCGAGGCGGTCGTCGTCGACCCGGCGTCAAACTGGCCGCTCTTTGCCGAAAAGGCGCGCGACCTGCTCGCCAAGGAAAAAGTCGCGGCCGTCTTCGGCTGCTGGACATCGGTGTCGCGCAAATCGGTACTGCCGGTCTTCGAGGAGCTGAACGGCCTCCTATTCTATCCGGTCCAGTACGAGGGCGAGGAAAGCTCAAAGAACGTCTTCTATACCGGGGCGGCGCCGAACCAGCAGGCGATCCCGGCGGTCGAGTATTTGATGAGCCCCGAAGGCGGCAACGTAAAGCGCTGGGTGCTCGAAGGCACCGATTACGTCTACCCGCGCACGACCAACAAGATCCTCGAGGCGTTTCTCAAGCAGAAGGGCGTGGCGCCGGACGACATCAAGATCAATTACACCCCGTTTGGCTATTCCGATTGGCAAACCGAAGTCGCGGCCATCAAGAAATTTGCTACGGGCGGCAAGAAAACGGCGGTGGTATCGACCATCAACGGCGACGCCAATGTGCCGTTCTATAAGGAATTATCCAATGCGGGCCTCAAGGCGTCGGAAACTCCGGTCGTGGCTTTCTCGGTCGGTGAAGAAGAGCTGGCGGGCATCGACACGAAAAACCTGGTCGGGCACCTTGCTGCCTGGAACTACTTCCAATCGGTGAAGAATCCAACTAACGATGCCTTCATCAAGCAGTGGCACGACTTCATCAAGAACCCGAAGCGCGTGACCAACGACCCGATGGAGGCGCATTACACCGGCTTCAAGATGTGGGTGCAGGCGGTCCGCCAGGCCGGCACCACCGATGTCGACGCCGTGCGCCAGGCCATGTACGGGCAAAAGGTGCAGGCCCCGAGCGGCCCGATCGAGGTGATGAACACCAATCATCACCTCTCAAAGCCGGTGATGATCGGCGAGGTCCGGTCGGATGGCCAGTTCGACGTCGTCTGGCAGACCAAGGGCGTGATCAAGGCCGATGCCTGGAGCCCCTATCTGCCGGAAGACAAGGGCAAGATCGCCGATTGGACCTATCCGTGGGTCTGCGGCAATTGCACCGCGGCCAAGTACACGAACTGATGCAAGGCGAGGTCCCTCTCACGCCCTGCGGGCCGAGAGAGGGACCGGATACCATCCGGGAATCGAAGCCGTCATCCCGGCGAAAGCCGGGATCCACCGAGCCGCCGATTGAGAGTGTGTGGTAAGGGTGCGCGGTGATGCCAATCGGCAGCGTGCAGCGTGCGGACAAGTGGATCCCGGCTTTCCCCACGGAACAAGTCCGTGGGCTGAAGGCCCACGGGATGACGGCATGGGTTTTTCGCCTCGCCGCGCTTGCCACGATCCTTGCCATGGCTGCGCTGCCGGCGCGGGCCGAGGATTTGCCCGGGGATCTGGCCGGGGCGGTTCTCGCGCTTGCCGGCGACGGCTTTGCCGCCAAGGAGAAGGCGATCGTCGCGCTCGGCAAACTCGGCGACCCGCGTGCCGTGCCGATCCTGCAAGCCTTAAGCGGCGACCGGCTTCGCCAGGCGCCCGACGGCCGCATCGTGCTGCTGGCGACAGCCGGCGGCACGACCAGGCTGACCGACCCGGTCAGCGGTCAGGAACTGAAGGATCTCGCTCCCGACAGCCTTGATCGGATCATTGTCAACAACCGGCTGCGCGGCGCGATCGAGGCCGCGCTCGGCGCGCTGACGCTGTTCAGCCCCGACCCCGCCGCGCGGCTCGCCGCGGCGCAGGACGTGCTCAAGCATCCCTCGGGCGATAACGTCGCGCTGCTCGAAAAAGCCATGGCGGCCGAGCAGGACGGCGAGATCCGCGCGGCGATGCAGCGCAGCCTCTTCGGCGCGCGGCTGTTTGCCGGCAGCAGGGAGGAGCGGCTGGCGGCAATCCGCGCGCTTGCCGGCACCACCGATCCGCAGGTCAAGAGCCTCGTCGACGAGTTCCGCGGCAAGCCCGATCTCGATCCCGAGCTGAAGAAGGCCGCCGCCGACGCCATCGCCTCGATCGACCACCGCCTGCGCCTGACCGGGCTTGCCGCCAATCTGTTTCAGGGCATCAGCCTCGGCAGCGTCCTGCTCCTCGCCGCGATCGGTCTGGCCATCACGTTCGGGGTGATGGGCGTCATCAACATGGCGCATGGCGAGATGATCATGGTCGGCGCCTATGCCGCCTTTGTCGTGCAGCAGCTGTTCCGCGGGTTTCTGCCGCCCGGATGGATCGACGCCTATCTCCTCGTCGCCGTCCCGGTCGCGTTTCTGTTCGCCGGGCTCCTCGGCGTCGTGCTCGAGCGCTGCCTGATCCGCTTTCTCTATGGACGCCCGCTCGAGACGCTGCTCGCGACCTGGGGCGTCAGCCTTTTCCTGCAGCAGGCGGTGCGCTCGATCTTCGGCTCGCCCAACAAAGAGGTCTCCAACCCGAGCTGGATGACCGGCGGGTTCGACCTGCTCGGCGGCTTCACGGTGACCTGGAACCGGCTTTACATCATCCTCTTCTGCTTTTTGGTGCTGGCGGCGCTGGCGCTGATCCTCTACCGGACGAGCTTCGGCCTGCACATGCGCGCGGTGACGCAGAACCGCGACATGGCCGCAGCGATGGGCATCCGCACCGCTCGCGTCGACGCGCTGACCTTCGGTCTCGGCTCCGGGATTGCCGGCATGGCCGGGGTGGCGCTGAGCCAGGTCGGCAATGTCAGCCCCAATCTCGGCACCCTCTACATCGTCGACAGTTTTCTCGTGGTCGTGTTCGGCGGGGTCGGCAATCTGCTCGGCACGCTGGTCGGCGCGCTGACGCTCGGGATCGTCAACAAGATCCTCGAACCGGTTGCCGGGGCGATCGTCGGCAAGGTTGCCGTGCTGGTTGCGATCATCCTGTTCATCCAGTGGCGGCCGCGCGGACTGTTCGCGCTCAAGGGCCGCACCGCGGACGCGGAGGGCTGAGGGTGGACACGGTTCGCAGTGAGGAGGCTCGGATCACCGCCTTACGTCCTTCGAGACGCCCGCTGCGCGGGCTCCTCAGGATGATGTCTTTTCTTAATGCCATCAAAGAAGTACCTCATCCTGAGGAGGCGCGAAGCGACGTCTCGAAGGACGCGCGATGGTCGTGCAGCGCATGATGTTCAACGCTTCCGAGAGGCCGTGGAGCGCCCGGTTCTGGGTCGGTTTCGCAGCGTGCGCGCTGGTGCTGGTCGTCCTGGTGCCGCTGCTCAATCGCGCGGTCGCGCCGGAGTCGCCGGTTGCGGTGCCCGACTACCTGGTTCCCCTGCTCGGCAAATACCTGTGCTACGCGATCCTCGCGCTGAGCCTCGATCTCGTCTGGGGCTATGCCGGGATTTTGAGCCTTGGCCACGGCGCGTTCTTCGCGCTCGGCGGGTACGCCATGGGCATGTACCTGATGCGGCAGATCGGCACGCGGGGGGTGTACGGCAACCCGCTGCTGCCCGACTTCATGGTGTTCCTGCAATACAAGGAATTGCCGTGGTTTTGGTGGGGTTTCGACCATTTCGCCTATGCCGCGGCGATGGTGATGCTGGTGCCGGGGGTGTTCGCCCTGGTGTTCGGCTGGCTCGCCTTTCGCTCGCGCGTCACCGGGGTCTACCTGTCGATCATCACCCAGGCGATGACCTATGCGCTGTGGCTCGCCTTCTTCCGCAACGATATGGGCTTTGGCGGCAACAACGGCCTGACCGACTACAAGGACCTCCTCGGCTTCGACCTGCACCAGCCGGCGACCCGCCTCGGGCTCTACCTCGCTTCCGCGGTCGGGCTCGGGATCGCCTATCTGTTGTGCCGGTTCATCACCGTCTCGAAGCTCGGTCGCGTGCTCCTGGCGCTGCGCGACACCGAAAGCCGGGTGCGCTTTCTCGGCTATTCCGTCACCAACGCCAAGCTCTTCGTCTTCACCGTCTCGGCGGTGCTGGCCGGCATCGCCGGCGCGCTTTATGTGCCGCAGGTCGGCATCATCAATCCGAGCGAGTTCTCGCCGGGCAACTCGATCGAGATCGCGATCTGGGTTTCGGTCGGCGGCCGCGGGACCCTGGCCGGAGCGATTCTCGGCGCCGGGCTGGTCAATCTGGCGAAGACTTGGCTGACCAGCGCGGCTCCGGAAATCTGGCTGTTCATCCTCGGCGGGCTGTTCATCCTGACGACCCTGGTCTTCCCGCGCGGCGTCGTCGGGGTCTTCGGGCAGCTGCGCCGGATCCGACCGCGCCCGGAATCTCCCCCTTCGGCGCCGCTCGCGGTCGACCAACCGGGTGCGGCGAAGGAAAAGGGATGAACCCGAGCGCAGCCCCGCATCCGCTCGGCGACGTTCTGCTCTATCTGAACGGCGTCACCGTCAGCTTTGACGGGTTCAAGGCGTTGAACGAGCTGTCGCTTGTCGTCGAGGAAGGCGAACTGCGCACGATCATCGGCCCCAACGGCGCCGGCAAGACGACGATGATGGATGTCGTCACCGGCAGGACCCGACCCGATTCGGGCGAGGTTTTCTTTCGCGGCAACACCGATCTGACCCGCCTCGACGAGGCGGCGATCGCCAATCTCGGCATCGGGCGCAAGTTCCAGCGGCCGACCGTGTTCGAAAACCTGACGGTGTTCGAAAACCTCGAACTCGCTCTCGCCGACAGCCGCGGCACCTGGCGCACGCTGTTCGCCAGCCTGACACAAGAGCGGCGCAACCGCATCGCCGTGACCCTCGAGCGCATCGGCCTCGCCGAGCACAGAAACAAGCCGGCCGGCGCATTGAGCCACGGCCAGAAGCAATGGCTCGAGATCGGCATGCTGCTGATCCACGATCGCCAGCTCCTGCTGCTCGACGAGCCGGTCGCCGGCATGACCGACCGCGAGACCGAGGAGACCGCCGAGCTGATCCGCAGCCTGGCGCGCGACCGCACGATCGTCGTCGTCGAGCACGACATGGCCTTCGTGCGCAGCCTGGCGGCCAAGGTCACGGTGCTGCACGAAGGCTCGGTCTTGGCCGAAGGCTCGGTCGAGCACGTGCAGAACCATCCGCGCGTCATCGAAGTTTATCTCGGGCGCTGAGCTCGATGCATGCACGACCCGGTTTGATCAGCCGTAGGGTGGAAAAGCGCAGCGCATTCCACCGATCCCAGGCAATGGCGGAAGGCGCTGCGCTTTTCCGCCCTACGCGCGTACCCGCGAGGGAGCGCTGAGCCATGCTGGTGGTCGAAGCGGTCGATCTCTACTACGGCGCCAGCCACACCCTGCGCCAGGTCAGCCTCTCTGCGAAGAAGGGCGAGGTCACCTGCATCCTCGGCCGCAACGGGGTCGGCAAAACCAGCCTGTTGCGCGCGATTTTCGGCCTCCACCCGATCCGTTCCGGCCGGATCCGCTGGGAGGACCGCGACCTGACCCTGCTGCCGCCGCACGAACGCGCCCGCGCCGGTCTCGCGCTGGTGCCGCAGGGCCGCGAAATCTTCCCGCGCCTCTCGGTCGAGGAGAACCTCGAGACCGGGTTCGCCACCCTGCCGCGCAGCCTGCGCCACATCCCGGACGAGATCTTCACGCTGTTCCCGGTGCTCAAGGACATGCTGGGCCGGCGCGGCGGCGATTTGTCGGGCGGCCAGCAGCAGCAGCTGGCGATCGCCCGCGCCCTGGTCGCGCGGCCGCGCCTCCTGATCCTCGACGAGCCGACCGAAGGGATTCAGCCCTCGATCATCAAGGACATCGCGCGGGTCATCGAACGGCTGGTCGAGCGTGGCGACATGGCGATCCTGCTGGTCGAGCAATATTTCGAGTTCGCCCGCGATCTCGCCGCCGCCTATATCGTGATGCAGCGCGGCGAAGTCGTGCTCAGCGGCCGCCAAAGCGATATGGACGAGGCCGCGGCGCGCGCCTATCTCACGGTCTGAGCAAAAATCGGCAGCCGGCTGGCGGCGAAGCTATCCCGCTCCCGGACGCTTGATCCAGATCAACGAACCCGCCCTGCCTGCCGACTACCGTCGCCCCGTCAAGCGATGGAGGAAGCGATGTCGATGGGAGAGGCCTTGGTGCTCGTGTTCATAATCACCGCTTTCGTGACCTTCGGGGCGACGCTCGGCTGGCTGTCGCATCGCTAGCCGCCGGATCGCGTGACGCGAGCATGGTTCTGCTGGCAGGCCGCATAGGGTAGGGTTCCACCGACGGAGCGCGATCGTCGCAACGGGTGGCCGATGGTTGATGCACAGCGGGAGGTCATCGCGTTTCTGCGCGACCCCTCTTCCTATCCGCCCGGTGCCGGACCGGTCGCCCCGGTGGAGGTCATCGAGACGCATGCCTCGCTGGTGTTTCTCGCCGGCAATCGCGCCTACAAGCTGAAGCGCGCCGTCAAATACCCCTATCTCGATTTTTCCACCCCCGCGCTGCGGCTTGCCGCCTGCACCGCCGAGCTGATGCTCAACCGCCGCACCGCGCCGCAGCTCTATCTCGAAGTACGAGCGATCAGCCGCCTCCCGGATGGCGGCCTCGTCTGGGGCCGCCCCGAAGCCGGCGAGGAAGGCGATCCGCTCGATTTCGTCGTGGTGATGCGGCGCTTCGATCAGTCGGACCTGCTGGAGAATTTGGCGCGGGCCGGCGGGCTGTCGGCATCGCTGATCTATGCGCTGAGCGCCCATATCGCCGCGTTTCACGAGAAGGTGAAGCAACGCCCTGACCGGGGCGGGACCGCCGTGATGGCCGAGCTGGCGCAGACCAACATCCGGGTTCTGCGCGATTGCCGCTCCGCCGGCTTCGCCGCCGCGCAGATCGATCGCCTCGAGAACGGCCTCTCCGGCGAACTGGCGCGCGTCGGCACGCTGCTCGACGAGCGCCGGCAGGCGGGCAGGGTGCGCCACTGCCACGGCGACCTGCATCTGCGCAACATCTGTCTCGTCGACGGCCGCCCGGTGCTGTTCGATTGCATCGAGTTCTCCGAAGAGATCGCCACCATCGATGTGCTCTATGACCTCGCTTTCCTGTTGATGGACCTTGACCATCGCGGGCATCGGGGTTTCGCCAATCTGGTCCTCAACCGCTATCTCGACCTGACCGAGGAGGATGACGGCATCGCTCTGATGCCGTTGTTCTTGTCGTTGCGGGCGGTGATCCGTGCGCATGTGACGGCGACCATGGCCGAGCATGGCTGGGGCTCGGGCGATCCGGCTTCCGCTTTCGCCGAGGCGCGGCGCTATCTCGACGAGGCCGAGGCAGCGCTGCTGCCGCTTCCGGCGCGGCTGGTCGCGGTCGGCGGTCTCAGCGGCAGCGGCAAATCGGTTCTCGCCGCCGGGCTCGCTGCCGAACTCGGCCGCCGGCCCGGGGCCCGCGTGCTGCGCAGCGACGTCTTCCGCAAGCTGCGCTTCGGCGCCGAGCCGGAGAGCAAGCTGCCGCCCGAGGCCTACACCGCCGAGGTCAGTGCGCAGGTCTATGGCGATCTGTGCACCAGGGCGGCGGCGGCGCTGCGCGCCGGCTACGCGGCCGTGATCGACGCGGTTGCGCTGCGCGAGGAGGAACGCCGCTCGTTTGCCGCAATTGCCGCGGCGGCTCGTGTCCCGTTCACCGGGCTGTGGCTCGAGGCGCCGGCCGAGACGATGCTGGCGCGCCTCGGCGGGCGGCGCGGCGATGCGTCGGACGCCTCGGACGAGGTGCTCGGGCAGCAGCTTGCGTGTGACCCCGGCGCGCTCGACTGGGCTCGCATCGATGCCGGCGGCGACCCGGACGCGACGCTCGCGGCGGCGCGCCGGGCAATGATGCGGTGACGCCGGCAGCAACGATCGGGAACGGACCGCGGGCCTCTGGCCCGCATGCCGGCGAGACGCCCGCGCTCCTGCCGCTCAGCGCTACTGCCGCGTGTATTTGACGACGCGGCGGGCGCGCGGTTCCCATTCGCCGGGCTGCACGACATAGAGATCGTGGTGCGAGTCGCACCAGATGCCGTGACACGAGCGATGGATCATGCCGCCCCAGGTCGCCAGCCGCTCGCCGTCCAACGTCAGGATGCTGATCATGCCGGCATTGTGCTCGGGGATGTAGACGGTATCGTCGTCGTCGACATAGAAGAACGCCGCCCCGATCAGCTTGGTCGGCCACACCGTCAGCAATTTGCCGCTCTGGTCGAAGACCTGAACCCGGTCGTTTTCCCGGTCGGCAACGAGCACCCGACCGCGCCGGTCGATCCACACGCCGTGCGGCAGGTTGAACTGGCCCGGCGCGGTGCCCGGCTCGCCCCACGAGAACAGGTATTTGGCGTCGGCCGAGAATTTGTGCACCCGGGCGTTGCCGTAGCCGTCGGTGATGAACATCGAGCCGTCCGGCGCGAAGGCGATATCGGTCGGCAGGTTGAACGGGCCGCCGCCATGGGTGACCTTGCAAAACGCCTGCGAGCTCCAATCCTCTTCCGGCACGCCGGTGTCCGACCGCTTGCCCTTCTCGCCGATGGTCTGCAAGAGCTTGCCGTCGGTGGTGAATTTGTAGAACTGGTTGTGATGCTCGTCGCATAGCCAGACGACATCCTGGCCGTTCTCCTGCACGATGCGGATCGCGTGCGGGAACTTGAACAGCCCGGCGCCCCATGACGACAGGAACTTGCCGTCGCGATCGAAGATCACGATCGGATGCGCGTCATTGCGATTGAAGCAGTAGACCCGGTCCTGCGAGTCGACCGAAACCGCGCACGCCTTGACCTCCAGCCATTCGGGCGGCTGCTGCCATTCTTCGTTGACCCGATAGGTGTATTTGCCGCTGCCGACGATCGGTTCCATGCATTCCCCCTTCTCGCTGATCGTCACCCCCGCGAAAGCGGGGGTCCAGGGCAAGCGGTGCAAACTGTGCCCTGGATTCCTGCTTTCGCGGGAATGACGGATGAAGTCTTGCTACGCCGCGTCGAGCTTGAAGTACTTGACCGCGTTGCCGGCCCACATCTTGTGCTTCTCGTCGGCCGGGACGTTCTCATAGATCTCGTCGATCAACGGGCGCGAGTTCGGCCACTCGTTCTCGATATGCGGGAAGTCGGTGGCGAACATGATGTGGTCGACCCCGACATGATGGCGCATCTCGACCGCGACCCGTTCGTACTGCACGGTGAAATAGATGTTCTCGCGGACATAGGTCGCCGGCAGCTCCTTGAGCGGCTTGAAGCCGAGCATGTCCTCGGCCCAGCCGATGTGGCGCTTGTACCAGAGATCCATGTGCTCGAGCCAGAACGGGACCCAGCCGAGCCGGGTTTCGGCGAAGAACACCTTCAGTTTCGGGAAGCGCTCGAACACCCCCGACAGCACCAATTGTGCCATGCCGACGGACGGCGGCAGCCCGAAATTGACCAGCCATTCGAGGAACGGACGGCGCAGCCGCGCCATCACCACCGGGTCCTCCTTCGGGTATATCATCGTCGGCTGGTTGGCGCGCGCGCCGGTGCGGTAGAGCTGGACATGCGCGGTCACCGGCATGTCCATATCGAGCGCCGCGGCCCAGAACTTGTCGTCTTCCGGCGTCGGGTAGCCTTTGCCGCTGGGCAGGCCGCCGAGCAGGATGCCCTTCAGCCCGAGCTTTTTGCAGTGCTTCATCTCGGCGATCGCATCCTCGACATTGGTGATCGGGATGACGCCCATGCCGATCAACCGGTCGGGCGCAACCGCGCAATATTCCTCGCCGAGCCAGTCGTTGTAGCCGCGGATCACCGCCTTGTAGACCTCGTCATGCGCGATGTTGCGCCAGAACACCGGACCGGCGACCATCGCCGCGAACAAGACCTCGGCATCCATCCCGTCCTGGTCCTGCTCGCGCACCCGCTGCTCCGGCCCGCCGGTGCCGGCCGCGTCGGCGACCTTGAGGCCGAACGGCGTCCAGGTGCCCTCGGCGCGGCCGGCGCGCAGATCGAGGAAATTGGCTTCCAAGAGCGGCTGGCCCTCGATCATCAGCGCGTCGCCGCCGTCGGGCAGATGCACGGTGTGCGGCGCCCGGTCGCGGTGTTTCTCCGGCACCCGGTGGATCCAGCGCTCCGGCGGCACCTCGAGATGCCCGTCCGCCGACATCAGCCTGTATTGCC
>CAYMRQ010000103.1:0-9481 GCA_964392845.1 uncultured Rhizobium sp.
TCTATGTCGCTCCCGTCGCCCTCTTTACGCAGACCGATGAATGATCCGGGCTAGCGTTCTGTACCAACTCAACGAACACATCATCGGCGAGTGCTTGCAACAGAGCGAAGTCGTCTCACGGCAATCGCCTTATGGCTGCGTGCGCAGGGTTTCCATCTTCCGGTTCATGTACGATGCGAACGCGTGCGCCGGCGTTGAGACAGGCCTTCTTTATTTCTCGCACCTGACCGATCCCAAACGCACTCTTCTTTCCGATACCTCGTTCGAAAGATCGCCGAATCGCATGGACAGATTCCCGTATTCTCACTTCCGAATCACCGTTAAAAAATTCAACCCAGTTAACGGAGAGGGCCTCTTCATCTGGCCTGCGCTCAAACCCCTGGGCAAGAATCCCCAGGACATTGTCATTCTCATCCTTTCGCAGCCGCGCCCATGGCACATATCGCATGACGTGATCGTCGTCAGGCAGGTTCGATACCGCGGGTCTCATTAGAAAACCATCGCTCAGGAGTGTGTGGTCGCAAGCCCTCAGCTAACCGAGCGACCGGCGTTTGTCCAGCAAAGCGGTCGGACTCCCCGTCGCGATATTCCGACAATACCCAGCGCACATGGTCGTTCGGCAAAAATTCTATGGTCAGGCGGTCTTGGCCTGTTGTCCACGCCGCGATTAGGTGACCCGAATAGGATCCGAGACCCGGACGGCGCTCCGGCTTCAGGCTCAAAATTGCCTTCAGGAACGTCGCGAACGATGATTGCTGAACAGGTTCGTCGTCCGACTCCCACTCGGCAGGGTCATGGAGCGAATCCATCTGCCGGAAAAGCCCGTCACGCCACTCCCGGTCCAAATGCATCGCCACGTTGGCCGTCAGAATTTTTACGCAGGCGAGCGCATCGAAGAGACGTTCGTGAAGCGACCTCTCGACCTTCGTGGCCGTAGGTTCTGGCTTTAGCGATGCTGGAGAGGGCTGATTACGCAGGGAATCCAAGTGGTAAGCTAGTGTTTCTTTCGTTTCGTTGCTAATGGCATCCTGTAGCGATGTTAACGAGCTAACGTCGAGTGCAAAGCCGGTCTTCTGCGGAGGGACGACTAGACTGGTCATTTTTGAAAAAGTTCCCTGGCGCGATCTGTCACACATGCCTCGAATACACGGTTTTTCTCATCTCGAATTTCATGAAGTAGGCGAAACATGTCTTCATCTCTTTGTGGTAACTCTACTTCCCTCGCTACATCTTGGTCAAAAATGAATGCAGCATGGTCCAATAAGGGTGACGGAACGGCCGATGAGTTCAATGTCAGCTTTGATCGTATGTCGGCCAGGGGCAGAACCGCTTGGACACCATACGCCATCATTGTTCCAAGATCTTTTGGCAAATGCGGATAAACGTTAAGATATTCGGATTCCTCAATAACGGTGCTTCCTGACATGGGAATATCTAGCCGATTTATGTAGCGTACGCCAATCCGAGTGATCTTTCTGTATCCGATGCGCTTCTTCCATATTGCCCAATCTCTCATGAATCTACCAAAAAACGTGTCCCAGCCGGGATATGGGGCAAGTTGTGAAACAGATAATTTCGTGGGCCACAACACAACAATTTCTGTGAGATCCACCGAGGTTCGCCTATGGCCGTTCTCTTCATTTTTGATCTGAGCTGTAGGCTTGCCCTCTGGCGTCGTGGGCATTCCAACCGCGACGCCGACGTTTTTGACCGGTTGTTCGAGCGGATAACAATCGGCAAGATCCGCGCTGACGCTCCCGAGCTCCGTTATCTCGATTGGTGAACTGACTCGGATTTCGATCACCGCTTCGGTAATTGGTGGCCGGGTGTAGGGCTGCGGCGACATCTGACGACCCATTCTCTTTCTTTGGTGCTAATCCACACTGTTTGCAAGCCTTGCCAGGATAACGTATAGCATGGCCATGCTATAATATCAATAGTTATGTTAGCAATTTACGGATGCTTGGCGTCGGAATAGGCTGTCATGAAACGCGCCAGGGAGGGAGTGTCATGCAAGGGCTGTCGCAGATCGTCGAGCAGGGCGAGGCCGAGCGCTTGGCGACCGGTTTTGTCTTTACCGAAGGGCCGCTCTGGCATCCCGACGGGTTCTATTATTTTGTCGATGTGCGGGAGAGCAAATTCTACCGGATCCGCCCGGGCAGCCCAGCGGAGCTGCTGCGCGAGAATACCGGCGAAGGCAACGGCACGACCTTCGACCCGCAGGGCAGGCTGGTGCTCTGCGAAGGCGGCAACCGGCGGCTGACGCGCTGGCCGGCCGACGGCAAATTTGCCTCCAGCGAGGTGCTGATCGACCGCTTCGAGGGCAAGCGCCTCAGCCGGCCCAACGACCTCGTCTGCAAATCCGACGGCAGCATCTATTTCACCAATCCCGGATTGCGGATACCGCTCGGCGAGCGCGAACTCGATCCCTCCGCGGTTTACCGGGTCAAGCCGGACGGCGCGGCCAGTCACGTCGCCGATGTCGAATACCCGAACGGGCTCGCCTTCTCGCCCGATGAGCGGGTGCTCTACGTCGCCAATACCCGCTTCGCGATGTACATCCACGCGCTCGAACTCGACAGCGCAGGCAATGTTGTGCGCCGGCGCATTTTCGCGGACATGTCGTCAGACGAGAAGATCGGCGTGCCCGACGGCATGAAGGTCGATGTCGAAGGCCGCGTCTATTGCACCGGCCCCGGCGGCACCTGGGTGTTCGCGCCCGATGGCGAGAAGCTCGGCATCATCAAGACCCCGGAGGTGCCGGCCAATCTGTGCTTCGGCGGCCCGGACATGAAGACGATCTTCTTCACCGCGCACACCTCGGTCTACAGCCTGCGGGTCAAGGTGCCGGGCCTGCCCGGACACTCCTACCGCCGGCGCTGAATTTAGGTTCACCACGGAGGCACGGAGGGCACAGAGAAAGGAACGATCGTTGCGCATCAGATATCAAAACCTGAACTCGATAAGCGAACGACGAGACCGATATCCGGTGCGAAACAAGAAAATAACTCCGTGATCTCCGTGCCTCCGTGGTGAATCACCCTGCCTTTCGCTTCCTGGCGGCGAGCTTGACCGCGGCGATGATCTCGGGATAAGCGCCGCAGCGGCACAGATTGCCCGAGAGGTAATGGCGGATCTCGTCCTCGGTCGGGTCGGGCACCTCGTCGAGCAGCTGTTTCGTCATCAGAATAAAGCCCGGCGTGCAGAAGCCGCACTGGAAGGCTCCCGCCTCGATAAACGCCTCCTGCACCGGGTCGAGCCGGCCGTCAGCGGAGAGATGCTCGACCGTAATGATTTCGGCGCCGTCGACCAGGACGGCGAGGGTGAGGCAGGACGAGACCGCGCGCCCATCGACCAGCACCGTGCAGCAGCCGCACAGGCCCTGGCCGCAGCTTTCGCGCGCGCCGAACAGGTCGAAACGCTCGCGCAGCAGCTCGACGAGGCTGATATGCGGCATGACCAAGGCCTCGACGGCGGCGCCGTTCAGCGTAAGGCGGATCGTGCGCGGTGCGGTCATCTCATTCCTCGGCCAGCGGGTCGCCAGCGGCGCGGCGCAGGGCGCGGTAGACCGCCTCGGCGGTGATCGGCAATTCCGTGAGCCGCACCCCGACCGCATCGTGGATCGCGTTGGCGATCGCCGGCGATACCCCGAAGGTGCCGGTTTCGCCGACCCCCTTGGCGCCGTAAGGGCCGCTCTGTTGCGCCGAATCGACCGTCTCGGCTTCGATCCACTCCGGCAGGTCGCGGATGCCGGGGATCTTGTATTCGGCGAAGGACGGGTTGCGCAGCTGCCCTTCGGTGAATTCCATGTTTTCGAAGAGGGTGAAGCCGAGCTGCATGATCGAGGCGCCGGTCAGCTGGGTCTCGACGATGCGCGGGTTTACGGGCGTGCCGGCATCGGCGATCGTGATGAGGCGCAGCACGTGGATCCGGCCGGTCTCGGTGTCGATCTCGACCTCGGCGCCGGCACCGCCGACCATCCAGAACGGCGTCGCATCAGGCGTCAGGCCGGTGGCGGGATCGGGCGGGACATAATCAGGCAGATAGCTGCCCGAGCCGACGATCGTGCCGGCCTGCATGCCGTATTTGCGGCGGAACAGCTCGGCAGTCGGCAAATTCGCGCCCGCGGGCGCGCCGGTTTCGGCGGCGAGGGCGGCGAGCTTCTGCCGCGCGTCCGCGGCTGCGAGCCGCACCGCATGCCCCATGTGAAATATCGAGCGCGAGCCGAGGGTCCCCATGTCATAGGGCGTCACCTCGGTATCCGGCATGACGATGCGCACCGAATCGGCATCGATGCCGAGCACCTCGGCGGCGATCTGCGCCATCGCGGTGGTCGAGCCCTGGCCCATGTCGACGGTGCCGCAATAGAGCGTGCAGCTGCCGTCGGCGGCGATCGCGACCGTCGCGACCGAAGTGGTCGGCGAGATGCTGGCCTTGAAGCCGATGGCGATGCCGCGCCCGCGTCTCAGCGTCGCGCTGCCGCGGTCAAACGGTTGGCCCCATCCCATCCGCAGCGCGAGCCGATCGAGCACCGCCGAGATCGCCGCGTCGCGCATGATTGTGCCGGTCGCCTGCGACGCGCCCTCGCGCAACAAATTGCGGCGGCGGAACTCTAAGGGGTCGATCCCGAGCGCGCGGGCCATCAGGTCGGTGTGGCTCTCATAGGCCCACACCAGCTGCGGCACGCCAAAGCCGCGCAGCGCCCCGGCCGGCGGGCGGTTGGTGTAGATCTCATAGGAATCGATCGCGACATTGGCGATGTCGTAGGGGCCGGCCGCGCTGAACCCCGATTTCTGCGCGACCCGCGGGCCGATATCGGCATAGGCGCCGCCATTGTAGAAGACTTGGCAATGCCGCGCGGTGATCTGCCCGTCCCGGGTGACCGCGCTCTTGATGCGGAAGGTGCTGGCGTGCTTCGAAATCGTGAAGAACTGCTCCTCCATGGTGAGCGCCAGCTTGACCGGGCGCCGGGCGAGCAGTGACAGCGCCACCGCCAGCGGTTCCAGCTTGGCATAGACCTTGGCGCCAAAGCCGCCGCCGAGAAACGCGGTCTTCACCCTGACCCGGTTCTCCGGCCAGCCGAGCAGCCGGGCGATCTCGATGCGCACGAAGGACGGGGTCTGGGTCGAGCTATAGATCGTCACCGAGCCGTCCCGCGCATCGGCCCCCCGCGCATCCGCCAGCGTGACATGCGGCTCGAGCGGCGTGTGCATGACCTGCTGGGTGCTGAAGGCGTGTTCGAAGACATGCTCGGCCTCGGCGAAGGCGCGCTCCGGGTCGCCGCGGCGCAGGTGGAAATCGAGTGCGACATTGGTATCGCGCCGCCCGACGAGGTGGTGCAGATCGGGAAAGATGCCGGCCGGCTTCAGCACATCATGCACGATGGCTGCAGAGGTCATCGCCTCGACCTCGTCGAACACGGCGGGCAGCGGCTCGTACTCGATTGCGATGGCTTGCGCGGCCTCTTCGGCGACATGCGGGTCGCTGGACAAAACCACCGCAACCGGCTCGCCGACATGGCGCACCTTGCCCTCGGCGAGGATCGGCTGATCGTGAAAGGCGGGACCGTAATAGGGCTCGGCGATGACCGTGCGGATATCGGCAGCGGTAACGATACGCTGCACCCCGACGATCCCGGCCGCCGCGCGCGTGTCGATGCGGGCTATCCGGCCGTGCGGCACGGTGCTGCGGGCGATCTTGCCGTAGAGCATGCCGGGAAGGTGCAGATTGTGGATGTACTCGGCCGTGCCGGTGACCTTGGCGCGGGCCTCGACCCGCACGAGCGAACGCCCGACCTGCCCGGAGGGGGCGCGCGGAGCCTCGCTCACGGCATTGCTCCCGCCGTTGGCCCCGCCAGGGCCTGGCGCAACGCCCGGCCGAGATAGACCTCGACCAGCCCGCGCTTGTACGCCGCCGATCCATGGTGGTCGGCGACGACCGGCGCCTCGGACGCGGCGGCGCGGCCGGCGTCACGCAGCACCGCGTCGTCGATGCGCCGGCCGGTGAGCCACGCCTCGGTCGCCAAAAGGCGCATCGCCACCTCGGTCGCGGCACTGATCGCGATCCGCGCATGCTGCACGATCCCGTCCGCCACCCGCAGCGACACGGCCAGGCCGAGGGAAGGCCAGTCATCGGCCGAGCGCGCGGTGCATCTAACATAGGCCGCATCCCAGCCTGCCCGCGGCGGCACGCTCACGGCGGTGATCAGTTCGTTGTTGGCGAGCACCGTTTCGAGGTAGCCGGTGAACAGATCCTCGATCCGCACCGTCCGTTCGCCATCCGGCCCGGCGACCCGCACGCTCGCGCCGAGCGCGATCAATACCGGCGGCAGATCCATGTGCGGGTCGCCATGCGCGAGATTGCCGCCGATCGTCGCGACATTGCGCACCCGCACATTGGAGTGGGTCAGCAAGGTCGCGGCGATGACCGGCGCCGCCGCACGGACCGCTTCCGACCGCTGCAATTCGGCGAGACGCACCATCGCACCGATGTCGAGCCCGCCATCGGCCCCGACGCGGATACCGTCAAGCGGCGGTCCGAGCTTACCCAGGCTTACGAGGCGCCGCGGCCGGTACAGCCCCGATTTCATCATCAGCATCAGCGCGGAGCCGCCGGCGATGGCGCGCACCGAACTGTCCTCGGGGTCGAGCAATGTCAGGGCCTCGGCGAGCGACGCCGGTTCCGCCAGCTCGAATGGGCTCATCCCGTCCTCTTTGTCATCGCGGCGCAAGCCAGGCGCAAGCCGGGATCCATTTCACCCCAGAAACACCCTTGCCGAAAGGAGAGATTGCCTGAAACACACCAACCTGTGGCACGATGGATCCCGGCTTTCCCCGCGGATCAAGTCCGTGGGCTAAAGGCCCACAGGATGACATTTGGAGGGGGGGAGGGCTCCCGATGAAGCTCGCGATACCGGATCTGATCTCGAATTCGTATTTCCCGGCCTTGGCTGCGGCCGAGCTCGGCTTTTTCGAGCGCGAGGGGCTCGACGTCTCGGCCGAGCTGATCTACCCGGTCGATCGCGCGTATCAGGCGCTGCGCGACCGCGAGGTTGATTTCGTCGGCGGTGCGGCGCACGGCGCGCTGGCGGCGTTTACCGAATGGCGCGGCGTCAAGCTCTTGGGCGCCCTGGCGCAGGGCATGTACTGGTTCCTGGTGATGCGTGCCGATCTCGGCATCGCGCGCGGCGACCTCACCGCGCTCAAGGGCCACCGCATCGGGGCCGCGCCCTGGGTCGAGATGGGGCTGCGCGGAGTGCTTGCCGCCTCTGGCCTCGACCCCCGGCGCGACGGCATCCGCATCGGCCCGGTGCCGGGGGCGACCGGCAGAACCGTCAATTTTGGCCTGACCGCGGCCGAGGCGCTCGCAACGGGCGCGATCGACGGGTTTTGGGCCAACGGCATGGCGACCGAGCTGGCGGTGACGAGCGGGACCGGCACCATCGTGCTCGATGTGCGGCGCGGCGACGGGCCGCCCGGCTGTTTCGACTATACGATGCCGGTCCTGGCGACGACCGACCGGCTGATCGCGCGCTCGCCCGACATCGCCGCCGGCGCGGTGCGCGCACTGGTCGCGGCGCAGCAGGCGCTGAAGGCCGATGTCTCGCGCGCCACCGAAGTCGGCGAGAAGCGCTTCCCGCTGCGCGAGGCCGGGCTGATCGCCGGCATCATCCGGCGTGATCTTCCCTTCTACGACGCAGCGATCAGCGAGAGATCGGTGGCGGCGATCAACCGCTTCGCCCACAGCATGAGCGTCCTCGATGACGATGTCCCCTATGCCGATATCGTCGCGACCCAGTTCCGCCATCTCTGGCATTCCGGCGAATGAGCAATAGGGGGCGGAAGATGCGGATCGGCGCCGAATATCGCGAAGCGCTGCGCGACGGGCGAAGGGTTTGGGTGCTGGGCGAGGGTCTCGTCGCGGACGTGACGACACATCCGGCGACCAGCGGGATGGTCGAGGAATATGTTGCCTGGTACGACCGCCATTTCGACCCGGCGTGGCAGGACATCCTCGTCGCCCCGCCAGCTTCCGGCCGCGAACGAACCGCCTGGGCGTACGTTCTGCCGAAAACCGCCGAGGATTTGCTCGGCATTGGCCGGTCCTTCGCGAAAACGCTCTTCATCAGCGCCGGCAATGTCACCCACACCCCGGCCTACGGCCATCTGATCTCGCTCGGAATCTTGACTGCGGTGCAGCAACGCAACGTCTCCGAGAAGCAGATCGCCGATGCGACGGCGTATCGCGAGCTGATCGCCGGGACCGGGCGGTTTCTGACGTTCTGCGGCGGCGCCGCCCCGGTCGGGTTCCGGCTGCGCGAGGATCCGCGCGAGCGGGCCGCGCTGAGGATCGTGCGCGAGAGCGATTCCGGGGTGGTCATCAGCGGCCGGCTCGGCATGCATACCAGCCCGGCCTATGCCGAGGATGTCTATGTCGGCGCGCTCAACGGCGTCCAGATCGGCCAGCACCACGCCAGCTTTGTCGTGCCGGTCGCGGCGCCGGGGGTGACCACGATATGCCGCAAGATCGCGGCGCGCGGCGGCGGCCGGTTTGTCGCACCGCTGTCCTCCCGCTTCGACGAGCTCGATGGCCAGATGTGGCTCGACGAGGTGTTTGTGCCCTGGGAGCGCGTGTTCCTGGTCGAGCCGACGCCCGAGCCGATCGCCACCTGGCTGTTGTGGCATCACCTCTACGGCTGGCTCGCCAAGGCCGAATTCGCGCTCGGCCTCGCACTCGCCCTCTCTGATGCGATGGGATTGAAGGAGCACGAGCAGACGATCGAATACCTGGTCGATTTGGTGGTCGAGGTGCAGACCGTGCGCAGCTGCCTCACCGCCGCCGAACGCGACCCCACCTTCACTGCGGCCGGGTATTGCGTCGCCAATCACATCCATCTGATGCCGGGTGGGCTGGCGATCCTGAAGGCGCGCCAGCGGATCAGCGAGATCCTGCGGATCGTCCCCGGCTCGTCCTTGGTTGTCGCCCCGTCGGACAGCGATCTCGCCGATCCGCGGATGGCGGCGGGCCTCGAGGACTCGTTTGGCGGGGGCGGCTATACCGCCAAACAGCGCGCCGCGCTGTTGCAGCTCGCCGCCGACCATGTGTCATCGGCGCTCGACGGCCGCGAATCCGCCTTCGAGCTGCACGCCAGCGGCGGCGTCCCGGCCTGGCGCGGCCGGCTGCGCCGCGGTTTCCCGAGCTATAACGAGCTCGCCAACGCGGTGCTGGCCGCGATCGCCATCCCGATGCCGGAGATCGATGTCGGCGCCATTCCCGCCGCCCCGCTCGCGCCGCGCCGGACCAACGTGGCGCCGGGGCCGCCTCTCAAGACCGGAGCGTGATGATGAGGACGGGCGCCGAATACCGCGAAGCCCTGCGCGACGGCCGCAAGGTCTGGCTGATGGGCGCGGGGCCGGTCGAGGATGTGACGACCCATCCGGCAACCCGCGCGATGGTCGAGGAATACGCCCTCTGGTACGAC
>CAYMRQ010000103.1:9491-15445 GCA_964392845.1 uncultured Rhizobium sp.
GTGGCAGGATACGCTGCTGGCGCCCGCCGTCACGCTCGGCGACGAACGCGTCCCCTGGGCCTTCGTGCTGCCTCGGACGGCCGAAGACGTGATCGGGATGGGCCGCTCCTTCGCGAAAACCACGTTCCTCTCCGCCGGTAACATCACCCACGATGCCGCCTACGGCAATCTGATCGCGCTCGGCGTCTTGACCGCGGTTGAGGCGCAGAACGTGTCGCCCGAGCAGGCCGATAACGCGCTCGCCTATCGCGCCATGATCGCCCGCACCGGACGGTTCATCACCTACTGCGGCGGCGCCCCGATCATCGGGCAACGGATGCGGCCCGATCCGCGCGACCGGGTGGCCTTGAAGCTGGTGCGCGAGACCGATGCCGGGGTCGTCATTCGCGGCAGGCTCGGCATGCATACCAGCCCCGCCTATGCCGAGGATGTCTATGTCGGCGGCATGTCGGGCGTCGATATTGATGGTCATCGCGCCGGGTTCATCGTGCCGGTCGGCGCGGCCGGGGTCAGGGTTCTGTGCCGCAAGAGCGCCGCGCGCGACGCCAATCCGTTCATCTCGCCGCTGTCCTCCCGCTATGACGAGCTCGACGGCCAGATGTGGCTCGACGACGTCTTCGTGCCGTGGGAGCACGTGTTTTTCGTCGGCGCCGATCCCGACCCGATCGCCCGCTGGCTGCGCTGGCATCATCTCTACGGCTGGCTGGCGAAGGCCGAATTCACCCTCGGTCTGGCGCTCGCCCTCTCCGATGCGATGGGGCTGAAGGAGCACGAGCAGACCGTCGAATATCTGATCGACTTGGTCGTCGCGGTGCAGACCGTGCGCAGCTGCATCGTTGCCGCCGAGCGCGATCCGCAATTCACCCCTTCCGGCCATTGCTTCCCCAACCACCGCCATCTCGCACCGGGCGGCATCGCCCTCTTCAAGGCGCGCCAGCGGATCTCGGAGATCCTACGCATCGTCCCCGGCTCCTCGCTGGTCGTCGCTCCCGCCGACAGCGATTTCGCCGCGCCGGAATTGGCCGCCGGCCTCGAAGAATCCTTCGGCGGCGGCGGATACACGGCATTGCAGCGTGCCGCGCTGCTGCAGCTCGCCGCGGACCATGTCTCCTCGGCGCTCGATGGCCGCGAATCCGCCTTCGAGCTGCATGCCAGCGGCGGCATGCCCAATTGGCGCGGCTGGCTGCGGCAAAACTTTCACGATTACAACGAGCTGGCGAATGCAGTGCTGCGCGCGATCGACCTGCCGATGCCGGAGATCGATGTCGGCAATATCCCGGCGGCGCCGATCGCCCGGCGCAGGCCAGTCACCCCGGCGACGGAAGCGAGCGGGAAAGGCACCCCGTAGCCCTGATGGGCTGTGATCTTCCGCGAAAAACAGAGCTGGAAATAGATGCAGCGTTGGCGGTTGGTACTCGGCAACGCCTTGATCTCAATGGCGAGTTTCGGGTTCGCGCTCGCCTTGCTCGAACTGGTGCTGCGCTTCCTGCCGGTAGCCTGGGCACCGCCGGTGCAGCCGCCGACGGCGGACAATCCGATCCAGCGTTACGCGCCGAATACCGCCTACACCTGGTCACTCGGTTGGAATTTCTACATTGTCGTGCACGGACGCACCAATGCTCATGGCTTTACCGCGAGTTATGACTATGACGCCACCGCAACCTCGCCGCTCGTCGCCGTGGTTGGCGACAGCTTCATCGAGGCGCTGCAAGTACCATTCGCCGAGAGTTTGACCGGACGATTGCAAGCCGCCCTGGGGAACCACGGTCGTTCGTATGCATTCGCGCAGTCCGGGTCTCCGTTGAGCCAGTATGTTGCCTGCGTTGAACATGCGGCCGTCACATATCACCCGGAAAAGATCGTGGTCGCCGTGGTGGGAAACGATTTCGATGAAAGCGTTTATGCGCATCGTCAACGCGACGGCATCCATCACCTCCACCCACGGCCCGGCGGCGGCTTCGATTTCAAGCTGACGCCACTACCCGAACCTGGCTTAGTCGTGCGGATGGTGCGCCACAGTGCGCTGACACTCTATCTGGCCCGCAATTTGGGGATCGGCAATGTCGGCGAGTGGTTCAAGTCTCGTGCGGCACACGCGGCCGACGAGCGGAGTCGGTACGTCGGCAACACATCAGCGGCGGCCGATCCCACACGCATCGCCGAGGGAGAACAGGTCATCGCGTGGTTTCTGGCAACGCTGCCAAAGGCGGCGTCCCTTGCCCCGCGCGACATCGCGATCGTCGTCGACGGCATGCGGCCCGAACTCTACGACACAGCCGCGCTTGCGGCGGCGCAGGGCAGCTATTTCGGGCGAATGCGAGCCTCGCTCATTCGGCAGGCAAAAGCTCAGGGCTTCCAGGTGATCGACATGGAACCGGTATTCCGCGCCGCCTATGCCATCGATCGCCTGCCGTTCGAGTACAGGAACGACGGGCACTGGAACCCCCACGGCCATGCCGTGGTAGCTGCGGCGGTGCGCGAGGCGTTGAGCGAATGGGCGCCCTTTCGCCAATGAGACCCCATCGCACCAATCTACCGCGCCGGCTTGCGCGCCAGAAAATCCTTGAACCCGTCGCGCGGATGGCCGGCGGACAGCCAGGTCGCCCGCGCGTCGTCCTCGAGGTCGTAGCGCCCGCGCCAGTCGAGCCCCATTCCCTCATGCAACAGGCGCTTGATGCCCTGCACCATGCGCGCATCGTTCTTGGCGATCATCTGGCCGATCTCGATCGCCGCCTCGCGCAGTTTGGCCGCGGGGACGATCCGGTTGAGGAGGCCGATGCGCTCGGCTTCCTCGGCGGCGACGACGCGGCCGGTATAGAGCAGCTCCTTGGCTTTGGGCTGCCCGACCAGCGCCGGCAGCGACCAGGTCGAGTTGACCCGGCCATAGCTCGCCGCCAGAAAGCGGAATTGCGTCTTCTCGCAGCCGATGCGCAGATCGAGCGAGGACGACAGGAGCGCCGCGCCGCCATAGGCCAGGCCGTTGATCGCGCCGATCAGCGGCTTCGAATAGCTGGCGATATGCCAGCTGATGTTGCCGCGGATCTCGCTGCGGACCGCCAGCTCCTCCGAGCTCAGCCCGGCCATCTCGTGAATATCGGCGCCAGCCGAAAAGGCGCGCTCGCCGGCGCCGGTCAGGATCACCGCCTTGATCCCGTCATCCGCCTCGAACCCGGTCAGCGCGTCGTCGACTTCCTGCATCAGCGGAAAGCTCAGCGCATTGAGCTTCTCCGGCCGGTTCAGCGTGATCAGCGCAACCCCGTCGAGGCGCTCGCTCAGAATGTATTCATAGGCCATCGCTCGGCTCTCCTTCCCTCCCGGTGTCTCCCGGCGCAATATGGTAACCTAAGCGGCTGACCGGTTCACTTGTCAGTTCAACCTGGGGCGGAGCGGCGCGATGAGCGGATCCCTCGACGGCGTGCGGGTATTGGAATTGGCGCGGTACCAGGCGGGGCCGCGCGGCGGCATGATCCTATCGGATCTCGGCGCCGAGGTCATCAAGATCGAGAAGCTGGGCGGCGAGGAGACCCGCAAATCCGAGCCGCTGGTGCGCGGCCAGAGCGTCTACTTCTCGGTCTACAACCGCGGCAAGAAGAGCCTTTGCCTCGACATGCGGACCGAGCGCGGCAAGGAGATCTTCGCCGCGCTGGTGCCGACTGCCGATATGGTGCTGCAGAACTTCCGGCCCGGCGTCATGGAAAAGATGGGCTTCGGCTATGATCGGCTGTGCGAGCTGAAGCGCGACATCATCCTGATTTCGGTCTCCGGCTTCGGCCAATACGGCCCTTATCGCGACCGCCCGGCCTTTGACCCGCTGGGCCAGGCGATGAGCGGGTTGATGTCGCTGACCGGCGCGCCGGTCGGAACGCCGCTCGGCGCCGCCACCTCGCTGGTCGACCGCTACACCTCGCTGCACGCGACGATCGGCGCCCTGGCGGCGCTGCGCCACCGCGACCGCACCGGCGAGGGCCAGGTCGTCGATTGCTGCCTGCTCGATTCGGCCTTTACGATGGTCGAGATTCCGACCTCGTATTACCTCGCGACCGGCCAGGAGGGCGGGGAGGGCGGTCGGCCGCCCTACCAGGCGAAGGACGGCTATGTCGTCATTTCCGCCTCGGGGCGCGCGATGGCGACAAGGCTGATGCAGATCGCGACCGGCGATGAGGCCGCCGGTGCCGAGGGCTTCACCAGCCGGGTCGGGCAGGGCGATGCGCGCCGGCAGGCGGTCACCCAATGGTGCGCCGAGAACACGGTCGACCACATCGTCTCGACCCTGCTCGCCGCGGAAATCCCGGTCGCGCCGGTCAAGACCATCCCCGAGGCGGCCAAGGACCCGCATCTGTGGGAACGCGAGATGCTGGTGAAGATGCCCGACGCGCTGGCCGGCGAGATGTACCTGCCGGGCGCCACGATCAAGATGTCGAAGACCCCCGGCCGGGTCGCGCCGGTGCCGACCCCCGGTCAGCACACCGACGAGCTGCTGTCCTCGATCCTCGGCTACGACCAAGCCACGCTGCAGGAGCTGCGCGCCGCAAACATCATCGGGTGAGGCAATCCGCCTCTGGGACGGGTTGAAACATAGGTCCCGGCCTTCGCCTGGCCTTCGCCGGGACGACAACATTACTATTTCGGCGACACCACCATCGTCATCTGGCGGCCTTCCATGCGCGGCGTCTGCTCGACCTTGGCGATGCCATCGAGATCGTCCTTGACCCGCATCAAGACGTTCATGCCCAGCTCCTGATGCGCCAGCTCGCGCCCGCGGAACCGCATGGTCACCTTGACCTTGTCGCCTTCCTCGATGAACTTGTTCATGCTGCGCATCTTGACGGCGTAATCGTGGATGTCGATGCTCGGGCGAAGCTTGATTTCCTTGACCTCGATGATTTTCTGCTTTTTGCGAGCTTCGTTTTTCTTTTTCTGCTCTTCGTATTTGAACTTGCCGTAATCGAGGATCTTGCACACCGGCGGGTCGGCGCCCGGCGCGATCTCGACGAGGTCGAGGCCGGCATCGCCGGCCATGGCGAGCGCTTCGTTGCGCCCGACGACTCCCACCATCCCGCCGCGCTCGTCGACGAGGCGCACGCGCATGACGGAGATCTCCTCGTTGATCCGAGGCCCCTCGCGGGTGGGGGTGACGTTCATCGGTGGTCTGGGTATGTAGGCTCTCCTCTCAGTGGTTGAACAGGTCCGCCGTCGCTATCGCGTTGGCGCCTTTAGGTCGGGCGGGATCGCGTCCTCGCTCAATCTATCAACGACATCTGCAAGCGCAAGGGCTTCTTGCGCCGAGCTGCCGAGCCGGCGCAGCGAAACGCTGCGCTCGGTGGCCTCGCGTCGGCCGACGACGAGCATCAGCGGGATCTTGGCGAGGCTGTGCTCGCGCACCTTGTAGCCGATCTTCTCGTTGCCGGTATCGGTGACGACGCGCAACCCGGCGGCGGTTAGCTGTTTTGCGACCTCGTCGGCGAAAGCCGCCGCCTCGTCGGTGATCGAGGCGACGACCGCCTGAACCGGGGCGAGCCAGAGTGGGAAATGCCCGGCATAATGCTCGATCAGGATGCCAATGAACCGCTCGAACGCGCCGAGGATGGCACGGTGCAGCATGACCGGCACATGGCGCCCGCCGTCTTCGCCGACATAACTCGCGCCGAGCCGCTCCGGCACGACGAAATCGAGCTGCAGCGTGCCGCATTGCCAATCGCGGCCGAGCGCGTCGCGCAAGACGAATTCGAGCTTCGGCCCGTAGAAGGCGCCCTCGCCGGGGTTTAGCGTGTAGGCGAGCCCGGCCGCCTCGACCGCGTTGCGCAGATCCGCTTCGGCGCGGTCCCATACCGCGTCGCTGCCGACGCGATGCGGTGGCCGGTCGGCGAACTTGATCGCCACGTCGTCGAAGCCGAAATCGCGGTAGATCGACAGCAGCAGCCCGCAAAACGCGATCGCTTCCGCGGTGACCTGGT
>CAYMRQ010000104.1:0-15376 GCA_964392845.1 uncultured Rhizobium sp.
GGCCGCAAGGCGAGCGCGGCGACGCCGCGCGCCGGGATGCGCCAGGCGAGACCCGGCGCGATGCGGGTCCGCGCGACAGAAGCCGCGATGCGGGGCCACGCGCCAATCCGCCCGGCAATCCCCCCGGCACTCAACGCGAACCCCGGCGCGACCCGGGGCGCGCCCAGGGACGCGATCGGCAGCCGGGGCGTGGCCGTGACGGACCGCCGCGACGGGTCGAGCGCCAGCTCTACTCGGTTGATTCGGTCGTCGATCGCGGCTTCGAGGATGTCGAGGAGGAGGCTGGGACGCGGCGGGTCCATTGGACGATCGTCAAACGCACCACCGCCGACCAAGTGAGCCGCAAGCCGGTTTCGGCCCTCTATGTGGTGCAGCGCGACGGGGTCGATAGCGAGTTTCCCAATCTCGGTGCCGCCCGCAACACGGTCAACAAGACCATCGTCCATCCCGAGAAGCTGACCCGCTCGAAAGCCGAGTACGCCGCCGAGAAGAACGAGAAGAAATAGATGGAAGAGATTTACTGCTTTGCCGGCAACCCGCTCGACCGCGCGAGCGAGCGCCGCCGCGACACCGCCTGGATCCGCTCGCTGCTCGATGACCCGGCGGCGCGCATTCTGCCGTTGCGGGATCTGCGGCCGCTGACCCGCGGCAGCACGTCAACGGTCCTCGATTGGCAGCCGGTCGCGCCATGGCGCGACCTGATCGAGCACGGCGCGACGCTGATCTTCCTCGGCCTCGGCGAGAGGCGGCCGTATTTCGCGGTCGATGCCAGCGGCGCCGACATTGCGCCCGCCGAGGAACGCGAGCCGATCGATGCCCGTACCCTGGCGCCGCTGCTGCCGGCGGGCGAAGCCGCGATCCTGGCGGCCGGTTGGGTGCGGCGCTGCCCGGAATGCAAGGCCTCGCATTACCCGCGCTCGGACCCGGTCACGATCATGCTCGCGGTCAAGGGCGAGCGCGCCCTCCTCGGCCGCAACCGGCGCCGCCCGGGCAGCCGCTTTTCGTGTCTGGCCGGGTTCATGGAGCCGGGCGAGACGCTGGAAGAGTGCGTACGTCGGGAAGTCCACGAGGAATCGGGGATCCGGGTCGGCCGGGTGCGCTATCTCGCCTGCCAGCCCTGGCCGTTTCCGTCGAGCCTGATGATGGGGTTTCTGTGCGAGGCGCTGACCGAGGAGATCACCGTCGACCCCGAGGAGCTGGCCGAGGCGCGCTGGTTCGAGCGCGAGGAGATCCGCGCCATGGTGGCGCGCGCCGCGACCGGCCCCGACGACCCGACCCTGGTCTCGGTGCCCGGCCCGGTCGCGATCGCGCATCAGATCTGCCGCCGCTGGTCGAATGGGCTCGACGGCATCAATTAGCGGCTGCGGGAGGTGTACTGGGCCGATCGGCGTGGTACGAATGGTCTCGCTGATCGACCCTGATGCGGGAAGCCGGCGCGTTGCGTGTCGGCGGGTGTTTCGTGAACGAGGGAGGACAAAATGCCGAAAAGCGCGATCCGACTATTCGCCGTCGTCCTGGGGCTGCTCGCCGGCCTGTCCGCCGGGGCGGCCGGTGCGGCCGAACTGAAGGTGCTGAGCACCGAAGCGATGCGTCCGATGTTGCAGGAACTCGCCCCGGCTTTCGAAGCCGCCTCTAAAAACAAGCTCGTCATCGCGTACGCGAGCGATGAGGACGTCGAGAAGCAGGTGTCCACGGATGACACGATCGATATCGCGATCGTGACCAAGGCCCGCATCGACAAGCTTATAAAAGCTGCCAGGATACTCACCCCCCCGGCGAGCAAGGTGCTGGCGACCGGGGCGAGCCCGGATCTTGTGTATGTCGTGGGTTCGTCCTTTTTCACCGAGCAGCCCCTGGCCGCCAGGGCGCTGGTCGATTTCCTCGCCGGACCGGAGGCCAAAAAGGTGTACGAAGCCAAGGGGCTCAAAATCAGCTGAGGATGGCCGAGCCGGCGCGGGTCGCCCTGGTCACCGGGGCGAGCGCCGGCATCGGGCTCTACACCGCGCTCGGGCTCGCCCGGGTCGGGTTTCACGTGATCATGGCCGGGCGCGACAGCGCGCGCACCGAGCAGGCCTGCCGGACGGTGGCCGAACGCGCGGGCTCGACTGGGGTCGAACCGGCGCTGGCGGATTTCGCCAGCCTCGGCGCGGTGCGCGGCCTCGCCGAAACCGTCCTCGCGACCCACGAGCGGCTCGATCTCCTCGTCAACAATGCCGGGCTGATCGCGCCGCGGCTGGAGCTGTCCGAGGACGGCTACGAGTTGACGATCGCGGTCAACCACCTCGCACCGTTCCTCTTGACCAATCTGCTGCTCGACCGCCTGCGTGCCTCGGCCGAACTGGAAAAGTCCGGGGCGCGGATCGTCACCGTCGCCTCACAGGCTCATCGCGGCGCCAGGATCGATCTCGCCGCACTTGCCGGGCGAGAGGATTGGAGCCCGCTCAAGGCCTACGGCCGCTCCAAGCTGTGCAACATCCTGTTCACCCGCGCGCTGGCGCGGCGGCTCCAAGGCAGCGGAGTTGTCGCGGCGTGCCTCCACCCCGGGGTTGTCGCAACCGCGATCGGCGACCGCGCGGGCGGCCTCACCGGGTTCGGCTGGCGCCTCGTCAAGCCGTTTCTGATCGCCCCGGCGAAAGGCGCGGAAACATCGCTATTCCTGGCAACGACACAAGATCCGACGCCGTTCCATGGCGCCTACGTGATCGACACACGGGTCGCCCAGCCTGACCGGACCGCGCTCGACGACGAATTGGGCGAACGGCTATGGGCCGAAAGCGCCCGGCTGGTCGGCTTATAGCGGCGGAATTCATTTATGCCGGCGGCGCGACCCGGCGCCGATGGCCTGGATCGCCCGTGCCTCGCCCGGCGCAATGCAACGGAAGCCCCATCCCTGCGGCGCACCAGGACGCAATCCGGCCCCAACATGGCGCCATCGGCATCGACGACGATACCGCGGCTCTCGGGGCCGCGCGGATGCAGCCGCCGCGTCGCGGCGAACATTGGCCGGCGGCAGCCGCTATTTGGCCGGCGTGGTCAGCGTGGTGATCTGTCCGGCGAGCTTGCCGAGCCAGATGGCCGTCGACAGCGGGTCGCCCGCCGGCGGCTTGGCGCAGGCGGCGTCGCCGAAGCTCTTGAGCGATGAGACTTTGCGGCTGACCGTGCCCGGCACCAGGCCGGTGCCGACCATGGCGTCCGCCACCGCCTTGCCCGTCGCGTACTCCGCGCAGGCTTTGGCGATGTAAGGGTCGGCCGCCTCGGTGACCTTGTCGACCGCGGTATAGACCGAGCCGGCCGAGCCGATCCCGCCAAGCACGGCGGCCGGCACCCCGCCACAGCCGGCGAGCGCCGGAACCACGGCAAACACCAGCACGATCGTGCGAATCAGGCCGCGCTCCCTAAGACCCAGCGCGACCAGGCCGCAGCCGGCGGCAAGCAGCTGGGCAAGCTGGCCGACGATCGTGTCGGACAGGTTCCAGCCGACCAGCGCCAAGAGGGCTCCCAGCCCGGCATAGCTCGAGGGCTCGCTGAAGCGGGCAAGCAGATAGGCGAGGATTCGCATCGTAAATCTCCTTGGGCAGATCTGTTCAGGCAGCAAAAAAGCCGCCCGCGGGCGGCTCGGTCGGGAAGCGAGGGCGAGGGGGTCAGCCGGCCGGTACGGCGACAGCGCTCCCCGGATCACCCCCGGCACGGCCCGCAGGGGCCGGCTGTCCGGGGGCCGGGACCGCCGCCAGCGCGCCGGTGGCGTACCATGCCTTGAGATCGGCAAGGGTCCCGACCCATACCGAGCGGTCGACCGGCGTCGCGATGCCGGCGACCCGGCCGGCGGGCGTGTATTGGTGGAAATCGTAGGGCCGCGGCGCGTTCGCCTTGGCGCTGCTCCACGCGGGCGGCCGGCCGGGCGGCAGACGTGGCGGGCGCTGGACCAGGCTGCGATAGTCTCCGGGCGCGGCGCCGCGCGGATATGCCGGCAGCATCAGCGGCCAGCGCGACAGATCCGGGGTTGGCTGCGTCAGCTGCGCGAACCCGTAATAGGCGACGGGATCGCGCTTTGTGCGATCGGCGACCGCCCGGCCAATCGCGACAACGGAAGAGACCGTCGCCGCGGTTTCCCAATCGAGCATCCCCGGCTGTCCCTCCCGGAGATCCGTCACGGCGAGGAAATGTCCGGCCTGCCGGTCGGGGGCCGATGTGTCGAGAAAGTGATAGGGCACGGCCAGGACGCCAGCCTTCACGGCGGCACCCCGGTTCCGGTCAAAGGCCGGATCGACGAAACCCACGCCCTGCGTCGCCTTGATGAAGGCGAGCGCGATCCCGGCCGCCGCCACCGCCGGCCAGTCGATCGCACCGTTGTGATGCGACACGTCGATGACGCCGTTGAAAACGACGGCGGGAAGCGGACACACAGTCATGGGTATTTCCGGTCTTGCTTCTGGACGAGCTCGGTGCGCAGGTCGCCGATCGCCTTCATGACGCGCTCCAGCGCGGCGCGCATTTCGCTCTGAAACACCCGGTCTTCGGCGCGGCGCTCCTCAAGGACGCGCTCGGCGAATGTGAGGCGCGCCTCATGCCCGGCCAGCGTGGCGCGAAAATCGGCGCGCTGCGCGCCGAGTTCTTCGCGCAGGCTCAGATAGCCCGCGAGCACGCCACCGTCGACCGTGGCGACGACAACGACCGCTTGCACCAGATGGCCAAGGTTGATGTCGGGCGTGAAATGGGGGTGGATCGCGCTGAACCAGGCCGCATCACGGCCCGGCGCTTTCGGCCGCCGATGTTGGGTTGCATCCGTCACAGCGTGCCCGTGAGGGTCCAGGCGAGGTTGGCGAGGGTCGCGTCGGGCGAGCCGGGCGCGACGATGGTCAGCACATCGCCGCCGGCGAAACTGGTCGCCGTGCCCATCGTAAAGCTCGCGCTGGTCGCGCTGGCGGCGAAGTCCATCGTGCCGATCGCCGCCCCGTTCTTCTGGATGGCAAAGCTGGCGGCGGCGGTGGCCGCGGTGCCGGCCGTCCCATAGCTGCCGGCGAGCCCGGTCGGGAAGGTGACCGGCGTAGCGAAGATATGGCGCTCGATCACCTGGCTGGCGCCGGGGCTCCCCGCCCACGAGCCGGAGACATAAGCCGGAGCCTCCAGCGCGCCGCCGCCGGTCAGGGTGTAGTCGGTCGGCGTCAGCCCGGACAGGTCCTGCAGCGCTTGGCCGAAGATATTGAAGGCCGGCAATTTCACGCTGATCGTCTGGCCGACAAAGCTCTCCGGGTACCGGTAGCGGAACAGCGAGGGATCGTTGGGACCGAAGCGAGCGAAGTTCGCACCCAGTGAATGGGCGCCGATCGGCGTGCCATAGATCCCGCGCCGCAGGTAGGTCAGGTCGTATTTGTAGGACGCGGTCAGGGTCGCGGTCTGGTAGCTGACCAGCTCGCCGTCGCAGTAGCATAGCGTCACGAAATTGTCGGCGTCGGCCTGGGTGCCCGACAGCAGCTGGCCCTGGCTCTGGGTCAGGTCGACCGCCAGCGTATCGGCGCTGTCGGGGTCGGCGTGGCTCGGCAGCGTCGCGCTCAGCACCCCCTGGCGCGCGCCGCGATGGAGCGTGCCGGCCAGCGCATAGGTGTTGCCGTCGGTCGAAACCCACACCTGGCAGCCGCCCCAATTCGCCCCGCCCGAGGCGATCAGCCAGATTTCATGGTCGCCGCCCGACAGCGCCGCCGGCGGCTCGAAGATGATCGGCCCGTTAGTGTCGCCCGGATCGACCAGCATGTCGACGCCGGCCCCCGCGCTCGACTGCCGCGGATACAGCGTCGCAGTGCCGACCCCAATCGGGGTGATTGTGCCCGTCATCGGAGGTCAGGGATCAGAGGACAGGAATCAGGGATCAGACAGGGCACAGCCTGACGCGTTTCCCTGCAATCTCTTGATCCCTGATCCCTGATCCCTGTCTTCTGGCTCACGGCGTCACCCCCGGGATTTCTTCAGCGGTGACGGTCAGCTCGCCGTTGTCGTCCTCGTCGATCTGGGTGATCCGCACCGCCGCGCCATCGAGCCCAAGGGTCGCGTCGGTCAACAGCACGATGTCCATCGGTTCCAGCAGCGAGAACCGCCAGCCGAGCTTGAACTGGTAGGTGTTGCGGATATAGGCCTTGCGCTGCAGCAGCAACTGCGCCGAGACGGTCGCGCTTGTCGGATTGGTGAACCCGTGCGCCTGGAGCGAGGGCTCGCTGCGGAGCCCGTACTGGTCGATCAGGCCCTGGTCGAACACGGGGATGATCTGCTGATTGTAGTTGTTGAACGAGTCCATGTATTCGATGCTGATCCAGTTCGGCGCCTGCAAGGGATCGCCGCGGGTCGCAACAACCGGGTCGCTGCCGCCGCCGAAATCGAGAAAATCAGAGTCGGCGAGGCTGTATTGCCAGGTCAGATCAGGGGTCCAGCTGGCGCCGTTGGCGCTGAGCGCAACGTCGCCATAGGGGATGATCTTCAGGAGGCTGCCCGACCACACCACTGCCGCGACGGCGAGCTGGGCGATCTCCTCGAGCCAGCGCGCGCAGGGCTGCTGCCGGTCGAGCAGGAACGACATCGCCAGCTGCGCCGCCTGGCAGTAGGTGGAAAAATCGGCGATCGAGCCGGTGCTGTCGAGATTGGCCGCGGGGAAGCCGGCGCCGTAGCGCGAATTGGTCAAGAGATCGGTGACGATCGACCCCGGGTTGGCGTCGCCCGGAAAGCCCGCGCCCACGGTTCCAACCTCGAACCCGGTGACCTCGACTGAAAAGTTCGGCAATGTCGGGGCCGACCCCAATTGCAACGGCGTTCCGGTGACATAGCAGGTGCCGGAATAACCGATGACAGGGCTGTTGGTGTCGCTGCTGACGAACACCGGGTCGGCGGCCTGGCCATCGTTGCCGGCGTAGCCGTTGACCGCGACGGTACTAAAACCGGCGACGCTGCCGTTCGCCCAGATCCGGTTATCTCCCGAAAAGCCGTTGGGAGCGCCGGTGAACGCGGCCGGCCCCTGACAGAGCCCGAATGCGACATCGACCGAGTAGCTCGCATTCGCGCTCTTCTTGCCGCCGGTGCCGCCGAGACCCTTGCCGCCCCCGCTGCTGCTGCCGAACCCTTGTTGCCCCCAGATTTCGAGGAGGTTGATCGACGCTCGGCAGGTGCCATAGCAGAGCAGAACCGGGCTGCCGGCGTGGCTGGTGTTGTAGCGCAGCGAGGCGAGCGTGGCGGGCTTGAAGGCGTTCGAGAACGGGGTCGGCCCGCCGCCCTTGCCGCCGGGGAAGTCAAACATTTCAGTTCACAATGAGGCGGTGAGGCAGCCAGGAAGGATTATTGTTTCGCGCGGGACGCTTGGCTGATGCGAAGCGATAAAATTTTCTCACTGCCTCACCGCCTCATTGTGAAAACGGGCTGAAGAACCGCACCGGCCGGTCCCTTAGCGGGTAGAGCGTCGCATCGCCCCATACGACGCCGATCGCCCAATAGGCGTGGATCAGCCGGGGCCACTCGACGACGATCGCGCCATGCGAATAGGTCCGGCCAAAGCGAAACAGCGCGATGTCGCCCGGCAGCGGCGGCCCCTCGATCGGCCGCGCATAGCCGAGCAGTCCTTCCATGTAGCGCTCGACGTCGCGGTGCATGTGCCAGTCGGCGGGGTAATACGGCACTGCAATAGGACCGACCACCCCGGCGCGCTCGTACACCTCCGCCAACATCATCAGGCAGTCGACGCCGGCGCCCTTGACCCGGGCCTCGTGATGGAACGGCGTCCCGATCCACCCCCGGGCTTCCTCCACCACCGCCCGCCGGAGTCTCGCCACGGCGATCGCCGCGGCAGCGTCGTGCTGATCCCTGATTCCTGATCTCTGATCCCTGACCATCACGCCGCGAACTCGGGCGGCGGGATGTGGGGAAACCCGCCATAGCGCGCCAGATTGTTGAAGGTCCCGTCACAGGTCGCGGTGGTGTGGTCGCAACCCGGCAGCACCGCGAAGGTATCGCCGATCGCGATGGGAAAGAGGAACGCCTTCAGCAGGTAGATGCTGGGGCTGATGACATCGGCGACGGTTCGGCTTATGCCGGCATTCGCACCGGTCGCACCGATGATCGTTCCCTGGATATACCCGGCCGGCACAGCGCTTGCGGCGTCGATCTGCGACTGGGACGTGGTGGTCGCAACCACGGTGATCTGGCCGATTCCGATCGAGGCGCCGAGCGCGTTCTGACCGGCGGTCCGGTCATAGCCGCACATCAGGTCGCCGAAAACATGGCCGCAGCTTGCCTGGTAGAGCCGCCGCGGCATCTGCTGGATCGCCAGCAAATTCATCAGCGACTTGACCTGGAGCAAGATCTTCGATCGCCCGATATCAGCGTCGGCGACCCGCCCGTAAAACCACAGCAGCGTGCCGAGGCTGGTGTCGAGCGCGCCGCCCGCGACCTGCGGCAGCGCGAAGAAGCGATCGAGCTCTACGGTAGCGCCGTCGAAAATCCCCATCCGAACCGCCTCGGCGATCGCAACGGTTCCTACCAGATCGCTCGCCCCGGCGATGATTTCGATGTCGAGCTCGGCCGGCTGCACCCCGATCCTGGTCGAGACCTTCGACCGGCCGAAGCGCGGCCCGAGCGCGAAGGTTCGATCGGCGCCTTGGTTGAAGCTACCGGTCGGGAACCCGGTGGCGGGAACGGTCAGCGCGGCATCGCCACCCGACCAGCGCAGCACCTCGCCTGATGTCAGCGCGAATGTGTATAGGTCGACCTGGACACACTCCAGGTTCGCGCTGCTATTCAGGAAGGTCGAGAGCGCGGCCGAGCACGGTCTCATAGCAGCACCGATTGCAGCTTGACCTGCTTCAACTGCCAGAGCTGGTACATGAAGTTCTCGAATTCGGCGGTGTCGTCGGCAAAGCGCACCCGGAAGTAATAGGTGAAGTCGGCGGTGATCGCCTGGCCAGTCGGTGGCGGTGTGGTGAAGGTCACCAGCCCGGTCGCGGCGTCGACGGCATAGGCCGAGGACGATTGCAGCACGCCATTGAAGTAGATGGCGCTAACGACGTTCGGCGCGACAATCGGCTCCTTGAAGCCGCCAAAATTTCGCACCAGCTGAAAGACCGTCGCGCTGGAATCGCCGGTGCCGATCGACAGCCCCGTGACCGTGTCGTCGGTCGGATCGTCGAACAGGAAGGGCTGAAAGGCGCCTTGCTGTTGCAGAAAGAAGCCGGCCAGGGTGCGCAATTCATCATAGCCCGCACCGAGGCCGCTCGGGCCCCGCGTATCATGCTTGTCGCGCAGCAGCGCGTAGGTCAGGGTCCAGGTCCAGATCGGATAGGTCTGGTTGAGGATTCGCAACTCACGCCCGGATATCGCCGTCTGGATGCGGGCGGCGAAGCGGGGCGCCTTTGTCACCGACCAGCCGAGGCCGGGAAGGGCCGGAAAGATCGCGGTCACGGTGCCTCGTCAGATCGTGCGTGGGGTCAGCGCGTTCGAGCGCAGCATGTTGCGCACCACCCCGGGATTGCGAGCCATCAGCCCGCTGAACCAGCGCTCGACCGCCGGGCCGTCGGAGGGTCCATGAAAATGCAGGTGCATGTCGCCGCCCTCAGCCCCATTTGCGCCGCCTTGCCCGATCATGCTCTGGAGTCCTTCGCTGATCGGCGCCGGCAGCACCATTTCGCGCGAGTGCAATAGTGCCGGCGTCGCGCCGGCAAAATTCGGCAAGGCCCAGCCCTGCGCGGCCGAGGGCACGATGCCACCATTCGAGAACGCCAACAGACCGCCGAGCCAGCCGCCGAGCGCATTACCGAGCACGTCGCCGACACCCTCGCCGACAGCCGGAGCAGCCAGCCCAAGCAGCGAGGCGAGCGGCCCGGCGGCAGCCCGCGACAGCACGGTCTGGGCCATGCTGATGAACCCGCGCTCGACGGATTGCGCCACCCGAAGACCGGCGGTCTGGAAATTCAACGTGCCCTCGACGAGCCCGATCACTGCAGAGCGCCAGCCCGCGCCGATCTCGTCGAAGGCGTGCCGGTACGGCCGGGCCATAGTGTCCGCCTCGCGGCGAGCGGCCTCGGCGAGGCGCGTCTCGTCCTGCGCGAGCTGAGCCGAGTAGCGCGCGCTCAATTCGACCAGCTGGCCGTAGCTCGCCGATTTCTCGGCGAGGGTGGCGGCGTCGCTGGCGAGGACCTCTTCGAGCCGGGTGCGATCCTCGGCACTGCGCCGGGCGGTGTATTCGATGTCGAAGCCGAGCGCCTGGCGCAGCGAGATCGCGTGTTCGGCGACCATTCTCTGCATGTCCGCCCGGAACACGGCGCCGGTATTGGCGAAGGCGGTCTTGAGCCGCAAGACCGGCTCAGTTACCCCGCCGATCGCCTGCTTCAGCGTATTGAGCGCACCTATCGCGCCGCCCAAATCGGCGCCGAACCTGATCTGCACCTCGTCGGCCAACGGTCACCTCAAATGAAACTGGGGCGCCAGGCGCCCCGAACAAAGCTTCGCCGCAGCGAAGGCTCGCAAATGCGTGGCGCGGCTACTGCAGTTCGATCGACGAAAAGCTCTTCAGCTTCGCCGCCGCCTGCGATTCTTTGGCCCCGCGCCATTCGAGCAGCTCGGTGTAGCCGAACGTGACGCCGCAATACGGCACGCCGGCGGCGTGTGAAGAGAGCCGGTGCAACCCTGAAAAGCCACCCGAGAAATCCTGCCGTTCCTGCCTGATCCGGGGCTTTACCGAATTTTCGAAGAACCGGTAGAGCTCGATCTTGCTGATCCCCGGGCAACGCCGGCCGAGCAGCCGCGAGACGATTTCATAGAGCGCGCTCTGATCGTAGGCCTGCTCGGTGCGCGCATCGTTCAGACTGCGCAGCAGGTTCGATTCGATGCGCTGCACCGTATCGTCCGGCCGCAGACGGAGCAGGATCACAAATGCCTCCAGCCGCCCGGGAAGCCTGGCGTAGACCGTGACGAGCCCGCCGCCGATCGGCCTGCCATTGACATCGGTGTCATGCCGGTGCGCCATCGCGTTGGCGAGGAAATTCTCATCGACCGTCATCGTCGCCCGCAGCCAGCCGACGCACACCTCGGCGGTGACGCCGAGGCACCCCGGTCCGTCAGCCGGGTTGGCCGCGATCACCGACGCCGGAGAGGCGCCTGCAGCCAATCCGAGAAGCAGCCCACAAAACCGGAGCCACACCGGATCGCCCATTCCTTTGCCCAAACCATGTTGTACGCAAAGATTAAGTAGATCGTCCGCTGCTTGGCAATTGTGGGATTATGTAGAAATCTCACCCGGTATTCGGGCACAAATGAGACCAGCTAGTATTCCTCTATATCCGCTGGGACCAAAACCAATGAGGCCGCGGTATCTCGGATGTTTTCGTTTTTGAACTCGTCAGAAGGGACAATTAATACATGAGCGGCATTCTTCAGTGGCGGAAGGTCATCGATGGGGTCTTGCTCTATAGCTATGGCGGGGACGGCCACCCTGAGGCCGGCTATGAATTTCCCGACATTAAGAAGCGCTATTCGGTCCGTCGGCCTGGCACGAAGCTTAGTAACGCTGCGCACGCAAGCTAGGTTATGCGGGCGCGTCCCCTGAAAGAATTCCACCCAAATCGCGGACAATCCATCATCATCGGTCAGTCTGGGCCTAAAGGCGGACTCCAACAAGCGTGTCAGTTGTCCAGCGGGGTCACAAAATAAATCAGCCGCCTTACAATGCCTCGCGACATGTTCATGGGATGGGACTGACTTCCTCCCTTGCATTGCCCAACCGATTCAAAGGTTAATGCAGAAAGGTCTTCAGGCAGCGAGGGGCCTTTGTGGCATCGGTATGGGTGGACCACTCTCGTAGTCTATGTTATCGTATTTTCCTACGAGACGAACAACTTCACCGTTCTCTTTTCGTTTTAGGTATTTCCACCTAATTTCGCCGGAAGGGTTGAACGTAACTAACCAGTCATCGCCCGGCACGCCCCATGCGGCGATGAATATTCCTTCCGGGTTTATGGCAATGCTGGGCAGTACCCACATACGGCGCGTTGGATGTGAGAAAAACTCAAGTAACAGTTTGAACGATTTGGGGTTGGGTTCCGCCAACTCGTCGTCGCCCTCTCGAGCCTTGACGAGGGCGACCACCATCGTTTTGAACGACGCTCTCGTATCGTCCGGAACTTTGGAGCGCTCAAGTTTGTCGATCAGTTTGCGGCGGATCGTCATATGCGCGCCCGGTGCATCCTGCACGTATGCCGCCATCCCGCCCCTCGCCGAATCTGCTTGGTCCATCGGTTAGGGGGAATTTTTGACACATCCGAGACGGATTGCAAGCGCGCCGGCTCCCGGCTCTCTCTGTGATCTCCCGAAAAATGTACGCTCACGACGTTAACAGACTCTAAAAGAACCAGTTCCACAGTGTGATCCTGATTAAACCATTGCGCGATTTAGCCATCTCTGGAGCGCAACGATCGTGCCAATCGACCGAATCGGCGTATCGCCAGAAGTGAGTAGACGAACCCAGCGGTCAAGGGCGGCCTTTCGCCACGTCTCGGGGCAACAACGGGGCACGTCGCCCTTTATTCAGGCATCAGGGGTAGCCGCCAGCGCAGAGACCGCGGCTTGCCGAGTTGCTCGGCCTTGCCCTTGCGGTGTTGTCAGTGAGTTGCAGCCGGACGCGGCGAACGAAATCGGTTCGGGTATCCAGGGTCATGGTTCGGATCGAAGCCCTTATCGCACATCGCTCTGCCCTCGAAAGGTGAGACTGCTACATAATTCCGGACAATGGCGTTGGCGCACCCACGGCGTTACGCGATGGGTTCTTTGCAGCACGCACCCGGTTCTTCGCGCGCAGCGCGTCGAGGTCGAGCGGCGCCGGCAGGCCGAGATCCGCGCCACGCGCCACGGTGAGCCCGGGCGGTGCGGTGGCGGCGATCTCCTCGATCGGCGGCGCGCCGAGTTGTGCCGGGCGGGGCATCCAGCCGAGCATGCGGGCGATCGTCTGCAGCATCAGATGCGCCGGCGGGTTCTCTTCCCAATAGCCGAAGATCTCCCCGGCTTCGGCCAGATTCATGTCGTCGATGACCCGGTAGGCATAGCCGCAGCCGGTGGCGAGGGCGCCGTAAACGGCGCCGAGCTGGTCCCGGGGATTTCTTCCGGGCTCGCCACCGGCCGGGCTTCCCCCGCGGGGTGCAGCCCGGCGATGCGCAGGATTGCCGCTACCGCCGCGTGGAGTTCCTCGATCGTCGCTTCGAGGTCGAGCACCGCATCGCAGGTAAGGTCGGGGTGCGCCGGCGCGAGGCCGGCCGTCACCACCCTGGCGGCGGCCTCGATCAACCCGCCGCCCGATTTGCCGGTCATCTCGTCGAGCGCATCGAGCAGATGGCGTAATTGGCCGAGCTTTAAGGGGCGGATCTCGAAGCGTCGGCCGGCCAAGGTGACGATTTCGCTCATCGCGTCTACTCGTTGACGCTCAAGGTGCCGATCGCTCCGGTCGCGTCGGCGAAGGCGCTGAAGTCGAATTCCTGGATCTCGTAATCGTCGATTTTGGTCGGCAGCGACAATTTCGAGGCGGTGCACGCGTTCAACACGAGCGCCAAACCGGCCGGCGTGCTTTGCGTCGTCTTCGTTGTGTAGAACGTCGCCTTGAAGGTCGGCGTATAGCCCATGAACTGGTTGGTCAGCACCAGCTTCTTGCCGGCGCTGCTGACGGTGTAGAGGTAGCTGATCAGCAGCGACGCGCCGGCATCGGCGGCGGCGAAGGTGTAGATCCCGGTCGCCGGATTGACCGAATACTGACCGGCCGAGGACGGCGTGGTAACCCGGCTGAAGCGGTTCCCGGCACTGGCGCCGGTGGCGTAATAGACGCCGAGATCATCCGAGTAGTTGGCGGCGTTGGCGACCGTCACCGTGTATGCGGGGCTCGCCGGTACCGTCGCCGCCTCGTTCTCCGAAACGGTAAGCTGGCCCGCCGCCGGGGTCTGCCCGAAGAACAGATCGCCGTAGATCGCCCCGAAAATGCGGGCGAATTTGGCCTTGCCGGAGATCTTGCCCTGGCCGCGGGCGATGTCGACCGGGAACTGGTACTGGCCCCACAATTCCTTGGTCGTCCAATCCCAATCGATCTGCACGTCCTGCAGGATGCCGAACTGGTCGGGGCCAATGCCCGATCCCGTCACGTCCGTGCGGTTGCCCCAGAGGGCCCCGGCGCCGAATGCGAGCTGCATGTCAGAGGACTCCCTCAACGAGATCCGTGAGCCGCCGCTTCAGCTCTTCCTTGGCGGCGAACGCGTGGTTCCAGGCCTGCGTCACTTGGGCCACCGGCGAACCGGGGAAATGATCGGCCCACCAGCGCTCGACGATATCGTCGGTCGGTTCGCGTCGAGCCGGGGCGTCGGGCGACGGCCCTACGACGCCGGAGGCAGCGGTCTCTTCCATTGGGTCAGCTCCTGCTAAAGGCAGAGGATTTCGACGGGGATGATCGCGACCGCCTGGTCGCGGAGAACCCCTTCTTCGGTTGCGATCTTGCCGGCGATGTAGGCGTGCTGGACCATCGCCGGCAGGCCGAGGTTCTGCACGCCGGTCGCCGCCAGCGGCGCGAGCGCCGCCTCGACGCTGTCGATCAGCGGGTTGAGGATCGTCGCCGGCGCGACATAGGGGTTGCTCGCATGCGCGTAGAGGTAGAGATCGACGATCAGCGTCCACACCGTCGGCGCGCCGAGCGTTTTCACCGTTGCGACCTCGGCCTTCTGGCGCATGAACAGCGCCGGCTGCTCGGCGGCGGTCAGCCCGCTCCAGTGACGCAGCCGCCGCGCCGTGGTGACGAAATTGGCCGCGCTGGCGACCTGCGCGAACAGCGCGGCATAGATCGTCTCGCGCGCGATCATAACGCGGCCGCGACCAGTGCGGGATCGGTCGCGGTGGCGGCAAGGCGGCGGGCAAAGCCCGAAACCGGCGCAAGCGCACGGTATTGCGACAGCAGCAGCTTCACGTCGTCGCTCATGTCCTGCTGGGAGTAGGTGACGGTTTCGCCGCCGCCTACGGCCCGGGAGACCTCGCCGATTCGGGTGCGCTCGCGATAGCGCTGAGCCACCAGTTCGATGACAGCCTGTGCGATGTCGGGCGGAGTGACTGCGTAGCCCGCGGTGTAGGTGACGAGCACGTTCTGCGCGCGCCGGGTGAAGACATAGCCACGCAAGGCCAGCTCGGTCGGGCTGAACGCATACCCCGCGCCATAGCCGCCATCGGCCGGAGATGCTGGTATTTCCAGGCCATCGATCGACAAGGGGTCTTCCACATGTTCGTGCATCAGCCTTATGGCCTGGATCGCCTTGTCGTTGTGCACGCCGTAGCGCGACGCGATTTCCATGCGCTGCTGGTGCGACTGGCTGCGGATCCGTCCCAGGATGAA
>CAYMRQ010000105.1:0-15302 GCA_964392845.1 uncultured Rhizobium sp.
CTTCGTATTTTCAGGATCATAATACATCAAACTCTAGCTGAGTGTCGATGGTAAATTGGAAGGACGTTATGGTGCGCGATCCGGGACGCTCCGCGGAGACGGGAGGCTGCTTACGGCGCGTCGTCACCAGCGCGATCGTCGATCGCAGTTGTGTTGCATAAGGCTTCCTCACCGGTGATTTCGAAGGCCAAAGGGCCACGGCAAGATTGTCATTTGCCGCTCCTGTACGCAGCGATGGCGACGCGATACGCTGAGGCGCGTCACTCCGGGGGGATCTGGGATGGACAAGGAGCGCAACGGCGAGACGATGAAGCTCGGTGCGTTCTTTCACCCGACCGGGAACCACGTCGCCGCCTGGCTGCACCCTGACGCGCAGATCGACGCCGGCACGAATTTCCGACATTACGCCGAGATCACGCAGACCGCCGAGCGTGGCAAGTTCGACCTGATGTTCGTCGCCGACGCGGTGGCGACGCGCGACGGCGAGCTCAAAGCGCTCAGCCGCTGGCCGCAATACATGGCCTATTTCGATCCGCTGACGCTGCTGCCGGCGCTCGCCGCGGTGACGACCCATATCGGTCTCTGCGCCACGGCAACGACCAGCTATAACGAACCCTACCATATTGCTCGGAAATTCGCCTCGCTTGACCACATAAGCGGCGGTCGTGCCGGGTGGAATGTCGTCACATCATCGAACATCTCCGAGGCCTTCAACTTCGGGCGCGAGCGGCACTATGAGCACGATGCCCGCTACGAGCGGGCGATCGAGTTTGTCGAAGTTGTGAAGGGATTGTGGGACAGCTGGGACGATGACGCGTTTGTCCGAGACCGCAAATCGGAACGTTACTTCGACCCGGCCAAGCTCCATTACTTGAACCACAAGGGCGAGCATTTCTCGGTTCGTGGCCCGCTGAATGTCGCGCGGCCGCCGCAAGGCCACCCGGTGCTGTTCCAAGCCGGATCGTCCGAGATTGGCCGCGAGGTGGCAGCGCGCTTCGCCGAGGGGGTATTCACACCACAGCACACCCTTGCCGGCGCGCAGGAATTCTACCGCGACCTGAAGGAGCGCATGCGAAAGTACGACCGGCCACCCGAAGCGCTGAAAGTAATGCCGGGCCTCAATGCAATCGTCGGACGGACCCGCAAAGAGGCGGAGGAGCTGCACCATTTCCTGCAGTCGAAGATCCACCCCGATGTCGGGCTCGAATTGCTCTCGAACCAGCTCGGCGGGTTCGATCTGTCGGAATACGATCTCGATGGCCCGCTTCCCGACATACCCGAACGGGAATTCGCACTCAGCGGGCTCGGCAATACCCGCAACATCATCCGCTGGGCGCGGGAGGAGGGGCTGACGATCCGACAAATCTACCAGCGCTTCGCCGCAGCTCGGGGGCAACGTACGCTGATCGGCTCACCGAGCGACATCGCCGATAATATGGAGGAATGGTTCCGTGGTCACAGCGTCGACGGCTTTCTGTTTCATCCCTCGCATTTGCCGGGTGGACTCGACGATTTCGTCGCGCTCGTGATCCCGGAACTACAGTCGCGTGGTTTATTTCGGGTCGAGTACGAAGGCACGACGTTGCGCGAGAATATGGGGCTCGAACGGCCAAAGAGTCGCTACCTCTCACCTTGATTGGATCAGGCCGCGCTTTGCGCCCCCTCCAATGCGCTGCGGCGAGCTGTTATTCTGACCGGCGCCAGAACCGGGTAGGTCGACATGCGCAAAGTCATCGATTTGGAATGCGACCTGCCGCCGGACGAGAACGGCAATCCGCGGAAGCTCGGCTACCGACCGGAGCTGCCCCCGAAGAGACGTTCAGCGTGCAGGCGCGCCGGCGCGCCGGTGTTGCGCATGGAGATCGTCGAGCGCAGCGACGACATGAACGGCATCGTCGGCCTAACGTCGCCGGCTGGCCGAGCGCACATTCTCCTGGTTCGGGCGAAATCGCCGACTCGCCAATGACTTCGAGAACCTTGCCGGGACCCTGGAGACCTTGGTCACCCTCGCCGCCGTCCGGCTCGCCATCAGGCGGCTCGGCAGGACGTAGCCTTTGAGGCTCCGACAGCCGCCAACTCCTGGAGCATACTCCCCCGTATCGGCGAGGGTGCCGCAAGCGCTATAGTGAGGCTGGTCAGGGGGTCATGTAAGCGGCAAAACTGAGAGGGCGCTCACCACCAAGGGAGGATCAAGTCATGGCGAATTACAGGGTCATATCATCGGACAATCACGTGTTTGAGTCACCGGACCTGTGGACGAGCAGAGCCCGGCCGGCGTTCAAGGACCGGGTCCCACAGCTTGTCCGCGAGTATGATGGCGATTGGTGGTTCTGCGATGGCCACCGGGTGATCGGGCTGAGTCCTGGGGCGCAGACAGGTATGCGGTTTGAGGCGCCGGAAAAGATGGTCCGCACTACAACCTTTGATAGAGTCCGGCGCGGCGGCTACGTTCCTGAGGAGCACCTCAAGGATATGGATGCCGATGGGGTGGATGTCAGCATTGTCTATCCCACGGTCGGTCTGCTGCTGTACAGCGTGCCGGACAGTGCGCTGCTGTCGGAGATTTTTAGAGGATACAACAACTGGCTCGCCGAGTTCTCCGCCGCGGAGCCCAAGCGCCTCAAGGGCATCGCCATGATCAACGTGGACGATGTGCAGGAGGGCATCAGGGAGCTGGAACGCTGTGCCAGGATGGGGCTGGCCGGCGGCATGATCACCGTCTATCCCCCAGAGGGGAAGGGGTACGATAATCCCATGTATGACCCCCTATGGGCGGCGGCGCAGGATCTGGATATTCCGATTGGCATGCACATCGCGACCAACCGGCCGGGCCCGGGGCAGGATTTTGGGCTGGAGGACCGCAACCGCGTCCGCAATTCCTTCCTGGCCAACGCCGACCATTGGGTGCGGATGTCGCTTAGCGACATGATCTTCAGCGGCGTCTTCGAGCGCTTTCCAAAACTCCAGGTAGGCACCGTGGAGCACGAACTGTCCTGGATTCCCCACTTCCTGGATCGCATCGACTACACGTACACCCAACGGGTCCAGCAAGAGCGCTATCGGTTTAAGGAGGCCATGCTGCCCAGCGACTATTTCCACCGCAACGTGTTTGCGGGCTTCCAGGAAGATGCCATGGGCATACGCGACCGCCATATCATCGGTGTCGACAATCTCCTCTGGGGCTCGGATTACCCCCATGTCGAGTCCACCTTCCCCAGGAGCCGGCAAATCATTGAGGAGGTTCTAGGGGACTGCACTGAAGAGGAGAAGGCCAAGATCGCCGGCGGCAACGCCGCCAGGATATACCATCTCGCCTAGGTTCCGGCGGTCCTCCTCTGGTCGCCTGACGCTGCTGCCGCTGGGTCCTCCCGGGGAGGCGGATCCAGCGCCCTGCCTTGAGCAACTGGGTTGTACTCTCGGCACCCGACCATCCGTTGCTTTGGGTCATGACGGTCCGCCTAGCCCAGGGCCGAACCTCGCGGTTCGATCGCAATTCCGCGAAGGGTCCGGAATCGGCGCGACCCTGTCATCGGCCTACGCCGCGACTATCGACCAAATCTGCGCCAAGCCCGACCTTTTGCTCGGAAGTGCGGTCACGCCCCTGCGGCATCGCCCCGCTGCCCGTCCAAGCCAAGCGCTGCCTCCCAGGCCTGCTGCGTCGCGATCTCCTGAGTCCACGGGCGCATCAGCGCGGCGGCTCGCGCGTCGCGTGCGTAACGCTCGAGCGGATAGCGCTTGAGGAGCGCCCGTCCGCCACAGACACGGATCGCCTCCTGGGTCACCGCGACCACTGCGCGTTGTACGGTGACGTGCGCTGCCCGAGCGCGCTGGACTGCCTCCAGCGGAGCATCAACCTGGGCCTCTGAGATCGCTCGGTAGTAGAGCGCGCGGGCGGACTCGATCGCGAAAAGCATCTCTGCGATTGCATGGCCCTTCGCCGCGATCTCGGTATGCGGAATCGGCGCGCCCGGCATCCGACCGGTCAGATACGCGAGGGCACCGTCGTAGGCCGCTTGCATGAGCCCGAGGAAGGTCGCGGAGAAGCTAAGGAAGAGGTGGGGGAAGGCGTTGTACATGGCTCCGAACAGGCCCGGCGGTAGTACCTCCGCGTCGTCGGGGACGAACACGTTCTCTAGCAACATGTCGCGACTGACGGTGGCGCGCATCCCCATCGGATCCCAGTCGCCGGGAAAGGACACACCCGGTGTGTCCTTGCCGATCTGAAGGTATAGGGTGCGCTCGATCCAGGGCTCGTCGCCAAGCCGGATGGCAGGGGTGGCGTAATACGGGGCGCAGCCCGCCAGAGAGACGAAAAACTTCCGCCCGGTGACCACATAGCCGCCCTCCACCTTCCGCGCGGTGGTGCCGAAGCGCCGGCCGCCCACACCGAGCTTAGTATCGGTCTCGCCCTGCTCCACCGGCTCGCTGTGGGGCTGTCCGTAGAACGCGCCTTCCTCCACGACCTCGCGGTACCTAACAGCGCGGAGCTTCTCGTGACGCTCACGCTGGCCGGGCGGCATCGCCATATTGTCGGCAATCGGGCCCATCATCAGCATAGTGAGGCAATGCATGTTGAAGGTGAGCGCCGTGGAGGCATTGCCCTGCGCAAGCTGCTCTGCCACTAGGCAGTATGTTTGGTAGTCTGCCCCGAGCCCGCCATAGCGTTCGGGCACGCACAGGCCGATGAGCCCCTCGGCGCGGAGATCGGCATAGTCGTCGAAGGGAAAGGACGCGTCGCGGTCATGGCGGTCGGCGCGCTGGGCGAAGCGCTCGCGGGCCAGACGGCGGGCAAGGGCAATCAACTCCCGCTGCCGGGAGGAAGGCTCGAGGTCCATCAAAGGGGTCACCGCGAAATCCCCTCGGCTGATGCAGCGCCGTCGCCGGCGCGCAAACGATTATATCTGCTCGGGCCGGTCGCCGTAGGGGTGGGTGATTATTTCCATCAAGTGACCGTTTGGGTCGTCAAAATAGACGCCGCGACCGCCGTGCAGATGATTGATCTCGCCGGGCTTGGCACGCCGCGGATCGGCGTAATACCGGACGCCCCGAGCGCGGATGCGGGAGAATGCCGCGTCGAACTCGGCGTCGCTGACAAGGAAGGCGTAATGCCCCGGCCGGAACTCTTCGCGCGTATCGAAATCGAGGGTCACGCCGTTCGCTGTCTTGACCGGAACGAAATGGCCCCATTCCGGTCCCGCCTCGATATTGAGCATATCGGCGAGGAACTTGGCCGAGGCCCATTTGTCCTTCGCCGGGATAATCGTGTGATTGAGTTCGACACTCATCTGATCCTCCCTTCGATTTCTCATTCTATCACGTCATCGCCACGGGCGAGGCGGGTCTACCACGGATCGGGCGGTTCGAACACGTGAGAGTCAGACGCGAGAACCGGGGGCAGCATCGACTTTTCCTTTCTGACTGATCGTGGGCAAGACCTTTGGCAACCGGCCCATCACCGTCGAGGTGAGCGCGGTTAGCGATCCGTGCCCGGCTGCCATCAAAATCGGCTCAGGGTCCACCTGGGCCGAGCCTGGTTGTCATGCGAACGGCCAGAATCGGCGCGTCTCGCCCGTTGCCGTGCGTCCCGGCGAAGGTCGGCTGACCGAACCGACAGCGGGAACTCCGCGTGGGCGCCGGGAACTGGTCTTGATGCCCCTTTTGCGACATTCGGTCGACGCCTGTTTTCCGGCGCCGTCATGGACTTCTGCGCATTGCCGTCCGGGCGTACGATGCGTCGAAAGAGAAACATCGGAACGACGCGATGGACATAGGGGCTTGGCTGCGGGGGCTCGGGCTTGAACGCTACGAGCAAGCATTTCGCGATAACGAGATCGACCAGCGCATCCTGCCAGAGCTAACTGCAGCCCCGTTCGTAGAGCGTGGGCTTGCCGACCCGACGGACCAATTTCATTTCAGGGGGTGTCATGGAGTTCTGGACAGAACCACAGATGGCGTCGATCCACAAAATGCTCAACCCGCGCTCCATTGCGATCGTCGGCGCGACGCCGCGGATGCAGTATGGCGGGCGGTTTCTGGCTGCGGCGCTCAAGGCCAAAGACCGGGTGCGGGTTTATGCCGTGAACCCGCGTTATGACGAAATCATGGGGGTGAAGTCCTACCCGAGTGTGACGAACCTGCCGGAGGCCCCCGATTTGGTGGGCATCGTGGTGCCCTGGGACCAGGTGCTCGATGTCCTCCAGGAGAGCCACCGCAAGGGGACGGGATCGGCGATCGTGATCTCGGCGGGCTTTGCCGAGCGCGGCGTCGACGACCGGCGTGATTTGCAGGGGGAATTGGGTGAATTTGCCCGCGCCTCGGGCATGCGTATCAGCGGCCCCAACTGCCTGGGGCTCGCGAATGTCAAAGACGACATCTGGGCCACCGCTTCCTCGCGCGGGGCCTCTGGCCTGACCGGGCCGATCGGCCTGGTGTGCCAAAGCGGCGCGACGGCGTTCGGGCCGTTCCTGGTGCGGGCGGTGGAGAACGGCATCGGCTTCAGCTATATAATCTCGACAGGGAACGAGGCAGACCTCGACTTTACGGATTTCGCCCGCTATCTGCTGGATGATCCGGATACCCGGGTAATTGCTGGCTTTGTCGAAGGCTTCAAGCGCGCCGATAAATTTCTCGAAGTGGCAAAGCTCGCGGCAGAGCGCGGGAAGCCCATCGTCCTCATCAAAATCGGGCGTTCGGAACTGGGAGCCCGGGCTGCACGCTCGCATACTGCAGCGCTGACCGGCGCGGATGCCCGGTACGATGCGATCTTTGCCCAATACGGGGTGATCCGGGTCCAGGATTACGACGAACTCCTGGAGGTCGCGCACCTCCTGGCCCACACTCCCAAGCCCGGCGTGCCCGGCATCGCGGTGGTATCCCACTCGGGCGGCATCAGTTCGCTCACCGCCGACATGTGCGGTCAGGCCGGTCTCGATCTGCCGCCGCTGGGCGAAGAGGCCCGCGCGGGCATCAACGGGATCCTGAAGGGCTTCGGGTGGGCGGCGAACCCTGCTGATGTGACAGGCTTTGCCAACAGCGAGTCCTTCCCGCAAATCATCGAGCATATGATCAATGATCCCCGGATGGGGACGCTCGTCGTGGCGAGTGCCGGGGCGGACGCCCAGGCTCAGCAGGTCATCAGCCAGCGTGATCGGAGCGACAAGGGTGTGGTGTTCTTGTGGACAGGAAGCCGGGACGCCAAGGCGGGCCTCGCACAGCTCAGACACGCCCGGATACCCATCTTCTACACGCCGGACAAATTGGCCCGAGGCCTGCAGGCCCGCCTGGCGTATCACACATGGCGCGAGCGTCGCCTGGCCGATGGCTTTGCCACGGCCCCGCCACGCGCGGCGCCGCAGGATGCGGCCATCGCCCAGGCTCTGGGCTTCGGGCGTCCGACACTCTCGGAGTCCGAAGCTAAGCAGCTGTTGGCAGCCTGGGGCGTGGGGAGTGCGCGTGAGCGCCGGGCACATTCCGCGGAGGCCGCCGCCCTGGCCGCAGAGCAGCTCGGGTTTCCGGTGGCTCTCAAGGTCGATTCGCCGGATATCCTGCACAAGACGGAGGCCGGGGTCGTTCGGCTGAACGTCGGCGATGCGGCACAAGTGCGAACGGCCTACGCAGAGATCTTGGCCAGTGCCAAGGCCTATGCGCCTGAGGCTCAGATCATCGGCGTGTCGGTGCAGGAGATGGTAGGAGACGGCGTAGAAGTTATCATTGGCGTCACTTGCGACCCGCAATTGGGCCCGGTGCTCCTGTTCGGTAGTGGCGGCGTGATGGTCGAAATCTACAACGACGTGGCCCTGCGACGCTGCCCCATCACGCGCTCGGAAGCACAGGCGATGATCGCCGAGGTCAAGGGAGCCCGGTTGCTCCAGGGCTTTCGCGGACGGCCGGCGGCGGACCTCGCGGCGCTCGAGGATACCCTGGTGCGCGTGTCGCACCTCGCCATGCACCTTGAAGGACATTTGGCGGAGCTGGACATCAATCCGCTGATGGTGCTGCCGTCAAGTCAGGGCGTGAAGGCGGTAGACGCCCTCGTCGTGTTCCGCGGCACGCTCGCGCGGCCCGATGCCCAAATATGATAATGTCTTTTGACCGTGTCTCGGCAGCGGGATAGGAACAAGATATGGACGATGGCATCTCGGACCCACACGCGGCCGCCTATACGGAAATCACCGTGCGTATCCCCGACGATCTGGCGCGGCGCCTTGGCGCCGGCGCTCAGCTCGAACGCCGGGTACTCGAAGCGCTGGCGCTCGACGAATTCAAACAGGGGCATTTGACCAAGCCCGAGCTGCGCCGGCTGCTCGGCTTCGGCACGCGCATGAAGCTCGATGAGTTCCTGAAGGCCCACGATATTTACGAGCCTTACACCCTCGAAGATCTCGAACGCGAACGCCGCGACCTGCAACGGCTCGGGTTCTGAGCCGGCATGCGGCTTGTCGTCGCCGACACTGGCCCGCTCAACTATCTCGTGCTGATCGGCTCCGTCGACTTGCTGCCCAAGCTGTTCGAGAAAGTGTTCACGCCGGTGGCCGTTCAAGCCGAATTGCTGGACCCGGACGCGCCGGCGGCGGTGCGTATCTGGGCGGCGCAGCCGCCGCCGTGGCTTGAGATAAGTCCGGTTTCGGCGGCCATCGACGATCCGGCCTGGCGCGCGCTCGATGCCGGCGAGCGTGCGGCTCTGGCGTTAGCCCGCACGTTGAGTGCCGAGTTGGTGCTGATGGATGACCGCGCCGGCGTCGCTGTCGCGCGTCGGCAGGGCTTCACCGTGACGGGTACGCTGGGTGTGCTGGATTTGGCCGCGCGGCGCGGCCTCGTCGATCTTGCCGATGCTTTTGCCCGGCTGCGCGCAACGAGCTTCCGCTATCCGCCGGAAATGATGGATGAGCTGCTCGCCCGACATCGCAAAGGTGATCAAGCATGATGGACGCAACGCGCTGCTGGTCATGCCGCCGAACGCCGCCGGTGCCGACGCGCCGCCGCCGGTGAACACGCGTCGAGGCGCTCGCGGATACCCTGGTGCGCGTGTCGCACCTCGCCATGCACCTTGAAGGACACTTGGCGGAGTTGGACATCAATCCGCTCATGGTGCTGCCGTCAGGTCAGGGAGTGAAGGCGGTAGACGCCCTCGTCGTGTTTCGCGGCACATAGCACCGCACGTGGCTGAGAGCCGGACCCAAAAGTTTGCACGGCCTAATTGTCGGCAGCAGCGGACCGCTTTGGAACCCACAACCGCCGCTCAGCCTTGGCGGCGGGAATCGCTCTTGATGCCCCTTAACCGCCGTCCATGCGAAGGGCTGGTAACGGCAGGGCCGGGTGGAAAAGGGACCTTTCGGCCGGCTCGAACAGATCGACGGCGTTGCTCCGATTCCAACCCGTCGGGAAACCCACCAAAGTGCGGATGCTGGGGGAAAATCGATTCGATCTCGCTCGGCGTTTCGAGATGATTTCGCCCGCCGTTGCGGGATGATATCGCCGGGAGAGGCGCTGGCGCGCAAGGGCGGCCAGGGGCAAAAAAATCGCTTGACCATCTAAACATGAAACGGTATCTAATTAAACACTACCGCAATATGAGGAATTTGAGATGTCGATCAACAGCGAGGCTTTGGCAGGGGCGTTTGAACAGCTCGCGTTGGCAGCGACGACAATCGCTCGGGTGCTACGACAGAATTTAGTCGACACGCCAGGAAAGATCGTCGGGCTCGGAAAACCTTCCGAGCCGATGCCGCCCACAGTTAAGCGCGGATTCCGAATCACCAAGCCGATAGTCGAAGTGATTTTGCAAAACGCCGGAAAGACACCGGCCGAGATATGCCAATTGTGCACTCAGCGCGGCATCAACGCTAAGCTCGCTACGGTGCGGAATTTGCGCCGCTACGTCCGCATTACGATTGAGATCCTCGTCGAGATGAGGGGAGGAGAAGCAGCGCCGGACCGTGGTAGAGAGACCGCCATTGCTCGGTTGGTTCTATCTAATCCCGACAGCGATCTGACGCAGACAGCCAATATGTGCGCGACAAAAGCTATTGGTGCAACACTCTCTACAATAAAAAACGTATACGAATACACTCGGCTAACATGTGAACTAGTCGGTGATTTTAATCACGTAAAAAAACTCGAAACGGTTGCGTAACTTGCTTTATTGTCAAGTTACTCGAAAAAGGGGTGATTGAGATGATGTTTCAAAAAGAGCAGTTGTGGTTTTCCCAAGAGATCTCTTCTTATATCGAGATAAACCAAATTGAAGAATGTGTTAATCGAGTCATATGGCATAAGCATTGTCATTTTGTCGACGATGCCACAGGTAAACGTTATGAACATCAAAAGGCGTATAACAGGCTGTTTGATCTTGAATTTTCCGGATCAGGAGGATGTCAACTGCAGCCGCGCCTCGTCGGCAGAAAACGCGCTGATTTTAGGAAAAACGAAGTTGTTGGTGAAATACAGTTTGGCAACCGATCAACTGTATACGGCGATTTTCTTAAACTGTATGATGCCTATAAGGAAAATTTGCTGAAGTTAGCGGTCTACATCGTCCCATTCAATGCTAAACAATTTTTTCCGGCCCGGGATTGCAACGCATTCAGCAGCATGGCGGAGTTTAAATTCGCTTATGAGCAGTTCAAAATCCGCTCGGACATGGCTTTTCCAATATGCCTGATCGGTCTGCTGCCCTCCAACACAGAGGAAACGAAATGAGCGAAGAGACAATCAAAGACGTGACCGGGCAGACGCAGGGGTTTGTTCGAAACGATTCGAACGGGCGCGGGCAAGCGTTCGGAGTGCAGCGCGAGTTACTCGGGTCGTATGATCCGATCGCGGATGTCACGAAAGACGTTCAGGGCCGGATGATCGCCAAGGGGAATGTTCTGGCGGGACTGATCTGGCGCAATCGCAGCTGACAACCCTTCGCCCTTTCAGACGCTGCTTCCTCCGCCGGGGTAACGGGGAGATCCTCACGGATCTCCAGTGTCACCGGCCGTCAGTTCGGGGATTTGCCGAACATGATCCAGCCGCCACTGCTTGGCGTGGTGAATGCCGCCAGCGCAGTCTCTGCCCGAACCCTGACCTGCCGTGCGCCGGCGGTGCCGCGGAGCTGCTCGATGCTGTCGGTGTACATGGCCGTACGGGTGCGCCCGTTCCCCAAATTGCCGCCGCTCGAAGAGAACGGGTGCGGTCCCTCGACCCTGATGTCGCCCGCGTAGAACTGGAACGCATCGCCGCGTTTGACGCCGTGCCACTGGAAGGCCTCCAGGAAGAACTGCGCCATCGGCGCATAGCCGTCGTAAGGATTGAATACATCGACGTCCTTGGGCCCCAGCCCGGCGCCCTCGTACATTCTCCGGGCGGCGCGGTCGGTCCAGTCCTCGATCTCGGCCAAATCTTCCTGTGTGGTGCGCTTCCTGAAATTGTGCTGTGAGTGATTGAGCACATAGACCGGCTTCTGCCGCATGGCGCGGGCGCGCTCGGCGGTCGTGAAGAGATACGCCGCCGATGCATTGACCGGCCGGTCGCAGTCCCAGAGCCTCAATGGGTTCAGGACGTAGCGCGAATTGACGTAATCCTCGATGGTGAGCTGCGGCACCTTGTGGGCGGCATCGTACCCCCACGGCGTCAGCAGCCCGTTGCGGTGCTGGTTGACGACGAAGGGGGCGAGGTCGTCGTGCTTGCCGCCGTATTTCAGGCAGTACTGTCCGTGCGGGAAGATGTTGATGAAATCGTTGCCGCCGTGATTGCCCCAGGGTGCCGTCCATTGGCGAGGCCCCCGGGCGTAGTCGTCGGCGTTCTCGCCACCGCGACGATAGCGGCCTTCGAGATTGCCGGTCGGGTAGATGACGAGACAGGTGTGGCAAATTCCGTCACCCACGGCCTGTGCCGCCATGCCCACCATTTCGCTGATGGTAGGCACCCCCGTCGGCGCGAATTTGACGCTGGGCAGGCGCAGCTGCGCGATGAGCCACTGCGCGTTGACCAGAGTGAGCCCCCACTCCGAATCGTAGGGCGGGGCGAAGTAGGGCCGTGGCGCCCACTGAGACGCGGAGCCGCCGCTGCCGCCTGCAATATGGCTGTCGCAGCAGATGATTCCGTCGATCTGATCCGGCGTCACGCCTGCCTCGTCCATCGCGTTGCGGCAGGCCAGGATGGAGTAGGCACCTAGCGTCTTGTCCATCGAGACTTCGTCCCAGCGACGGTCGACCGGCGAATGTCCGACACCGGCCACCGCGACCTTGCCGCGGTGCTCCCATACCCCGAGCCCGTCCTTATCTCGCCGCCACCGATACCCCTCTGTCGCGGTCATGGCTTCCCCTTCACGGCGTCTTCAGTTTCACATCTTCCAGCGGCGCCGACCACGGAAACGGGTCGATCTTGTTCAACGAAGCCTCCTCGACGCGCGGCCCCAGCCCGCTCGGCCAGTAGTAGTCCCAGATCGGCGCGAAGCGCGTGCGCTCGTGCAGGATCTTCTGGATTTCGTGCAGTATCGCCTCGCGCTTCTCGGGGTCGATCTCGGTCAGCTGCTTCTTGTACAGCTCATCGACATCGGGCCAGCCGCCATAGGCGCTGACGCCGGTGCTCGGCACGGTCGTCGACATCCGGGTCGAGGCGTTGCCGTAGGTCGCCCCGGCGGGGCACAAGCACAGGCCTTTCAGCTTTTTCGACGCCAATGCCGAGAAGAACGCGGCGCGTTCCATCGTGCGCAGCTTCGTCCTGATGCCGATCGCGCCGAGATAGCCGACCATCGCCTCGCCGGTCGCGAAATACGGCGGCACCGCATAGAAATCGCCGGCATCGAACCCGTTTGGATACCCGGCCTCCGCGAGCAGTTTTTTTGCGCGCGCCGGATCATACGGATCGGCTTCGATCGGCAGCGCGAACTCCATGTTTTTCCGGACGATGCTGCCGTTCGGCTTGGACGCGCCGAGATTGTCGGTGTCGCTCATCGTCTGCCGGTCGAGCGCCAGACTCGCCGCCTTGCGCACGCGCTGGTCGGCCCACGGCGATTTCGGGTCCCACATGTCGAAGAAGTCGAGCACAAATGTCGCGACCCCGCCCGAGAAGACCAGTTTCAGCTTCGGATCGTTTCTGATCGATTCGCCCAGCTGTCCTTCGAGCAGATAGGCAACGTCGATTTCGCCGCGTTTCAGCATCGCGAGGCGCGTCGTTCCCTCCGGGACGCTCAGGAACACGAGTCGTTTAACCGACGGCACCTTGCGCCAGTATTCCTCGTACGCCTCCATCACCAGCTCGATACCCGGCTTCATGCTGACGAATTTGTAGGGACCGAGACCGACCGGGTGCCTCCGGAAGCCGTCGATACCGACCGTCTCGAAATATTTCTTTGGCGTAATCCAGCTCGCGCCGCTCGCCAGCGTACCGTACATTGTCATGAAATCCGGCCACGGTTCGTGCAGCAGAAAGCGCACCGTGTGCGGATCGACCGCGGCGACCTCCTTGACCTTCTCGTGCAGTTCGGCGCCTTTCGTGCGCCCGAAGCTGAAGACCACGTCCTCGGCGGTGAACGGATCGCCGTTATGGAATTTGACACCCCGGCGCAGCTTGAATTCGTAGCTGCGCCGGTCTGGGCTCTCGCTCCAGGACTCGGCGAGGCTCGGCGCCATCCGCTGCCCGGGCATCGGCTTCAACACGGCATCGTGCAGCGCGTACAGCATCCAATAGGGCGACGTGAAGCTCGGGGTTGCTTCGGCCGGATCGAGCCAGCCCGGCGGCACCGTCACATAGAGCGCAAACCGCATCTCGCCTTCGGGTTTGGTCTGCGCCGCGGCGATGCCAGCGGCGCCGATGGAAGCGGTCCAGGCCATCACCGCAAAGGCAAGCTTCTGCCATCGCCTCATCGCGGGATCCTCCCTTTCATATCGCAGCGATTATGCCACGCCATCTATCGTATCGCCTGCGCTGACGGGGCATCAAGCCACCGCAGGCGAGATCATTCAGCTATTGCCGAGGGGCCGGGGCGAAGTAGGGCCGCGGCGCCCACTGCGACGCGGAGCCGCCGCTGCCGCCTGCAATATGGCTGTCGCAGCAGATGATTCCGTCGATCTGATCCGGCGTCACGCCTGCCTCGTCCATCGCCTTCCGGCAGGCCAGGATGGTGTAGGCGCCCAGCGTCTGGTCCATCGCGACGCCGTCCCAGCGGCGGTCGACCGGCGAATGTCCGACACCAGCCACCGCGACCTTGCCGCGGTGCTCCCATACGCCGAGCCCGCCCTTATCTCGCCGCCACCGATACCCCTCTGGCGCGGTCATGGCTCCACCTTTCCTCTATGCTCCGGCAGTGCAGGTATGGCAGGGACGAACAGTGGTCAAAGTGACCCTTGATCCCCGGCCGCTATGGCTGGAGTCGGAACCGATTATCATGTGGATATCACCGCTGGATCGCGTCCAACGGTACGCTCAGCTTGACCATCTCAGGCGCCACGCGTAAGGGGCCACCGGCCGGAAATTAGGCGGCCTGCCCGCTGCGCCCTCGGGCGCGCGCCAATCGGCAAGGCGCCGGCGCAGATAATCAAGATTTGCCTCGGTGATGCGGATGTCGTCTAGGAGCGGTGTGCACTGCCGAGCGTAATGTGCCGCGTAACTGCGCGGGATGCCGCCGCCGTGCTGATTGTGCGGATCGAAGTCGGCGGGGCGCGCGACCGTATAGGGTTGGCCACGAAACACCCCTGTGAAGCACTCGGGTGGATTGGCCAAAAGGTTCACTAATGCCTCGCGCACCTTGTCGAGGTGGAGTTCGCCCTCGCCGATGGTTGGTGGCAGCGCGTCACGGCTAATCTCGTAGGGCAGCCGGCGTGCTCCTGGGCAGGAGGCGGTCTGCGAGCCGCCCGGCCGACGGTAGCCGTGGTGGGCGATAAGGCCAAGGGCGGACTTGATGTCACGACCGCATATCTGGCAATGGGTGGTCTGCATTCTTCCATCGTTTTGCACCCGCATTACCTAAATCGAGTCTGCGGGCGGCCATTCCTCAGGCAGTTGTATAATATCGGCCAGAATTGTGCCCTCAACCCGCCCAAACTCATCCGACTCTTCCATATAGGTGTATCCCGGCAACGGCAGGAGCCTTCTTGAAAGCGGGTTGGTCGCAAAGGGGTTGTACGCGATCAATGGTTGCCATCGTTGGTCACGCAGCCTCCACAGGTTCGGGTCGGGCAACAGGAGAACGCCACTGACATTGCGATTGCGCGGCTCTCCATACCGACCCCAATACCCATCGTTGGTCCGGGTCTCCTCCTCCTCGGTTCTGCCATCTGGAAACCGCCGGCAGTCCACCGCCTGGCTGCCGAACAGAG
>CAYMRQ010000106.1:0-4490 GCA_964392845.1 uncultured Rhizobium sp.
GCGTGACATGCGGGGCGAACCGGCGCGGCTCGGGCGCGAGCCCGATGCGGATCAGCGCCAGCTCGATCTTGTCGTGCAGCAGGATGAGATCAGGATCGCGCTCGACGCCGACCCACAGCGTGTGCGGCCGGTTGCCGCCGAACGCCCCGGTGCCGGCGAGCTGCAAGGAGAAACGGCGCGCCCGCAGCGGCGCCAGGGCTTCGTCGACATCGGCGGCAAGATCCTCGGTGATCTCGCCGATGAAGCGCAGCGTCAGGTGCAGATTGCCGGGATCGATCCACCGGGCGCCGGGGATGCCGGTACAGAGCAGCGACAGCCGCAGCTTCAGTTCCGGCGGAAATTCGATCCCGACAAAGAGGCGCAGCATGTCGTTGCGCTCCCGACCGCAATCGGCGCCGTCCTCACGTGAACAGGGTCAAGACGCCGGTGTGGCCATAGAGCCGATCGCGCGAAATCTCGCCGTTCGCGAAAAACCCGATCAGCGGAAATTCGCCGAGGGTTTCGCGGATCATCCCGGTCTCGACCCCGGGTTCGCCGAACAGCGCCGCGCCGCGGGCAATGCAGCTGACGTAAACCCCTCCCTTCGGCGGGCCCGGCAGCCGTCCCTTGAGCTGGCGCAGCATGCGGCTCATATCGGCCCGGGCGCTGTCGGGATCGCGCCGGCAGAACAGGATCTGGTCGCCCGGCGCAACCTCGGCGCCGAGCACGACCCAGCCGTGTCCGGGATCGATTGCCATCAAATTGCGCACGAGATAATCGCCGGTATCCGAGCCCGAAACCGGGAGGCCGGCGAAAATCACCCCGCCGAGGCGGCGCGGGTCCTGCGCCAGGGCCGGGCCGATATCCTCGTAGAACACCGTCAAGGCCGGGCGACCGTCGATCGCGATGACGACATTGTCGCGCGCCTCGTCGATCCGGTGCACCGGACCGATCGGCGTGCAGCCTTGCGTCAGACCGGTCGCGACGGCGATCTCGGGCGCCAGCATCAGCCCGGCGATGCCGGCCTTGCCGAGGGCGTTCGCGACCCCCTGCGACCCGGCGGTGTCGCCGGCGAGCAGCGGCGCGGCGCAACGGTGCGACACCAGACCGCCCACCAGAAACGCGCCGCTCGCCGCGGCAGTGTCGACGGTGGCGCGCAACAGGTTGTCGCAGCGCGGATCGCCATGGATCAGCGCGAGGGTCGGCGCGACCGTCTCGATCCAGCTTGCGTGCTGGCGCGGCAGATCGGCGGCGGGGTCAGCGGTGGCGCCAAACAGGCGGAACCCATCGGGCGGCAACGATGCCGTCATGACCGCCGCCGCCGGGCTGTCGTGAACTTCCTGCCCCGCCGCGAAGACCCCAAGCCCGACCCCGCCGACCCAGGCCGTGATCCCGGTGCCTTGGGTCAGCTCGCGGACCAGCTGGGCCAGCGCCGGTGCCGTCGGCTCGCTGACATAGAGGATGCCGAGGCTCCCCCGTTGCCCGGCCGGCAGCTGGGCGAGGCAGCGCGCGGCGAGGGTCCTGGGGTCGCCTTCGGCAAAGGCCGCGGCAAACGGGGCGCTCATGACCGGCCTCCGATCAGCCGGGCGACAATGGGCGCGATGCGCTCAACGAGGGCGGCGACGCCGCGCTCGTTAGGGTGAAGACCATCCGGCTGGTTGAGCTTAGGGTCCATCGCCACACCTTCGAGAAAAAACGGATAAAGCGTCACCCCGCGGGCGCGCGCAAGCTCGGGATAGATGCGCTCGAACTGATGCTGATATTCCGCGCCCAAATTTGCCGGAGCGCGCATGCCCATGAGCAGCAGCCTGGCGCCGCTCGCCTGGATCTTGCCGATCATCGCGTCGAGATTGGCGCGCACGATCTTGGGATCGATGCCGCGCAGCGCATCATTGGCGCCCAATTCGAGGATCACGATATCGGGCTTGTCGGCGAGCGCCCAGTCGAGCCGAGCGAGGCCGCCGGCGGTCGTATCGCCCGAGACCCCGGCATTGACCACGTGCGCGCCAACCCCCTCGGCGCGCAGCCGCGCTTCGAGGCGGGACGGGAAGCTTGCCTCGGCCGGCAGCCCGAACCCGGCGGTCAGGCTGTCGCCAAAGGCGAGGATCTCAGGCACGCGAGAAGCGGCCGGCGTGCCGCCCCCTAGCAGCGCAAACACGAGCAGCGCAACCAGCAGCACGCCGGTCATTCCGAGGCGCGTGGAGCGACGTCTTATCCGACCGCACACCCGCCTCGTCATACCGGCGCAAGCCGGTATCCACGGCGGGAGTGGATCCCGGCCTTCGCCGGGATGACTCGGAATGTTGCGCGCCACTGCGTCCGGCTTTCGGTAAACGACCCGCGCTCCTTGGCTGCTTTAACACTGAGGAGTGACGGGCGAGCCGTCAACATCCGACCCGACTGCGACGCTTGGGCTGTGCGGGGCGCGTTGAAAAGCGGCGGTGCTGCGCCATATCGTCCGAACCCTTGCCGTTCCACAGCCCGATCCGCGAATGACGCCTTCGGTTCCGCCCGGCTCCCCGCTGGTTCTGCTCGAGGATGTTGCGCTGACCCTGGCAAGCGCCGCCGGGCCGGTCGACATCCTGCGCGGCATCTCGCTCGGCATCGAGCCGGGTGAGACGGTGGCTCTGCTCGGCCCGTCGGGGTCGGGCAAGACGAGCCTGCTGATGGTCCTCGCCGGGCTCGAACGGCCGAGCGCCGGGCGGGTCATGCTGGCCGGTCACGATCTGGGCCCGCTCGACGAAAACGCGCTGGCGCGGCTGCGGCGAAGCCATATCGGCATCGTGTTTCAGGCGTTTCATCTGCTGCCGACGATGACCGCGCTGGAGAATGTGGCGATTCCGCTGGAGCTGGCCGGCGCGCGCGACGCGCTGGCGGCCGCCGAGGCGGCGCTGGCGCGGGTCGGGCTCGGGCATCGGCTCGGCCATTATCCCGGGCAGCTGTCCGGCGGCGAGCAGCAGCGCGTGGCGATCGCGCGCGCCCTGGTCGCCGGCCCGGTGCTGCTGCTCGCCGACGAGCCGACCGGCAACCTCGACGGCGCGACCGGCCGGGTGGTAATCGACTGCCTGTTCGAGGAACACGCCCGGCTTGGCTCGGCTCTGCTGCTGATCACCCATGAAGCCAGCCTCGCCGAGCGCTGCGATCGCCAGCTGCAACTCGAAGACGGCCGCATCGTCGGCGAGCGCGCAAGCGCGCCGCGCCGCCTCGGCGCCGGACGGCGCGCATTGTGACGGACCGTACGCTGGCTCTGGACCGCGGGCCTCTGGCCCGCACCCCCACCCTTCCCTCCCCCGCGATCCCCGGGTCAAGCCCGGGGAGGGGAGGGTTAGGGAGGGGGCGGGCGGGACGCCCGCGCTCCGGGTTTTACGCGCTGCGCCTGGCGCGTCGCGAGCTGCGCGGCGGGATCGCCGGCTTCCGCATCTTTCTCGCCTGCCTGGTGCTCGGGGTCGGCGCCATCGCCGCGGTCGGCTCGCTCGGCGCCGCGGTCGATGCCGGGATCCGGGCCGATGCGCGCACCCTCCTGGGTGGCGATGTCAGCGTGCGGCTGGCCCATCGCCCGGCGAGCGACCCTGAGCGGCAGTTCCTGGCGGCGAGCGGCATCGTGTCGGAGACCGCGAAGCTGCGCGCCATGGCGCGCTCGCTCGACGGCGAGCGGCGCAGCCTCATAGAGCTTCAGGCGGTCGATGATGCCTACCCGCTGTACGGCGCGGTCGTGCTCGCGCCGGTACAGAACCTCGCCGCCGCGCTCGCGCCGGAGAATGGCGTGTTCGGCGCGGTGGCCGAGGCGGCGGTCGCCAGCCGGCTCGGCCTCTCGCTCGGCGACGCGTTCCGCATCGGCGAGGCCGTGCTGCGGCTCTCCGCGATCATCGAGAGCGAGCCTGATCGGGCGTTCGGCGGGCTCGCCTTTGGTCCGCGGGTCACCATTCCAAGGGCAGCGCTGGCGGCGGCGGGGCTGATCCGGCCCGGCGCGCTGGTGACCTATGATTATCGGCTGATTCTAGCTCCCAACGGCGATGGCTGGAGCGACGCCGCCAGCTGGACCCGTGCCGCCCGCGCCGCCTTCCCTGAGGCCGGCTGGCAGCTGCGCAGCGGCGCCGATGCCTCGCCCGCATTGCAACGGTTCATCGACCGGGTCGGGTTTTTTCTGAACCTTGCCGGCATCACCGCGCTCCTGGTCGGCGGGGTCGGCATCGGCAATGCCGTCGCCGGTTATGTCGCCAGCAAGACGGCGGCGATCGCCACGCTGAAATGCCTCGGCGCCTCGACCCGCCTCGTCTTCGCCGCCTATCTCGTCCAGATCCTCGTGCTCGCGCTTCTCGGCATCACCGTCGGCCTGCTCGTCGGCGGGGTCATGCCGGCGCTGATCGCGCCGCTGCTCAAGGGGCTGCTGCCGGTGTCGCTGCGCCTCGGCCTCTACCCCGCGCCGCTGGCGATTGCCGGGCTGTGCGGTTTGCTGACGACACTGGTCTTCGCGCTGTGGCCGCTCGCCGCGATCGGCCTTGTGTCGCCCG
>CAYMRQ010000106.1:4500-14999 GCA_964392845.1 uncultured Rhizobium sp.
CGCGCTGTTTCGCGATCGGGTTGCGCCGGCACCGCGCCACCTCGCGCCGCTGGCGGCCGGGGCGAGCGCGGCGGCGGCGCTCGGCCTGGCGGCACTCATTGTGCTGACCGCCGCGGACCGCGAGATCGCGTTGTGGTATGTCGGGAGCGCGCTTGCCGCCTTCCTCTTGTTCCGCATCGCCGGAGCGTTGGTGGTCGCGGCGGCGCGGCTGCTGCCTCGCCCGACCCGGCCCCTGTTGCGTCTGGCGCTCGGCAATCTGCACCGGCCGGGGGCGCCGACCGTGCGGATCGTGCTGTCGCTTGGCATCGGCCTCAGCGTGATGAGCGCGCTCGCCTTGGTGGAAGGAAATCTCGCGGTCGAGATCGAGGACCGGCTCGCCGAGCACGCGCCCGCCGATTTCTTCATCGACATCCAACCCGACCAGCTCGCCGGGTTCGAAGAGATAGTCCGCGCCATCCCGGGCGCGAGCTTCGACCAGGTGCCGATGCTGCGCGGCCGTATCACCCGGCTCAACTTCACGCCGGTCGAACAGGCGCGGGTGGCGCCGGAAGCGCAATGGGCGCTGCGCGGCGATCGCGGGCTGACCTATGCGGCCACCCCGCCCTCCGGGTCGCGCCTTCTCGCCGGCGAGTGGTGGCCCGCCGACTATCACGGCCCGCCGCTCGTCTCGTTCGATGCCAAGCTGGCGCACGGCATGGGGCTTGGCGTCGGCGACACGCTGACAGTCAACCTGCTCGGCCGCGACATCACCGCGCGGATCGCCAGCCTGCGGCAGATCGATTGGGCCCGGCTCGGCATCAGCTTCGCGATCATCTTCGCGCCGGGCGCCCTCGAAGCCGCGCCGCAGACCCATCTCGCCGCGGTCTATGTGACGCCGGCCGAGGAGGAGCGGCTGGTGCGCCGGGTGACCGAACGATTTCCCAACGTCTCGGCGATCCCGGTGCGCGAGGCGCTCGCCGCCGTGGCGCGGGTGGTCGCGACGATCGGCAGCGCGATCCGCCTCGTCGCGCTGGTGACGCTGGCCGCCGGAATCCTGGTGCTCGGCGGCGCGGTTGCCGCCGGGCATCGCCGGCGCGTCTACGACGCGGTGGTGCTCAAGGTACTGGGGGCGACGCGCGGCGCGCTCGCCGCTGCGTTCCTGATCGAGCACGGCCTGGTCGGGCTCCTGACCGCGCTGGTCGCCGCCGGGCTCGGCACGCTGGCCGCCTATGGCCTGGTCACCGGGCCGCTGCACAGCGAGTGGGTGTTTCTGCCCGGCCCGCTTCTGGCGATTGCCGGGATCGCCGTGCTCTTGACGCTGGTGCTCGGCTTCGCCGGCACCTGGCGCGCGCTCGGCGCCAAGCCCGCCGCCTATCTGCGCAACGAATAGCGCGCCCGGCCAGACCCCCTGGAGAGGCGCCAGGGGCGTTATTGAAAAGCCCCCGGCTTGTGCCAATATCGAAGCGTGAGGAATCAGCCTCGCTGCTCTCGTTGGAGGGGTACTATGGCATTGGGTTCGCAGCCCCGCTGGACGGTGCGACCGGCGGTTGGTGCCCAGGTCGACATCGATGTTGGCCTGCGGGACTATATGCTCCGCATCTACAACTACATGGCCTCGGGCCTCGCGCTGACCGGCATCGTCGCTTATGTCTTTGCGAGTTCTGGACTTTATCTGTCGCTCGCGCGGACGCCGCTGATCTACCTGGTCATGCTCGCACCGTTCGGGTTTGTCCTGGCGTTGAGCTTCGGCATCAACCGGATGCAGGCGAGCACCGCGCAGGCGTTGTTCTGGCTCTTTTCGGCTGTGATGGGCCTATCCCTCGCGTCGGTGTTTCTCCTCTATACCGGAGCCAGCATCGCCCGCGTGTTCTTCATCACCGCCGGGACCTTCGGGGCGATGAGCCTCTATGGCTACACGACCCAGCGCGACCTCAGCCAGTTCGGCTCGTTTCTGATGATGGGCCTGATCGGGATCATCATCGCCTCGGTGGTTAACATCTTCCTTGCGTCCTCGGCGCTGCAATTCGCGATCTCGGTGATCGGCGTCCTCGTCTTCGTCGGTCTGACCGCGTGGGACACGCAGCGGATCAAGGAGATGTATTTCGAGATCGACCACAGCGACGGCCAGATCGCCGGCAAGACCGCGATCATGGGTGCGCTGAGCCTCTACCTCGACTTCATCAACCTGTTCATGATGCTGCTGCAGTTGCTCGGCGTGCGGCGCGACTGACCGCGAACCGAGCGAACGACCCTCGCACGGCCGGGCCTCGCGCCCGGCCGTTTTTCTGTGTGCGAGCTAGAGCGGATTTCGATCGGGTTGATCCGCCGTGCCGGCCCCATGAAGTCGCTGAACGGTTTGGGAATGTAGTGGACGTGCACATCGCAGATCATCGGGTAGATCCTCCCCGGCTTGTCGCGCCGCTGGCGCTACTTTAGGCGTCGGCCTCCTGCCGCAGCCAATCGCGGAACGCCCTGACCTTGGGCCGTTCGAGCGCACCCGGCGCGGTCACGATGTAATAGGCGAAGAGATCCGGCAGCGCCAAAGAGAAGAGGCGCACGAGGCGCCCGGCAGCGAGATCGGCGGCGGCGATCGTGCTGTAGGCGAGCACCACGCCATGCCCGGCGATCGCCGCGTCGAGCGCCATATAGCCGACGCTGAAGGTGAGGCCCGACACCGCCGGGACATCGCCGATCCCAGCCGCCTTCAGCCACATCGCCCAGGTCGGCGCCAGGGGGTCGCGGTCGACGGCCTGATCGTGGATCAGCGCGTGGTACCGCAGATCGTCGGGCGTGCGCAGCGCTGGCCCGGCTTCGAGGAGAAGCGGGCTGCACGCCGGAAAGACCTCGTTCTGCAACAGCAGCTCGACGGCAAGCCCGGGATAGCGCCCGGTGCCATAGCGGATCGCGATGTCGAAATCGCCCCTGGTCAGATCGACCACGTCATCTGAGGTGGATATCCGCACATCGATGTCGGGGTGCCGCGCCTGAAAGCGGTGCAGCCGCAAGACCAGCCACTTGGCGGCGATCGACGGCGAGGCGGTGACGGTCAGCGTCCCGGTGTCGTTGTGCGCGCGCAGGCGGCGCAGCGAGGCATGGATCCCGGCAAAGGCCTCCGACAATCCGGGGAGCAGCACGCGGGCCGACGCGGTCAGTTCGATCGAGCGGTTGAGCCGGTGGAAAAGCCTGACCCCGAGATCCTCTTCGAGGCCGTGGATCTGATGGCTGATCGCTGCGGGGGTGACGTTGAGCTCGGCGGCGGCCTTGCCGAAGCTGCGCAGGCGGGCCGTCGCTTCAAAGGCGCGCAGCGCGCTCAAGGGCGGCAGATGTCCGTTCATCAAGATGAGATTTTCTAATGCCTGTGCTGAGGAACTCTCGTTTGTAGAACGATGACACAAGGCTCATCTAAAGCCAAGACGCTTCCCGGCCAACCGCCGGTACGATTAGGAGACCTCATATGACTGCCATCCATCTACAGCCCTGCCGCGACCTCCCGGGCGAGCTTCGCCGGCATGCCGCGCTCGACGCGCTGAGCGATGCAGCCGACTGGCTCCTCGCCATGGTGCGCGAATGGCGCCGGCGCGGCCGCGAGCGCGGGCAGCTCGCCGCGCTCGACGACCGCATGCTGCGGGATATCGGGCTGACCCGCGCCGATGCCGAATTCCTCGCCAACAAGCCGTTCTGGAGGGAGTGATGGACAGGGTCCTGACGCGCACCACCCGCCGTATGAGACCGCCGCTCGGCCATTTGCTATTGGCCATGGCGCATGCCACCGCAGACGGGCTAATATTGCCGCAACGCGGCCTGCGCCTCGAATGGTTCCGCTTTCCGCTGCCCTGAACCGAGCCGGCTTCCCAAGCCCGCCTTCCTCAAGGAGGATCCACGATGAGCAATGCTGACAGCCTGCCCTATGTCGAGGCCGAGTTGAACTATCTCGCGCCGATGGCCGAGCGCCCGCGCTATTACGCCTATGAGCCCCAGCCCGGCGAGCCCCGCTCGAACCTGGCGCCCGAGCCGCACCAGATGCGCATCCACAGCCTGCGCCCGATCGCCGAGGATCTCGGGCTCGACGTCCAGGGCTTCGCGCTCCGCGAGCAGCGCACCGCGGTGCAGGATTTCTGGGATGACGACGAGGTGCGCCGCGTCTATTACCCCGAGGCGGAGCGCTTCCTCATCGAGGCGACCGGCGCCAGCCGCATCTTCATCTTCGACCATCTGCAGCGCCGCCGGGTCCCCGGGCAGCAGGATCGCTCGAGGAGCGGGCCGCGCCAGCCGGCGACCCGGGTGCATGTCGACCACACCGCCCGGTCCGGGCCGCAGCGGGTGCGCGACCTGATGGGCGACGAGGCCGAGGAATTGCTGCGCGGCCGGGTCCAGGTGATCAACATGTGGCGCCCGATCCGCCGCGAGCCGCTGCGCGACGCGCCCTTGGCGGTGTGCGATTCCCGCACCGTCGATGCCGCCGACCTCGTGCCCTCGGACCTGGTGTACCGCGAGCGGGTCGGCGAGACCTATTCGGTCCGCTACAACCCGGAGCACCGCTGGTTCTACACGCCGGAGATGCGGCGCGACGAGGTGCTGCTGCTGAAGATCGCCGATACCAGGACCGACATCTCGGCCCGCTTCATGCCGCACACCGCGTTCACCGACCCGACGACCCCGCCCGACGCCTTCCCGCGCGAAAGCATCGAGCTGCGCACGCTGGTGTTCCATCCGGCGTAGGGGTTTTGCCCGGCTTCATTTGTTAGCGTCCTTGGTCGCGGTGGAAATTCGGCGGGCCGACCTATCGGGCCGTGAGCAATATCCGCCATCATGCCCCGCTTGTCGAAAAGCCCCGAGAGGCCAATCTTCGCAGCACGTCGAATCGCGCGCTCCTCATACACAAGATGCTTCAATTCGGATACGGATTGCCTGCGACCGGGAAAGAGCCGATCTACGGCCGCCCGCGGCCGAAAGCAGTATTGTTCGACCTGCTGACGGCTCTTCTCGATTCCTGGTCATTGTGGGACGCCGTCGCCGGCAATCGCGATGACGGGCGGCGCTGGCGCGCGGTCTACCTGAAAAACACCTATGCCGAGGGAAGCTACCGGCCCTACGAGACCCTGGTGCGCGAGGCGGCGGTCGCGGTCGGCCTGTCCGCCGGTCTCGGCAACCATCTGACGGCACGCTACGGCGAGCTTGCGCCCTGGCCGGAGGTCGCGGAAGTGCTGGGCGCGCTGCACGGGCAGGTGCCGCTCGGGGTCGTCACCAATTGCTCCGACGCCTTGGGCCGGATCGCGGTTGCCCGCACCGGAATCGCCTTCGACGCCGTGGTCACCGCGCAGCGAGCCGGCTTCTACAAGCCGCATCCCGGGCCTTACCTTCTGGCGCTCGCCGAGCTTGGCGCCGAACCGCAGGATTGCCTGTTCGTCGCCGGCTCGGCCTACGATTTGTTCGGCGCCGGCGCGCTGGGCCTGCCGGTGTATTGGCACGACCGGATCGGCATGCCGATGCCGCCCGGCGCACCGACCCCGATCGCGCGCCATGCCACCCTGCATCCCCTGAAGCGGGTCGTGCTAGGCTGAGCGCCGCTTCGAGGTCGGCCGCCGATTTACCGGAATCCGCACCAACCATATGAGCTTGAGCAAGCTCGATCGGAGGCGCTGTCGGAGGGGATTTCCGCAATGGCCATGACGGTTCTTCACGAAGAGGATGACTGGCGAGCCCGCTTTCGCCGGGATGGCTACGCGTTCTTCGCGGGCCTGTGCCCGCAGCCGCTCGTCCGCGCCGCCCGTTCCGCGATCGACCGCGATCTCGATGCCAACTTTGATCCGGCACGTCAGATCCAGTACGACCACCAGTCATACTGCCCCGCTCTTCTCGGAAGTCGGCGGCTCATGGCGCTGCTGCTGAAGAGCGGCATCAGCGCGAAACTGGACGAGGTCATCGGGTTCGGCCGGCTGGCTCGCGACAACGGGCAGATTGCCCTGCGCCGGGCCGGCAATGCGCCGAAAGCCTGTCGGCCCGAGCCGCACATCGACGGCCTGCCTACCCCGTTCAACGGCGTGCCGCAGGATATCCTGGTCGACAATTTCACTGCACTCGTCGGCGTCTATCTCAGCCCGGTGCGCCGGAAATTCGCCGGCAACTTTACCGTCTGGCCCGAGTCACACCAGGTCCTGGAGCAACACTTCCGCGACCGGGGGCCAGGGGCGCTGCGCAGCGGCATGCCTCGCATCCCGCTCGGCAAGCCGGTGCAGCTGATGACCGAGCCCGGCGATGTCGTGCTATGCCATTACGGGCTGGCGCACAGCGCGGCGGTCAACCTGTTCGCCGAGGACCGTTACGCCGTATATTTTCGTCTCCGGCTCAGGGAAATAACCGACGCGAACCGCTGGCAGTTCATGACCGATATCTGGCACGGGTGGCTGATCTAATCCAGTAGGCCAAGCGCGGCGTCGAGATCGGCGATCAGATCGTCGGGGTCTTCGATGCCGACCGAGAGGCGCAGCAGATCGGGCGGCACCGGGCTGCCGGCGCCCTCGACCGAGGCGCGGTGCTCGACGAGGCTCTCGACGCCGCCGAGCGAGGTCGCGCGCTTCCACAGCCGGACCCCGGCCGCCGTGGCGATCGCCGCCGCGTCCCCGCCCCGCACCCGGATGCTGAGCATGCCGCCGAAGCCGCCATTCATCTGGCGCGCGGCGATCGCGTGCCCGGGATGGGTCAGCAGACCCGGGTAGAGCACCGCGGCCACGTTCCGATGCACCGCGAAATGTTCGGCGATGTGCTGGGCCGAGCGGCAGGCGCGCTCGACCCTGACATACAGCGTGCGCATGCCGCGCAGCAGGAGATAAGCTTCGAGACTGCCGAGAATAGCGCCGCCGCCGCTGCGCGCCGCGACGAGGCGTTGCCAGAACTCGTCGTCGCGCGCGGCGGTCAGCGAGCCGGCGATCACGTCGCTGTGGCCGTTCAGATATTTCGTCGCCGAATGCATCACGATATCAGCGCCGAGCGCCAGCGGCCGGGTCAGGACCGGCGTCGCCGCGGTGCTGTCGACGGCGAGCAATGCGCCGGCCGCATGGGCGATCTCGGCGGCGCCAGCGATGTCGGTGATCGACCATAGCGGGTTGGCCGGCGTCTCGATCCAGATCAGCCTGGTATGCCCGGGCTGCACCGCACGGCGCAATTCGTCGAGCCCGGTCGCGTCGACGAAATCGACGGCGAGCGCGCCGCTGGCGTTGGTCGCGGCGAGCCAGCGGCGCAATGCCCAGTACATCACCCGCGGCGCCACCACATGCGCGCCGAGCGGCAGGCTGTGGAACAATGCTGTCGCGGCTGCCATGCCCGAAGCGAACAGCAGCGAGGCGTCGCCCCCTTCGAGCGCGGTGATCAGCGCCTGCGGCTGGTCGTAGCCGGGATTGTCGGCCCGGCCGTAGCTGCGCCCGCGCCGGTACCGGTTGTCGGGATCGCGCTCGAACGTCGTCGCGGTGTATAACGGCAGGATTACGGCGCCGGTCGAGGGATCGGTCCAGCCGAGCGCCTGCGCGGCGAGGGTGGCGGGGTGCGACATGTTGGATGGCATTGGGACGACCTCCCAGATATTCTGCGTCATGTGATGTACGCTTGAGCCGCGAATCTTATCCGCATTCCCGGCGAAAGCCGGGATCCACCATTGAACCGGCCCGGGCGCCGATCAGTGGGTCCCGGCTTTCGCCGGGACTGCGTTTTTTCCTGATTTGGTATTGGAACGCTATGCCCGCCCGTCGCCGGTTCTTGTTTCTGCTGCTGCTCCTGCTGCTGCCCGCCCTTGCTCCGGATTTCGCTGGCGCCGAGCTGGCGCGGTTTCCGACCGCGGTGCTGACGATTGTCGCCGGCGGTGGGCCGCATAAATTCACGGTCGAAGTCGCGACCGCCCCGGCGCAGATGGAGCAGGGGCTGATGTTCCGGCAGAGCCTGGCGCCCGATGCCGGGATGCTGTTCGATTACCAGGTGCCGTCAATGGCGACGATGTGGATGAAGAACACGCTGATCCCGCTCGACATGCTGTTCGTTGACGCGCGCGGGCATATCGTCAATATCCATGAGCGCGCGGTGCCGGGCTCGCTCGCCACGCTCGGCGCATCGGCGCCGGTGCGCGCCGTCATCGAGCTGAATGGCGGCACCGCTTCCCGCCTCGGGATCCGGCCGGGCGACCGGGTCATCTTCCCGATTTTCGGTAGCGGCTCGTAACCGGCAGCGGGAAGCTGGTCGAAACCGCATTGCCGGTTCGCGGTGGCGGAACCGCGTCGTCGGCGCTATCGTTTGGTAGAGTGGATATGGCGCAGGAGCATTCCGAATGGCAGCCCCGGCACGACCTTACTGGACCGGCCACCTCAAACTCTCGCTGGTGACGATCGCGGTGCGCCTCTACACCGCGACGAGCGAGCGCGACCGCGTGCGTTTTCACCAGATCCACGAACCCTCGGGCGAACGCGTCCGCCAGCAGCTCGTGGTGCCCGGCATCGGGCCGGTCGAACGCGACGACATCGTCAAGGGCTTTGAATACCAGAAGGGCCAGTACGTCACGATCGACCCGGAGGATTTGAAGCGTCTGCGCCTGGAAACCACCGACACGATCGACATCGTCGAATTCGTCGAGGCGGTCGATCCGATCTATTTCGATGCGCCCTATTACCTGGTGCCCGACGGCAGCGTGGCCGAGGAAGGCTATCGGGTGATCCGCGAGGCGCTGCGCCAAAGCGGCAAGATCGCGGTCGGCCAGGTCGTCATCAACGGTCAGGAGCGGATCATCGCCATTCGGCCGCTGGGCGCGGGATTGCTCGGCAACGCGCTGCGCTACGAGGACGAGATTAGGAAGCCCGAGGATTTCTTCGGCGCGATCGCCGCCGATGGGGTCGACGAGGACGAGTTGGCGATGATGGACCAGATCATCGCGCGCAAGACCCGGGCGTTCGACCCGGGCAAATTCGTCGACCATTACCAGGCCGCGCTGCGCGAGCTGATCGACGAGAAGCTCGCCGGCAAGCTGCCGGCAGCGGCACCGGAGCGCCGGCCGGCGCAAATCATCAATCTGATGGACGCGCTGAAGCGCAGCCTCGCCGAGGAGCAGAAGGCGGTGGAGGCGGCGCCGCGCCACGCGACGAGCCGGCCGGCCGGGGGCGAGGAAGCGCCGGCACGGCCCGCCTCGCGCGCGCGCAAAACCGCGGCGCCGAGCGGCCAGCGCAGCCTCTTGCTGCCGGTCGAAGGCGGCCGCGGCAAGGCCCCGCGCAGCGACACGGCAACCTCAGCCCCGGCCCCAGCCTCGGCCGCGGCGCCAAAGCGGCGCAAACGGGCCTGACGGTTTAACGGTGGCGCAGCAGGACCAGCACGGCGAAATCCCGGCGTTCGGTCCTGGTGGCCGAGCGCAGGCTGCGAATGGCTGTCTCCGCCGAATTTATCAAATCTATCACCTCGGCGCGGCTGAACCGCGCCGCCGGATCGTAATCCGCCAGATGTCGCTGCTCCTGCAATGCGGCAAATGCATCGGCAAACGCGATAACACCGGCCGGTAGGCCCAAATTTTTCGCCTGCAAGCAGGCGTTCCTCGCAAAGCCGTGCTCAAGCGCTCGATAAACCTGGCCCCAGGCGGAGGTACCGCGCGCCGATCCGGCGCCGACCAACAAATCGGCGCATTCACGCGCGAGCGCTTCGAAAAGCGCATAATACGCCGTGCTGACGGGGCGCTTCAGGTAAGGCTGAGCGGGCCGTCCCCGGCTTGCGCTCGCAAGCCTATGCGCGGCGTCGAGGAGACCTGCGGCCAATATCCCCAAGCACCCTTTGCCCTTCGGCGAAGTGGTGCCGAAGATAGGGAAAGCGATCCTCTCCCAACGCGATCAACTGTGCTCGGAGCATTGACAGGGTCGCCAGGGTTACCCTCGAATCCACCGGCTCATCGGAAAGACGGTATTCGGCATCGACAAAGATGGCCGGATCGCCGGTGTGGTCTTCGCGCGGCTCGATGGTGGCGCCGACGAAGCCGTAGCGCGACAGGTTATCGCGCAATATGCGGTCGATCGCCGCTTTGATTTTGGGCTTGATGGGGGTGCGCGCCGAATTGCCGATCATGACACGGTCATGTTAGCCGAACCGGCAAGCAGACGACACCGCAATCACCGCCAAGAGGTCGCGAACATCGTCGCGACCGCGAGCGCCATCACCGCGGTCGACAGCCAGCCCATCACCCAGAGCGGGCGCGGCAGCGTGAACTCGCCCATCACCTGGGGCCGCATCGTCATCAGCATCATCACGACCATCAGCGGCACCGCGACGACGCCGTTGATGACCGCGCTCCAGAACAGCGCCTTGATCGGGTCGATATGGACGAAATTGATCGCCACCCCGATCAGCGTCCCGACCGCGATCGTGCCGTAGAACGCCTTGGCGTCGCTCGGCAGGCGCCCGAGGCCCGCCGACCACCCCATCGCCTCGGCGAGAGCATAGCCGGCGGAACCGGCGAGCACCGGGATGGCCAAGAGGCCGGTGCCGACGATGCCGCAGGCAAAGAC
>CAYMRQ010000106.1:15052-15275 GCA_964392845.1 uncultured Rhizobium sp.
GCCGCGGTGGTGACGATGATGCAAAACGCGACCATGTGCGCCAGGCCGATGCCGACATAGGTGTCGAACTCGATCCGCCGGATTTGGCCGGGCGCTTCCTCGGGCGCCTCGGTCAGCGGGTGCTGGTCCGGGTTGACGCGTTCGTCCTCGGCCTCCTCCGAGGCCTGCCAGAAGAACAGATACGGGCTGATCGTCGTACCCAGGACGGCGACGATGACGAGGA
>CAYMRQ010000107.1:0-3081 GCA_964392845.1 uncultured Rhizobium sp.
TCCTAACCAAGGCGCTGGCCGGCGTCTGCGATGCCGCAGAACCGGTGGAGTGGTGGCAGGGGGGGAGCGCTACCGCATCTGCACCGCGGAGGCCGCAGACCTCGTCGGGGACGACGAAGAGGCCGTGAACGCAATCCTCAGCGGTGCTGCCGCGCTGAAGGACATGCCGAGTATTCGCAACTCCTCTCCTGCCGAGAGGGCGCAGTGGGCGCGATCAGAGTTTGAGCGCTCCCGTAACACGCCGCCTCCAGTCGAGGTCGATAAGATCATTGATCCCGAAGAACTCCCAAGTCTCCTCGACCTTTTGCGCGAAGGCAGAATCGAACTTTAGGGGAATACTATGAGAAGCGCACTACATCTCACAGCCCACGCGGCAGTACGTATGGCTCAACGCGGCATCGCGGAGAACGACCTTGACCTGATTATGTGGATCGGGACGGAGGTCGAGGGTGGATGCCTCGTTCGCGAGAAGGATGTCGAAGCACTGGCCCGCGACCTCAAACACTTTCTACAACACGCGAAAAAGCTGGTCGGCAAGCGGATGGTCATTGCAGGCGACCAGATCGTCACCGCATATCATGTTGACCGCGGAAAGCAACGCAGGCTGTTACGCAGCGCCAGAGATCGATCATCGATTGCGTGATGTCAGCGAGCTTTCAAATGAAACGAAATTCATGTTGTGCTTACTGTTGCGGGGATGCTTGCACGCGTGATCATGTCATCCCGAAATCGTTGTACCCTCCATCGAAGACCAAGTCTCGGGTGCAACGAATTATAGTTGATGCGTGCTACGAATGCAACAATAGCTGGTCTAATGATGAAGCTTACTTCCGAAGCATGCTTCTTATGTCGGGAGATCAGACACCAGTCGTTATCGAACTCTGGTACGGGAAGAACTTGCGCAGCCTTACCAAGGAGGATGGGCGTAAGCGCGCACGCGATCTGTCCGCCCAGATGGTGCCCGTTCAGACCCCACGGGGCGAGAGGCACATGGTCTTTCCGGGGCGCGACGAACGTTTTATGCGGATCGTGCGCAAGGTCGTTCGCGGCCTCTGCCATCATCATAAACTTCTAACGCCTGTGTCCGACGAGCAGGTCCGGGCCGATGTCCAAAAATTTGAAATTCCCCCCGCGTTTCTGACAGAAATGACATCCGCACATGCTGAGGAGGACGTGCTTCGATACCGCTTCGGTGTCATCGAAGACCCGGACATCCACTCATGCTGGCTCCTCCGGTTCTTTACCCGGACACCATTCTTCTGCATCGTGTACAGCAGGCCGCAAACCCGCCGCGCGCCCTCCGGCGAGTGGGCGGCGATGTAATCGAGAATCGCGCTCAGGTCGGCAAGGGCCGGAAGGGTGTAGTGAAGTTTCACCGACCGTGTTTGGCCCACACCGCGCGCACCTCTTCATCGGTGGCAAACTCGCCGCGGGCAGCGGCGGCTTTCGAGGCGGCAATTGCGGCTTCCTCTTCCGAGGTAAACTGCACCGGCGCTTCATCGTCAGCGCCAGCCAGCCGGAGAACAACCCTGGCGATGTCGTCCTGCGCAGCCGGAGGAAGGCTGCGCACGGCTTCGAGCGCCTGATCGAGAAGCTTTGTCATGGCGGAAAATTCCTGGCTTAGGGCTTGTCAGGACATTATCGATCCCCGGACCGCGGGCGTCCCGCCCGCATGCGGGCGGGACGCCCGCGGTCCAAACGGTGCGGTTATTTCCCGACAATCTCTTAAGCCGCCAGGCGGTGCTGGCGGATGAGGGAGAGAATCTCGGCGGCGGCGGCCGGGATGTTGGTGCCCGGGCCGAAGATCGCGCTGACCCCGGCCTGCTTCAGGAAATCGTAATCCTGATGCGGGATCACGCCGCCGCAGACGGTGAGGATGTCGCCGGCGCCTTCCCGGCGCAGCGCCGCGATCAGCGAGGGCACCAGCGTCTTGTGCGCGGCCGCCTGGCTCGACACGCCGACGATATGCACGTCGTTCTCGATCGCCTGCCGGGCGGCCTCTTCCGGCGTCTGGAACAAGGGGCCGATATCGACATCGAAGCCGATATCGGCAAACGCGGTGGCGATGACCCGGGCGCCGCGGTCGTGGCCGTCCTGGCCGAGCTTGACGACCAGCATGCGCGGCCGGCGGCCTTCCTCGCGCGCAAAAATCTCGATCTCGCGCTGGATCCGGCGAAACGCCTCGTCGCCCTGGTATTGCCCGCCATAGATGCCGGTGACCGACGGCGTCGCGGCGCGATGCCGGGTGAACACCACCTCAAGCGCGTCGGAAATCTCGCCGACCGTCGCCCGCGTCCGGCTCGCCTCGATCGAGAGGGCGAGAAGATTGCCCGCGCCGGTCCGGGCCGCCTCGGTAAGCGCCGCCAGCGCAGCGCGCACCCGCGCCGCGTCGCGGCTCCGCCGCACCCGGTCGAGCCGGGCGATCTGAGCCGAGCGCACGGCGGCGTTGTCGACATCGAGGATGTCGACAGGGGCGGCATCCTCCGACCGGTATTTGTTGACCCCGACGATGACTTCCTCGCCACGGTCGATCGCCGCCTGGCGCCGCGCCGCGGATTCTTCGATGCGCAGTTTCGGCATGCCGCTCTCGACCGCGCGTGTCATGCCGCCCAATTCCTCGACCTCGTCAATGAGGCGCATCGCCGCCACGGCGATCGAGTGGGTCAGGCTCTCGAGGTAATAGCTGCCGCCGAGCGGGTCGACGACATGCGGGATGCCGGTCTCCTCGGCGAGGATCAGCTGGGTGTTGCGGGCGATCCGGGCCGAAGCCGGCGTCGGCAATCCAAGCGCCTCGTCGAACGAGTTGGTGTGTAAGGACTGGCTGCCGCCGAGCACCGCCGCCAGCGCCTCGGTCGTCGTCCTAATGATTGTGTTGTTCGGGTTCTTCGCCGTCAGGCTCACCCCCGAGGTCTGGCAATGCATGCGTAGCGTGAGGCTCGCCGGGTCCTTGGGGGCGAATTGCTGCATCAGGCGCGCCCACAAGAGGCGCGCCGCGCGCAGCTTGGCGACCTCCATGAAGAAATTCATGCCGATGCCGAAAAAGAACGACAGGCGCGGCGCGAACGCGTCGATCGCGAGGCC
>CAYMRQ010000107.1:3163-15247 GCA_964392845.1 uncultured Rhizobium sp.
GATGTCGCCCCGGCCTCTTCCATGTGATAGCCGGAGATCGAGATCGAGTTGAACTTCGGCATGTGCCGGGCGGTGTATTCGATGATGTCGGCGACGATGCGCATCGAGGGTCCGGGCGGGTAGATGTAGGTGTTGCGGACCATGAACTCCTTCAAAATGTCGTTCTGGATCGTGCCCTGAAGTTTTTCCGGCGGCACGCCCTGTTCCTCGGCGGCGACGATGAACCCGGCGAGCACCGGCAACACCGCCCCGTTCATCGTCATCGACACGCTCATCCGGTCCAAGGGGATGCCGTCGAACAGGATCTTCATGTCCTCGACGCTGTCGATCGCCACGCCGGCCTTGCCGACGTCGCCCGCGACGCGCGGGTGGTCGCTGTCGTAGCCGCGGTGGGTCGCGAGATCGAAGGCGATCGACAGCCCCATCTGCCCGGCCTTCAAATTGTCGCGGTAAAAGCGGTTCGACTCCTCGGCGGTCGAGAACCCGGAATATTGCCGGATCGTCCACGGCCGGTTGGCGTACATCGTCGCCCGCGGCCCGCGCAGATAGGGCGCCACGCCAGGCAACGCCGCGCGCCAGGGAAATCCGGCGGCCTCGATCGCTTCGAGATCGGCCTCGGTGTAGAGCGGCTTGAGCGTGATGCCCTCGGGGGTCTGCCAGTCGAGGCTCGCGAGCGGCTTACCCTTCAGCTCCTTTGCGGCAAGCGCGGCCCACCGGTCGACATCGGGCGGCGATGCGGCCCGGCGAGCTGCTGGTCTGTTCTTGTTAGCCATCGTGGCCTCCGGCGCCTGGGGGCGCCCGTCCTTATCGCCTGCCGCGATTATAGGACCGCGGCGCGCACGAGGTCCATTTCGCCCCGCCGCAACCGATGCCGCAACACGATTGCCGCGGTCAGCAGCAACACCGCGCCGGCCTGGTGTGCCGCGGCGAGCGGGATCGGCACGACGAAGAGCAGCGTCGCGACCCCCAGGACGAATTGCATCACCGTCACGGCGACCAACGCATGCAGCGCGACGCAGGCCGGCCGCGGCAAAGCGGCGCGCCATCCCGCCAGCCACAACAGCAGCACCGCGGCTGACGTCGTCATCGCCAGCAGGCGATGGTCAAACTGCACCGCCGCGATGTTCTCGAACCAGTTGCGCGTGAACGGCTGCAGCTGCGCATAGCCCGCCGGCACGAAGCTGCCGTCCATCAGCGGAAAGGTGTTGTAGGTGAGGCCGGCGTGGAGCCCGGCGACAAAGCCGCCGGCTGTTATCGTCAACGCGACGAGCGCGATGATCGCCTCGGCGGTGCGGCGCCAGGCAGCCCCCACCGTCCGGTCGCTAACGCGCCGGGTCCCTCCCTCCCCCGCTTGCGGGGGAGGGTTAGGGTGGGGGCTTGGCGCCGGCTGACGCGGAGCGCAGAGCAAGCCGAGCGCGATCCACAGCGTCGTCGCATAGATCAACAGCGCCAGCGCGAGGTGGGCGACGAGGCGGTACTGGCTGACCTCGACCCGGTCGGCGAGGCCGCTTGCGACCATGTACCAGCCGAGCGCGCCCTCAAGGAAGCCGAGCAGCAGAATGCCGGCGAGCGACATTAAGAGCGCGCGCGGCAGGCGCCGGCGCAGCAGGAAGTAAACAAACGGCACGGTATAGGCAAAGCCGATCAGCCGCCCCCACAACCGGTGCAAATATTCCCACAGGTAGATGGTTTTGAACTGATCGAGGCTCATTCCGTAATTTATCAGCCGGTATTGCGGGATGTGTTGGTACTTTTCGAATTCGGCGGCCCAGGCGGCCGGCGACAGCGGCGGCAGGATGCCAATCACCGGCTGCCATTCGGTGATCGACAGGCCGGACAGCGTCAGCCGGGTGATCCCGCCGATCACCACCATGACGAAGATCATGCCGCAGCAGAACAACAGCCAAACCGCGATCGGCCGCAGACTGTGCGGTGCGGTCGCCGCGGCATCGCCGGGAGCGGCTTGCGTGATTGCCGTCGGAAGGGACACGCCGGTCCTATGCATTGGCCAAAAGCGCCATTCACTTTACGGCAAGGTTTATGGCAAGGTGTGTTGGCGCATCACCCATGGCAAGATCAAGATCGGACGGTGCACCAATCAGCGCAATTCGGCTATGCGTATGCTCTGATTGACCAGGTCTGGGGTAAGCCTCGGCGCGAGACTTGCCGCGCGAGATTGGTTCGTCGCTTCGCTCCTCGCAATGACAAACTCCCTTTGTCTGTCATCGCGGGCGCAGCGAAGCAATCTCGTTTTCCAGGTCGCGAGACCTCTCCCGGCTGCGGTCGGATGCAAGAGCTAACTAATGCAGCGTAGAGGTATGCTTGACGTGGCGGAAGCGGTTCGGCGTGCTGCGACTACTTTGCTTTACATTGACCGAATGCAGCTTGCCCTCGATATTGGCGCGCCAGAATTCGAGGAACTTGCTCAGCTCGGGAAAATCGGGGGCGAGGTCGAATTTCTGCCAGATGAAGCTCTGGAGCAGGGCGGGATGGTCCGGCAGCCGGTAGATGATCTCTGCCGTGGTGAGCCGGTACCCCCTGACTTGCAGTTCATAGGCGGTCACGTCTGCGCCTCTCGATTGGTCCTTTCCCGGAAACCCAAGCATGCCGCCTTGATCGCTCCGGCGCAATAGAAAAGCGCGAGGGAAAACAGCGTATTAGCAGCCGCCGCCCAGCAGTGCTGCCAGCCGGGGCTGCGGCGGCTGGGGACGGGGCGCTCCCTGGGCGCTCCTTGAAGGCGCCGCGCCGCGGTTTAAATATTGCCGTGGCGAAACTGTTCATCTCCAGCGTCGTTTTCTGACGGCGCACCGCACCATCCGCAAGGTTCTCTCTGCGATGTATCGGATTTTGTCAGCGCTCCTGTTGACGGGCGCCGTCGCTGCCATCGCGCCCCTGGCGCGACCGGTTCTGGCCGCCGGGGTGATCCCCGAGGTCGGCGGGGCTGTGGTCCCGAGCCTGGCGCCGATGTTGGCCCGGATCACCCCCGGGGTCGTCAACATCGCGGTGCGCGGCCGGGTGCGCGCGCAGAACCCGCTGCTGCAGGATCCGTTCTTCCGGCGTTTTTTCAACCTGCCGCAAAACCAGCTTCCCGAGGAGCGCGAGACCCAGGCGACCGGGTCCGGTGTCATCGTCGATGCCGCGAAGGGTTATGTTCTGACCAATGGCCATGTCGTGGAGCACGCCACGAGGATCGAGGTCACCACCAAGGACAACCGGCGTTTGACGGCCAAGCTGATCGGGCGCGACGCCGATACCGATGTTGCCGTATTGCAGATCTCGCCCGCCAATCTGACCGCGGTGCCGATGGGCGATTCCGACCGCCTGCAGGTCGGCGACTTCGTCGTCGCCATCGGCAATCCGTTCGGTCTCGGCCAGACCGTGACCTCGGGCATCGTCAGCGCGCTCGGCCGCAGCGGCCTCGGCATCGAGGGTTATGAGGACTTCATCCAGACCGACGCGTCGATCAACCTCGGTAATTCGGGCGGTCCGCTCGTCAACCTGCGGGGAGAGTGCGTCGGGATCAACACGGCCATCCTGGCGCCGGGCGGCGGCAATATCGGGATCGGCTTTGCCGTGCCGATCAACATGGCGCGCAAGGTCATGGAGCAGCTCCTTCGCTATGGCGAGGTGAAGCGCGGCCGCATCGGCGTGGCGATCCAGGATCTCACCCCGGATCTCGCGCAGGCGATGAACACGGCGCATACCACCGGTGCGGTGATTGCCCGCGTCGATCCCGCCTCGCCAGCCGAGCGGGCCGGGCTGCACAGCGGCGATCTGGTCGTCGCCGTCAATGGCGTCGCGGTGCGCAGCGGCACCCAGCTGCGCAACATGATCGGTCTTGCCCGCATCGGCGACGAGGTCGAACTGACGGTCGATCGCCGTGGGGCCGAGCGCAAAGTCGCGGTGCATGTCGATCCGGCGGGACCGGCTGCGGCGCGACAGCGCCCGCGGCAGCGCTGAGGGTCGGGGTCGGATCGACGATGGCGACGCAAACCCCTTACGAGGTGCTCGGTGTCAAACCCGGTGCCAGCCCGGCGGAGATCCGCAAGGCCTACCGCAAGCTCGCCAAGGAGTTCCATCCCGACCTCAACCCGGGCAAGCCGGCGGCCGAGGCGCGCTTCAAGGCGGTAACGGCGGCCAATGACATCCTGTCGGACCCGGATAAACGGGCGCGCTACGATCGCGGCGAAATCGACGAGAGTGGCGCCGAACGGCCGCGCTATTCCTATCGCCCGCATGCCGAAGGCGCGCAGGGCTGGAAATACCAGCCGCAGGGCGAGATGGATGTCGGCGATCTCGATGATCTGTTCGCGATGTTCGGACGCGGCGGCGGGCGCCGTGCCGGCAGGGGCGCTGGACATGCCGACGAGGGGTTCTCGATGCCCGGTCCGGACCGCCAGTTCACCCTGACGATCGACTTCGCCGTGGCCGCGACCGGCGGCAGGCAGCGCCTCGCGCTGTCGCCCGCGGAATGGCTCGACGTGACGATCCCGCCGGGCATCGAAGAGGGTCAGGTGCTGCGCCTCAAGGGCAAGGGCGGACCGGGCTTTGGCGGCGGCCCGCCGGGAGATGCGCTGATCGAGGTGCATATCGCGCCGCACCAATTCTTTCGCCGCGAGGGCGACGACATCCATGTCGAGCTGCCGGTCAGCCTGGCTGAGGCGGTGCTCGGAGCGCGGGTGCCGGTGCCGACAGTGAGCGGGCCGGTGACGATGACGATCCCCCCGGGCTCCGATAGCGGCACGCGGCTGCGGCTGCGCGGCAGGGGCATCCATCGCCGGCATCGCGGCGGCGAGACCATCGGCGACCAATATGTGACGCTCAAGGTGATGATCGGCGCGAGCGGCGATGCGGCGCTGGCTGAGTTCCTCCAGGGCTGGGCCGAGCAGCACCCGACCGATCCGCGCCGCGCGATGGACCTAGGGACAAGTGATGAGGCTAAGACCCAAGGGACCAAGTCGTGATCGGCCTCGATGAGCTGACCCGGCGCTTCGCCGAGCTCGACAGCAGCGAATTCGAGCGCTGGGTCGAGAACCGCTGGATCCTGCCCGAGGGTGCGGGCGGGCCCAGTGGCGATGGTTGGCTGTTCCACGAGGTCGACATCGCCCGGGTCGAACTGATCCTCGATATCAGGCGCGAATTCGCCGTCGACGACGAGGCGATGTCGCTGGTGCTCGGCTTGCTCGACCAGGTCTATAGCCTGCGCCGCCAGATGCGCCGCCTGTGCGACGCGCTCGAATCCCAGCCGCCGGAGGTACAGGAGGCGATCCGGCAGGCGCTGCCGCCGGCGGGAGCGAGTTCGTAACCCGGATCGCGGGCCTCTGGCCCGCATGCGGCCGGGGACGGCCGCGGTCCTTTGCTTCTCACAGCCGTTGAAACCGTGCCCTGGCGCCGCGCTCGATGCCGGCGGCGATCAGCCGGTCGATGTCGAGGCGGTGGCGCATCATTTCGAGGACGCGCAATTCCTCCTGGGTCGCCTCGTGGTCGGCGGCGGCGACATCGCAGGCGATCGCATAGGCGGTCTCGCGCAGCCTGGCCGGCAATGCCGCCTTGATCGCCGCAAAGGCTTCTTCGAGCCCGTTCTCGCGGTTCAGCAGCCGGGTGCAGGTATCGAGCACGGCCGGTAGCTGCTGCCGATTGAACCCGCGGAAAGCCGGCAGTTGGCCGACAATCGCGGCGATGATCTCGATCTCGGCATCGGTCATGTCGCGATCCGCCGCCGAGACGATCACCATCGTGCAGATCAGCGCACCGTGGGGGTCGAGCATTGCCGCTCCTTTTCACGCGCCGGCCGGTCCCGGCATGCTGCGCCGCACAGACCAGAGCTGGCCACCTCTGTCAAGCCGAGGTTGATAGCGACGGGAACAGCGACCCTGAGGTCCCCGTGGCCGGACTTGAGCCGGCCACCGACGTCTTTATCGTCCGTTAGTACCGGCCCGCCCGAAGACGTAGACGGCCGGGTCAAGCCCGGCCGAGGGCTCTTAGTTTTGCTGGCCGAGAAACTCGGCCGTCGCCTCGGCCGCCTCGACCAGCGGCACCCGCAGCACCGGCACCCCGGCGGGGAAGGCCGACAGCAGCCGCGACGGCAAGGCGCGGTCGAGGATCGCGAAGATTCCGCGATCGTCGGCGCGCCGCACCAGGCGCCCATAGGCCTGGCGCAGCCGCAGCCGGGCGATGCGGTCGTCGTATTGCGCGCCGCCGAACACCGGCTTTCTCGCGCGATGCAGGATGTCGGGGCGCGGCCACGGCACCCGGTCGAAGACGATGAGGCGCAGCGAGCGCCCCGGCACATCGACCCCATCGCGCACCGCATCGCTGCCGAGGAGGCACGAATCCTCCTCGGCGCGGAAGATGTCGACCAGGGTCGCGGTCGACATCGCGTCGACATGCTGAGCGAGCAGCAAGAGCCCGCTTGCTTCGAGCACCGGGGCGATCCGCTCATGCACCGCGCGCAGCCGCGCGATCGCAGTGAAGAGACCGAGCGCGCCGCCCTTGGCGGCGCTCATCAGCGCGGCGAAGGCGGCGGCAACCTGGCCGATATCGTCGCGCGGAATATCGGTCACGATAAAGATGCGGGTCTGCGCCGGGTAATCGAAGGGGGAGGCGATACGCGCGGCTCGCGGGGTTTCCGACAGGTGGCGCAGCCCGGTGGCGGCTTCCGCGGCGCTCCAGGCGATCCCGGTGTCGATCTCGCCGTCGGTCAGGGTCGCCGAGGTCACCACAATGCCATGCGCCGGCTGCGCCACCGCTTGCGCGAAGGGGATGCCGGGATCGATCCAGTTGCGGTTGACCGCGACATCGGTGTCGCGGCCCTCGGCGCGGTCGAGCGCCAGCCACTCGACGGTTTCCGGGCGGGGCGGCTCAGCGAGATCGCGCAGCAGCGCGCTCCACGCGCCGAGCTGCACATCGGCGCGGCGGTCGAGCCCGCGGATCGTCGCGTCGAGGCGCTGGCGCAGACCGGGCTCGGGCGGGTTCTCGGAATCCTCGAGCTGGCGGCGCAGACATTCCGAAAGGCGGCGCAATGCAGCGGCGAGGCGGTCGAGCCCGGCGGCAAGCCGTCCGGCGGCCTCAGTGAGGCCGTCGATCGGCGGACGCGCCTCGGCCTCGATGCCGTAGCCCGTATCGCCCCCGGGGCCCCCATTGGCGGCACGCGCCAGCACCTGGCGGCGCACCAGCGCGAGAAAGCTTTCGAAGCCCGGCAGGCCGCGCCCCTCTCCGACGCGCTGGTGCCAGCCATCGGCCGGCAGGATGCGGGCGGCAACCAGCGCCTCGATCAGCGCCGGGCCGGCCTCCTCGCCAGCTTCCCCTGGGGCTTCGACCAGGTCGCCGATGCGGCGCTGCAAGCCGCGGGCGCGCGACCGGCCGGCTTCGGCGCCGAGGAGCCAGCGCCGCAGCTCCCGCCCTTCCTGGCCGGAGAGGCGCACCGAGAACGCCGAATCGGCGGCTTCGAGCAGATGGTGTCCCTCGTCAAAGACGTAGCGGGTGGGCACGCTGGCATCGTCGAGCCCGCCCAATGCGGCCTGCGCCATGACCAGCGCATGGTTGGCGACGACGAGGCGGGCGTGGCGCGCCGCGCGCACGTTCTTCTCGACAAAGCAGCGGCGGAAATGCGGACAGGCCGAATGGATGCACTCGCCGCGGCGATCGGCCAATCCATTGACCCGGCCGCGCCCGATCAGCTCGGCGAGCCAGCCCGGGAAATCGCCGCCGACCAGGTCGCCCGCTTCGGTGGCGCCGATCCACCGGGCGATCAGAGCCAGCGGCGCGACCGACTGCGCTCCCCGCGCGGTCGCCGCGCGCACCGCATCCTCGTAATTCAACAGGCAGAGGAAATTCTCGCGGCCCTTGCGGACAACGACCCGGCGGCGCTTTTGCACCGGGTCGGGATAGAGCCGGTCCAGCTCTCCGGCGATCTGGCTCTGCAGGTTGCGCGTGAAGGTCGAGATCCACACCGCGCCCTGGTTCTTCTCGGCCCACAGGCTCGCCGGCGCGATATAGCCGAGCGTCTTGCCGACCCCGGTGCCGGCCTCAGCGAGCACCGCGTGCGGCATATCCGGCCGGTCGCGTGGCGCAAAGGCGGCGGCGACCGCGGCGGAGTAATCGGCCTGCTGCGGCCGCGCCTCGGCGCCGTCCCCGAGCAGCGTCGCGAGGCGCTGCCGTGCATCCTCGGCCGAGACCGGCGCATTGCCGGGCATCGGCGGGGGCGCCCGCTCCTGCCACTCGCCAAGGCTCTGCCAGACGCGCAATCCGGCGCTGCGGCGCAATGCCCCGGGCTCGCCCGCCGGCAAGGCGGCGAGCACCGCCGGACTCCAGGCCCAGCCGGCACGCTCGGCCGCCTCGGCGATCGCGCGGATGTCGGGCTCGGTTTCGCCCTGAAGCTGCTGCAGCAAGGCGCGCGCGGCGGTGGCGAGCGCGACGCAAGCCTCGGCCATGTTGTCCGGCGGCGCGAGGCCGAGCGCGGCGGCGATCCCGCGCGGCGTCGGCACGCAGAATTGCGCCGGCCGGACAAAGGCGAACAATTCCAGGAGGTCGAGCGCAGCGAACCCGGCGATGTCGAGCCGCCGCGCAACCGCGCGCGCATGGCACACCATCGCGGTCTCGCCCTCCAGGCGGGCGCGCGCCTCCGTTGGCGACAGCGCCTCGATCTCGCCCTCGGGCGACAACCAAAGGATCTCGCGGAAACCGGCGACCAGCGCCGGGGCGCGCGGCACCAGAACGCGATCGGGCGGGGTTATCATCCCGTCTGATGCTCGCCGCACCGAACGCCCCGTGGCCGGGCTTGACCCGGCCATCCACGTCTTTCTTTACCGCGTCGAGAACAAAGACGTGGATGCCCGGAACAAGTCCGGGCAAGGGGACTTTTATTCGGCGACGGAAGATGGTGGCCGCGATAGCATCGCATCATGACGCAAATGATCTATCACATGTGCCCGGCCGAGGCATGGACCGAGGCGGTCGCGGCGGGCCGATACGTCGGCACGGCCGACGACCGGTGCGACGGCTTCCTCCACTTCTCTACCGCTGATCAGATCGCCGAGAGTGCGCGGCGCCATCGCGCCGGACAGGCCGGCCTCGTGCTCGTCGCGGTCGAGGCGGCGCGCCTCGGCGTGCGGCTGCGCTGGGAGGCGGCACGCGGCGGCGCGCTGTTCCCGCACCTCTACGGGCCGCTGTTCCCGGCCGAGGCGGCGAGCGTCGAACCACTGCCGCTCGGCCTCGACGGCGAGCATGTGTTTCCGGCGCTGAGCTAGGGTTCGCCGCGGGGGAATGATGCCTGGCCGATGGCCCCTGGCGAAGCTCATGATTGCCGCGGCATCAGCGGTGATTTTGCTCGCCGGCTTCGCCTATGCCGGGCTCTGCGTGTGGTTTGTCGCGAACGAGCGATCCTTTGTGTTCTATCCGATGGAGCGCGCCAGCACCGCGCCGCAGGCGGCCGGGCTCAACGGCGTCGCCGAGGTCAAGATCGCGACCGAAGACGGCGAGCGTCTCTACGGCTGGTGGACGCCGCCCAAGCCGGGGCACGGCGCGATCGTGATCCTGACCGGTAAAGGCGTGGTGCTGTCCGATTACGCCGGCCAGGTTGGCGACTTCGCCGACAATGGCTTTGGCGTCCTCGGCATCGATTATCGCGGCAACGGCGCCTCGACCGGGAGCCCGAGCGAATCCGGGTTGCGGGCCGACGCGCGCGCCGCCTTCGACTTCGTGCGTCAAGCGGCGCCGGCGGCGAAGATCGCCGTTTTTGGCGAAAGCCTGGGCACCGGCATCGCGGTCGGGCTGGCGCATGACCGGCCGGTCGCCGGGGTATTGCTCAACTCCCCCTATGCCTCGGTCGTGCGGCTGTTCGAGTTGCGCGGCCTGAAGCTGCCGTATCGGCTGTTGATGGCCGATCCGCTCGATTCCGAGGCGCTGATCGGCGGTCTTGGCGTGCCGGTGATGATCCTGCACGCCACGGCCGACGAGGCCATCCCGATCGCCGAGGCGAGGCGCCTCTACGCCGCGGCGGGCGAGCCCAAGGAGATGATCGAGGTCGACGGCGCGAACCACGCGGAAGTCTGGTTCGGCCCGACCCGGGACCGGGCGCTCGCTGCGCTCGCCGCCTGGATAAATACCAATGTCGTCCCGGCGCAGGCCCATAGGCGCTAAGATAACGCTTGCGCATTGGAATCGGCTATGATTCTAGGATGGGATGACTCGTACACAGATCGACGCCACCCCCGTGCTCAAGACGGGCGTGCCCCAGGCGGGGTTGGCCGCCCGGCAGAAGAACGGGCTGTGGCGCGTGCACAGCGCGTTCGAGCTTCCCGCCGAACGGTTCGGCTTCTTCGCAGTGACCGATCAACAGGAAGGCGAACGGTTCGACCGGATACCGGTCGTGAAGGGCGAAATCCGGATCGCCGATCGAGCCTACATGCAGCCGCACCGGATCCCCACGGGTCAAGCCCGTGGGCTGAAGGCCCACGGCGTGCTGGCGGCGGGCGGCGATGTTTTGGTGCGCCCCACGGGTCAAGCCCGTGGGCTGAAGGCCCACGGGCTTGAAGGGTGCACGCTGGCTCGATGCCGAAGGCAACCCGTTCGATCTGGTGGCCCTGCCGGGACGACGAGATCGGGATATCGCGAACTTCGGAATCGGGACACTAGTTCCCATCGTGCACAGTTTGACCCGCAATGGCCGCGATTTCCTGCTTGCCCGCTAAACCGGCCGGCCCGCCGGGGCGCACCGCCTATCTCGCCGCCGAGGGGTTCACCGCCGAGCTGGCGCACGAGCTCGGAGCGGTCGACTTCGCCTGCGAGCGGCTGCTGGTCGCGCGTGGGGCCCCGCGCGCCGCCGCCTGGGCGCAGAACATCTGGCTCGAACCGCGCGAGATCAGGGTCGCCTCGATCGCCGACGCCGCGCGCCAGCTGCGCGCGATCCAGCGCAACTGGGCGCCCTACGCCCCGCGCCTCCATCGCCGCGCCATGCTGATCCAGGCGCAGCTGCCGGTCGTCTCGGCAAGACCGCTGGAATTCGGGGCTCCCGCCCCGGCTGCGCCGCTCGGCTCGTGGACACTGCTCGACGCCAACACGGTGCTCGCCTCGCCGCAGTGCACGAGCCCCTTTCCGAACGGCGAAGTGCACTTTGTCGAAGACCGCGCCGGTCCGCCGAGCCGGGCCTATCTCAAATTGTGGGAAGCCTTGACCCTGATCGGACGATGCCCCGCGCCGGGCGAGGTTTGCCTCGATCTCGGCAGCAGCCCGGGCGGGTGGAGCTGGGCATTGACGCGCCTCGGCGCGCGCGTGATCAGCGTCGACCGCGCCCCGCTGGCGCCCGAAATTGCGCGGCTGCCGGGCATCGAGCATCGCCGCGACAGCGCCTTCGCCCTCGACCCCGTGGGGATCGGCCCGGTTGACTGGCTGTTTTGCGACGTCGTGTGCTATCCGGCGCGGCTTTTGGCGCTGGTCGAGCGCTGGCTGGCGGCGGATACCTGTCGCCGCTTTGTCTGCACGATCAAGTTCCAGGGCAAGACCGATCACGCGACCGCTTCGCGGTTTGCTGCGATCCCCGGCTCAACGCTGCGCCACCTCTACCACAACAAGCACGAGCTGACCTGGATCAAGCTCGATTAGCTGGACATCGAGATTGCTTCGCTTCGCTCGCAATGACAGTAAAACGATTGTCATTGCGAGGAGCGGAGCGACGAAGCAATCTCGGGGCGTCAAGCGGGGAGGACGCGATGGATCTCGGGTTGCGCGGGAGGAAGGCGCTGGTCACCGGCGCGTCGCGCGGGATCGGGCGCGCCTGCGCCGAGGCGCTGGCCGAGGAAGGCTGCGACGTTGTCATGGTGTCGCGCACCCAGGCCAATCTCGACGCGGTGCTCGCCGGGATCCTCGGCCAGAGCAACGTGTCGGTTCGCGTCTGCGCGATGGATCTGAGCGACAGCAAGAATGTCGACAGGCTCGCCGCCGAATGCGCCGACACCGATCTCCTCGTCAACAACGCCGGCGCGATCCCGCGCGGCGGAATCGCCGACATCGACGAGGCGCGCTGGCGCGAGGCCTGGGATCTGAAGGTGTTCGGCTACATCAACATGTCGCGCGAGTTCTACCGGC
>CAYMRQ010000108.1:0-11785 GCA_964392845.1 uncultured Rhizobium sp.
TCGGCGGCATCATGCGCTGCGACGTGATCGCCGAAGGCATCGTCTCGGCGGCGCGCGAGGTCAATCTGCATGTCCCCCTGGTGGTGCGCCTCGAAGGCACCAATGTCGAGCTGGGGCGGCGCATCCTGAGCCAATCGGGGCTGCCGCTGCTCGCCGCCGAGAATTTCGAGGATGCCGCGCGCAAAGTCGTCGCGGCGGCGCGGGAGGCGGGGTGATGGCGATCCTCGTCGATGCCGCGACGACGGTGATCTGCCAGGGCTTCACCGGCTCGCAGGGCACCTTCCACTCCGAGCAGGCTATCGCCTATGGCACAAGGATGGTCGGCGGCGTCACCCCCGGCAAAGGCGGCACAAAGCATCTCGATCTGCCGGTGTTCGACACCGTGCACGAGGCGCGCACCCGGACCGGCGCCACCGCGAGCGTCATCTATGTCCCGCCGCCTTACGCCGCCGACGCGATCCTCGAAGCGGTCGATGCCGGGATCGAGCTCGTCATCTGCATCACCGAGGGCATCCCGGTGCTCGACATGGTCCGCGTCAAGCGCAGCCTCGACGGGTGGCAGGGCCGCCTGATCGGACCGAACTGCCCGGGGGTCATCACCCCCGGCGAATGCAAGATCGGCATCATGCCGGGCCATATCCACAATCGGGGGCGGGTCGGCATCGTCTCGCGCTCGGGCACCCTGACCTACGAGGCGGTGGCCCAGACGACTGCCGCCGGGCTCGGGCAAAGCACCTGCGTCGGCATCGGCGGCGACCCGATCCACGGTCTCGACTTCATCGATGTCCTCGAGATGTTCCTCGCCGACGACGCGACCGACGCCATCGTCATGATCGGCGATATCGGCGGCACCGCCGAGGAGGAGGGCGCCGAATTCCTGCGCCGGGCGCGGAGAAAGAAGCCGATGGTCGGCTTTATCGCCGGCGCCGCGGCGCCGCCCGGCCGGCGGATGGGGCATGCCGGGGCGATCATATCAGGCGGCAAGGGCGGCGCCGGCGACAAGATGGAGGCGCTGCGCCGCGCCGGCGTCACCGTGACCGAATCGCCAGCGGCGATCGGCACGACGATGAAGAAGGTGCTGGGAGGTTGATCGAGCGGCGGGCAGCGCGGACTGAATGGACGACTTTATCAGTGATGACGATCTGCTGACGTTTCAGGGATGGCTTAAATACCAGGCTGTGGACGCCGCGGCCTGCACACGGCAGGAGCTAGAAATGTGGCGGGCCTGCTTCGACGAAGCGCTGAGACTTGGCGAGAGTAGCCCAAAAGTTGGACGGATGGAGCTTCGGCGCGTTCCCGGGGAACAGAAGTACGCTGTGGCAATCCGGGACGGCTCTGATCTTTGGCTCACTATGTGGGTCCGCTGCAACGCCAAGGGTGAGATATTTATCATGTACCCGCGCGCCGATCGTGGGTCGGGAAATCCACATGCCAGCTATCATCTAAACGGGATTTTTCACCAGAAAACCTGCGGCAGGGCGATGCTGCGCCAGACGCGGAAGCCGTTGACCACAGCCTTCAAGGAGAGCGAACACCTTGGAATGTATGGCGGCCACGGTAAAAGCTCTGGGGCTGTCTGTGATCCGAAGGCGTTTGATGGGGTGGTGATCGTCGAGCCCGGTATATTGGGTCCCAAGCACGGCTCAGTTGGCGTCGATCTGGTGGAACCGGGTTATCAGCCGACGTGGAACCGGGATGTCAGCGAACGCTTCTATTTCGTTGGCGTGCATCGAAGAGAAATCTTTCCGCGAGATGGTCATCCGTCAATAGTGATTACCATACAAAGATGACCGGCGGCGGGCCGTGATCGTCGCGGAGTCAATCTCGGGCCTAGATTCGCGGGCGAGGAGCGCGGGCCATGTCGCAGCAAACCGAAGTGATCGAAACTACAGTGAGCGAAGTTGCTTCCGAGCTGGCGCGCCGCGGCCTCGATCCGCACGACCGTGTTACGATCACAATCGAGGCTGACGAGCTGATCCCCGGCCGGCGCGAGGCGCGCGCTCGCGTCATCGCGGCCGGCCTTACCGATGATGATATCGATCGGATGATCAAGCAGGCGCAACAGGAAGTCGAGCCGCGAGCCGGATGAGGGTTGTTATCGATACTAATGTCCTCGTTGGCGCTGCGCTCAAACGCAATTCCACACCCGCCGCAGCTGCCGGCGCAGTCCAGCGACGCGATGTCCTGCTCAAATCGCTGGCGACCGAACAACAGCTATTCGAAGTCGTGGCCCGACCCTACTTCGTTCCGCTGATTGGCAACGACACGCGGGCTTGGTTGCGAGAGCTGATGTCCGCCGCGGAGCTGGTCGCGATCGCCGAGCGGATCGCCGCTTGCCGCGATCCCACAGACGACAAATTTTTGGAGCTGGCCGTGAATGGCCATGCGGATTTGATCATCAGCGGCGACGCCGATCTGCTCGCCCTGAACCCGTTCCGCAGCATTCCGATCGTCGCACCCGCTGCCTTCGTGCAGCGCGCAGGGCAGTAATTCGCGGTTTTCCCAACCGCTGAATACATCAGCGGCCGGAGGTTCCCGCGGACGGTGGGGACTCAGCTCGGCAGGCGCGCCCTTGGGTGCGCGGCGTCATAGACGGCGAGGAGGCGCTCGGTTTCGACGCTGGTATAGCGCTGCGTCGTCGACAGGCTGGCGTGGCCTAAGAGCTCCTGGATCGCGCGCAGATCGCCGCCGGCGCCGAGCAGGTGCGTGGCAAAGCTGTGGCGCAGCGCATGCGGGGTCGCGGTCTCGGGCAGGCCGAGCGCACCGCGCAGAATTTCCATCTGGCGCTGCACCAGGCGCGGGCTCAAGGGGCCGCCGCGCGCGCCGACGAAGAGCGGGCCGTCCGCGAGGAGCGCATAGGGGCAGGCGGCGAGGTAATCGGCGATTCCCCGGCGCACCACCGGCAATACCGGCACGATCCGCTGTTTCTGTCCCTTGCCGGTGATCGTGATGATGTCCCCTTGCGGCGCCTCCGAACGCTTGAGGCCGAGCGCCTCGGAAATGCGCAAGCCGCAGCCGTAAAGCAACGTCAGCACCGCGACATCGCGCCTGGCCTGCCACACGCTGGCCACCAGCCCGGCCGGCGCGTCGATCATTTCGGCGGCGTCGGCGACGGTCAGCGCTTTCGGCACGCTGTGCGGCAGCTTTGGCGCGCGCAGCACCGCGAGCGCCGGGCTCGACGCCAGCCCACGGCGTTCGAGAAACCGGACAAAGCCGCGCACCACCGACAGGCCGCGCGCGATCGAGGCGCGCTCGACCCGCGCCGCGCGATACGCAAGATAGGCCCGGAAGTCGGCCGGGCGCAGCCGGTCGAGAGTCGAGAGGCCCGGCATCTCGCCGAGATGCCCGGTCAGGAAATCGAGAAAGCAGGCGAGATCGCGGCCATAGGCGGCGATCGTGTGGGCCGAGGCGCGGCGCTCGCCATCAAGCCACGCCGCCCACAACGCGATCGCGGCGCGGAGATCCTCGGCGGCGGAATACCGCGCCAGCGGAACCGGCCCGGGAAGCGCCGGGAAGCTCGCTATCCGGACCGCGGCGGGTTCAGCCATTGCGCGATGGTGATGCCGAGCGCCCGGGCGAGAAAGCCCAGCATCTCGGTGCCGAGCCCGGGATGAAACCGCCCGGGCTGGCGCGTGCCGATGCACAACAGCCCGACCGGGGCGCCGCGGCCAAAGGTGAGGCGCAGCAGCGCCTGCGAGCGAACGAGCCCGGCGGCGCTGCCGAACAGCGCCGCCTCGCCGGCCGCGTCGGCGCGCAACAGCGCGGGGCGTTCCGGGCCGAGCAGCGCGTCGACCGCGCCCGCCTTCAACAGATGGATGCCGTGCAGGCTGAGCCGCCCCGCCGGCGCCGCCGTGCTTTCGACCCCGATGGTCACGACATCGACATCGAGCAGCACGCCAAGATCGGTCGTCACGGTCTGCAACAGCTGCTCGAAGCTGGGGGCGGCAAGGATCGCGATCACCGCCTTGTGCACCCGGCCCTGGCTTGCCAGATTGCCGCGGCTGGCGGCAATCAGGGTGCGGTGTTCGAGATTGACGCGCGCCAGATCGCGACGCAGCCGCTCGATCTGGAAATGCTGGAAATCGACAACATCCTTGCCAATCTCGCGGGTTGGCGGGCGCAGCAGGCGCAGCGCCTCCGGGTGAGAATCGAGGAAATCGGGATGCCGGTGCAGATAGGCGATGATGTCGCGACCGCCGATCTCTCCCGGCAATTCGGGTGCCGGGGCGGCATCGCGCTCGCTGTGCGGCTTGTCGCGCGGGAGGTCGGCCACGGCGCTGCTACCTCGCCCCGGCGAGGAGCGGAGCGCGCTGGCAGTGGAGAGCGGGGCACCCGATGATCATTCAACCACACCTGAAACCTGAGCGACGGCCGGCGCTCGTCCTCCCCAAGCGCCATCAAGGGTGGCCGGCGACCGCACCGGCCCGAGGATCAGTGTAGCGATGCCCGACTGCCGTGCCAACAGCCCCGGGGAAGCCGACCAGGAGGGCGAGCGCCCGCTTGCGGCGCACAAGGTGCGGGTGATGCTGCCGCTGCCGTTGCCCGAGCCGCTCGACTACCTGATGCCGGACGGCGCGGCAGTCCCGGAGCCCGGCAGCTTTGTGAGGGTGCGGCTCGGCTCGCGGCGCGTGATCGGCGTGGTGTGGCAGGAGACGGGCGAAGAATCGGGCTCGGCGGTCCCGATCGAGCGGCTGAAGCCGGTCGACGAAATCCTGCCGACGCCACCACTGCGGCCGGAGCTGCGCCGCTTCATCGAGCGCGTCGCCCTCTATACGCTCAGCCCCCCGGGCGCGGTGCTGCGCATGGCGATGAGCGTCGAGGAAGCGTTATTGCCGCCGCCGCCGCGCCTGGTATGCGCCGCAACTCCGGCGGGGCTCGCCGCGCTCGACGAACCCGGCAGCGGCAAAAAGCTGACCGCTTCGCGCCGGCGGGTGCTCGAAACCCTGCGCGACGGGTCGGCCTGGCCGGTTGCCGAAGCCGCTCGGCGGGCGGGGTGCGGTGCCGGGGTGGTGCGCGGGCTGATCGCCGCCGGCCATGTCGGCGAGAGGTCGCTGCCGGGCAGGCTGCCGTCACCGCCCGCCGGCGAGTGGCATGCCGCGGGGCCGAAGCTGTCGCCCGACCAGCTTGCGGCGGCAAGCCGTCTTGTCGAGCGCACCGGCGCCGCCGGCTTCAGCGTCACGGTACTCGACGGGGTCACCGGCTCGGGCAAAACCGAGACCTATTTTGCCGCGATCGCGGCGGCGCTGGTTGCCGGCCGCCAGGTGCTGGTCCTGCTGCCCGAGATCGCGCTGGGGGCGCAATGGCTCGACCGGTTCCGCCGCCGCTTCGGCGCGATGCCGGTGGAATGGCATTCCGACGTGTCGCATACCGCGCGGCGCGACGCCTGGCGGGCGGTCGCTGCCGGCCGCGCGCGCATCGTCGTCGGGGCGCGCTCGGCGCTTTTCCTGCCGTTTCCCGAGCTCGGCCTCATTGTTGTCGACGAGGAGCACGACCCCTCCTACAAGCAGGAGGATGGGGTCTCTTATCAGGCGCGCGATATGGCGGTGCTGCGCGCCTCGCTCGCCCATATTCCGATCGTCCTGGTCTCGGCGACCCCCTCGCTCGAAACCGTCGTCAATATCGCGCGCGGCCGTTACGAGCCGGTGCATTTGCCGCGCCGTCATGCCGAGGCGAGCCTCCCCAAGATCGCGCTCATCGATATGCGGCGCGAGCAGGTCGAACCCGGGCGGTTTCTGTCCGCGCCGCTGATCCAGGCGCTCAGTCGGAATTTGGCGGCCGGCGAGCAGTCGCTGTTGTTTCTCAACCGGCGCGGTTATGCGCCCCTGACCCTGTGCCGCGCCTGCGGCCATCGGATGCAATGCCCGAGCTGCACCGCCTGGCTGGTCGAGCACCGCTTCACCGCGCGGCTCCTGTGCCATCATTGCGGCTACGCCGCGCCGGTGCCGGCGCTCTGCCCCGAATGCCTCGCCGCCGGGACCCTGGTGCCGTGCGGGCCGGGGGTCGAGCGGCTCCGGGAGGAGGTGGCCGCGCGGTTTCCCGGCGCGCGCATCGCGCTGATGGTCAGCGATTTGCTGTCGGGCCCGCGCGCCGCTTCCGAGCTGGCCGATGCGATGGTCGCGCACCGCTACGATGTGCTGATCGGCACCCAGATCGTCGCCAAGGGCCACCATTTCCCGATGCTGACCCTGGTCGGGGTGGTCGACGCCGATCTCGGCCTCACCGGCGGCGATCTGCGCGCGGCGGAGCGGACCTATCAGCTGTTGCACCAGGTCGCCGGCCGCGCCGGGCGGGCCGAGCGGCCGGGGCGCGCGCTGATCCAGACCTATATGCCCGATCAGCCGGTGATGGTGGCGCTCGCCGCCGGCGACCGTGACGGCTTTCTCGCCGCCGAGGCGAGCGCCCGGCGGGCGGGCGGGCTGCCGCCGTTCGGCCGGCTGGCGGCGCTGATCGTCAGCGCCGGCGATCCCGATTCGGCCGATTTCGCGGCCCGGGCCCTGTCCCGCGCCGCGCCGCAACTGCCCGGCATCAGCGTGCTCGGCCCGGCCCCCGCCCCGCTGGCGATCCTGCGCCGGCGCCACCGGCGGCGCTTCCTCATAAAGGCCGAGCGCGCGGTCAATCTGCAGGCCGTGCTGCGCGACTGGCTCAGCCGCGTGCGGCTCGGCGGCTCGGCGCGTCTCCAGGTCGATATCGACCCGTACAGCTTCCTTTGAGCGGCGGCACCCTGACCACCCGACGTCCGAACCTGTCGCCTCGAAATGCAGCGGGGGCATCCCCATAATTGGCCTTAGAGCGATCGGCGCCGTATGATTGGCTATTGCCTCCGACCGGGATGGGAGATCCAAGATGGAGCGCGGCAAGGTGGTCGCCCTTTTGAAGCAGCATGAGCCGGAGTTTCGTCGATCCGGCGTCGGTGCGCTCTTCCTCTTCGGCTCGGTGGCGCGAGGTGTCGTTCGCGACACCTCGGATGTGGATATCTTTTTTGACCTCGATCGCCCGCAGGGCTTCACGCTTTTCGACCTCGTGGCGCTCAAGGAGCGCATGCAGGACATCCTTGGAACCAAGGTCGATCTGATGACGCGCAAGGCGATTCACCCCCGGCGGCGGCCGGGCATCGAGGCCGCGGCGGTCCGGGTATTTTGACGCCGGGCGGCAGTCCGATCGACAGTCTGCTCGACATCCTTGAACTCATCGAGCGGATCGAACGGCAGACGAGCGGGCTCAGCCGAGAACAATTTCTCGAAGACGCCGATGTCCAGGACGCCACCGCCTATCGAATTCTGGCGATCGGAGAGGCTGCCAAGGGCGTTGGCGATGATGTGAGATCCCGATACCCGCAAGTGCCGTGGCGCCAGATCCTCGGCATGCGGAATATTCTAGCCCACGAATATTTTGTGCGTGAGGGCGAGATCATCTGGGAGACGATCAAGGTCGGGCTTCCAGAACTCGCTTCGGTCTGCCAAGCCGAACTCGATCGGCTCGGATGGCATTGAGCCGCGCGCTCGGTCAATCTGCAGGCCGTGCTGCGCGACTGGCTCGGCCGGGTGCGGTTCGGCGGCTCGGCGCGCCTCCCGGTCGGTATCGATCCGTACAGTTTTCTGTTGCTATGGCTGCAACGGGCGCAGCCGGCGATAGGCGTAGCCGAGGCCGATCAGGGCGCCGCCGAGGCCGAGAAAGGAGAGCGCGCGCAACACGCCGCTGAGTTCGGCCATGTCGGACAGAAATACCTTGGCGATCACCAGCCCGATACCGATCAGCCCGGCTCGGCGCAGCCATTGGTTGCGCCAGACCAGCCCGATGCCAAGCCCGGTACCGGCAAAGGCGAGCCAGGCAACCGAATAGGCATACCATTCCGCCTCGGTGCTGCTGGCGAACAGCTCGACCTTGCCGGGGAAATGGAAGACGTGGCGGATTTCCAGACTGATCCAGGCGAACGCGTAGGCGGCGGCAAGGATTCGCGTGAGCGTGCGCAGCACCTTCCGGGACGGGCTCAGCCAGGCGATCGTCGCGTAAATCACGGCCGGGGCCGCGTCGGCGAGGAGCAGCGCGTCGACGAGCCACAGGTTTCCGACCCGAACCCCGAACAGCAGCATGACCAGCTGCCACAGGATCGCGCTGACTGTCGTCGAGCTGAGCAGCAGCCTGCCGCCCCAGCGCAGCACCGGACGCTGCCGGCGCTCGCCCAGCGCCAGCAGCACGGCGGCGAAAGCGAGCCACAGCGCGATCAGCGCCGCACCAGCACCGAAATCGTCCATGACCGCGTTGGTGAGCCCGCCAAAGATCGCGTGGATCAGTTCGAGCGACAGCAATAGCAGCGAAAACAGGACGCTGCCCGCTTCGAGCACCCAGACAAGGGCGTCGTCCTGGCTTCGGCCGAACTGGCGGGTCGCGACGATGAACGCGGCGGCCGGCACCCCATAGCCGTAGAGCAGCCAGTTGAAGATCGGCGTCGCGCCGAGCGGGTATTCCAGCACATACGGGTTCAGCACCAGCCGGATCAGTACGATCGCGGCGATCCCCAGCGCGACCCAGCGCAACGCCTTGAGGCGGATCCGGCCTTCGACCCAGCCGATCGCCGGCAGGTGCAGGGCGAGCGCGACGGTCAGCCAGGCCTCGCCGAGCCCGAAAGCGGCCGCGGCGATGGTGCTGCCGAGCACGCCAACCGCATAGGCGGCGAGCGCGATCTCGATCTCGATATTGGGTTCGGGCGCTCCGCTGCGCCGCTTGGCCACCGATGCGGCGGCCAGCAGCTCCAGGCCGGCCAGCGCCAGAGCGGCCAGGGTCCAGGCGATCGTGAGATCGAATTTCTGCAGACGCCAATAGGCGATGACCAGGATCAGGAGCGGCACCGCCGCCGACAGCGCCGCCCAGCGGCCGGGCCGGGCGACCCGCGGCAGCACGATGAACCCGCCGGCACCGAGCAACAGGGTGAACACGATTGCCGCGGTGGAGAAATTGGCGACGTGATCCGGCTGGAGCCGGAACACCCACAGGCTCATCTCCGGCGGCAGAAGCGGCAGGTTCCAGCTGGCGAGCAGCGCGAGCGCCAATGCGCCGGCCACGGCGATGACATCGTCGAGGGCACTGTCGCGGTAGGCGAGCACCATCAGGCCGATGACGGCCAGGATCGCGGCGCCGACGCTCGTCGTGCCGAACCGGTCGGCATGGGCCAGCAGGAGGAAGCCAAACGCGATCGCCCAGAAGGCCGCGCGCGCCACCACACGCACGATCGGGGCATCGGCGATGCCGGCCAGGAAACCGACCCGGGCGATGCCGCGGCGAAACGCCACAAACAGCCCGAGCTGCACCAGCAGATACCCCGCGACAACCGGCGCCTCCGGATCGCGGGCGCCCGCCAGCCACAACACGACCCAGAAGATGGCGCCGGCGAGCGACAGCCAGGCGAGCCACCACCACGCGCGGTGCCGCAGCAATGCCAGAGAGGCGGCGGTCACCACGGCGAGATAGGCAAAGAGCGGCAAGGCATGCGGGGCCGTGCTGGTGACCAGCAGCGGCACGGCGAACGCGCCGACCAGGCCGAGCGCGGCGACCAGCGGTCCGTGGCGCAGCGACTGCGCCACGGTCGCGCCTGCGGTCGCGGCGAGCAACCCGAAGGCGATTCCGGCCGGCAGAAAATCGTACAGCGCATGCGCCGCATACAGGCTGGCGAAGACTGTCGCCGCGCCGGCGGCGGCGAGCGCCTGCGGCACATAGGAGGCGGCATCGGTGTCGCCCTCCTCGGGGAGATCATGCCGCCGCACCCACTCCGCGCCGAACGACAAACCGATGCCGAGCAGCAGCCCCAGCACCACCCGCACGAGCGGCGTCAACAGGCCGTAATCGATCGACAGTTTGACAAGGAACGCGCCGCCGAGCGCCATGGCCGCCCCGCCGAGCCAGACCAGCCAGTGCTCGACCAGCTTCTGTTCCCAACCAACGCGCGGCGCCGTCGCGACGGGCGGTACGGGCATCTCCGCCGGCGCCTCGGGTGGCGCGGGTTCCTCCGCAACAGCGGCCGCTTCCACGGGAATGACGGCCGGCTCCGACACCTCCGGAGCGGCCGGCTCCGCTATCGGCGCAGCCTCACCCGGTGCCGCCTCGAGCCGGTCGATCCGCTCGGCGAGCCGCACCAGGCGGTGATCGAGCATCCAGAATTTTTCGGTCAGACCGGCGATCTGCGTTCTGACGCGGCGAGCGTCGAAGGCGGCCTTCAGCGCCAGTGCCAGCGCCAGCGCGGCGAAGACGGCGATGGCGAAACCGGGCAACACATCGTCCCAATCCATGCCGACACCCTCGGGGCCCTGCGGCGGTGCTGTCGGCGGAAGGGTAGCGAACCGCTGGTTGCCTGAATACCGGAATGCTGCAGGCGGCTGTGCAGCACGCTATCCGTCGGCCCGCCTCGATCGCCTGTCGATCGCGCGACGCTGCTTTCCGACGATGCGGAATGACTCTATAAGCCCTTGGAATTACGTATCTCCGCGCGAGGCTGGCGGTGGTTGCACGGGGCAACCAACTGTGTTACGAACCGCGCGGATTTCGCGGGGCCCGGCGGCCCCGGGAGCGTTGTTGCGCCGGGATCCCCCAAAGCAACGAGTTGTCGCGACCGTCCTCCCGTCGGCGCGCTGATCGGGGACCGCTTTCCATTGGCTGAAGCGACAGGCACCTCCGCCCTGGCGGAACGTTATGCGGCGGCGCTGTTCGATCTGGCCGATGAGCGCGCCGCGCTCGATGCCGTCGCCGGCGATCTGCGCGAGCTGCGCACGATGCTGCACGAGAGCGCCGACCTCGTCCGGTTGCTGCACAGCCCGGTCGTATCGCGCGGCGAGCAGGGCAAGGCGATCGCCGCGCTCTCCGAGCGCGCCGGGTTGTCGAATCTGACCCGCGATTTTCTCGGGGTGGTCGCGAGGAACCGGCGCCTGTTTGCCGTGCCGGCGATGATCGAGGCCTATCTCAAAAAGCTCGCCGAGCGGCGCGGCGAGGTCACCGCCGAGGTCACCGTCGCGCAGCAGCTGAACGAGGCGCGCCACGCGGCGCTCGTCGAGCAGCTGCGCCGCGCTGTCGGGGCCCGCGTGGTGGTCGACATCCGGGTCGACCCCGGCCTCTTGGGCGGCATGATCGTCAAGATCGGCTCGCGGATGGTCGACGCATCGTTGAACAGCCGGCTGCAGCGCTTGCGGCTGGCGATGAAAAGTATCGGGTAGAAGGAAGAGACATGGAAATCCGTGCGGCGGAAATCTCGGCGATCCTCAAGCAGCAGATCGCCGGTTTCGGCAGCGAAGCCGATGTCGCCGAGGTTGGCCAGGTGCTGTCGGTCGGCGACGGCATCGCCCGCGTCTACGGGCTCGACAAGGTGCAGGCCGGCGAAATGGTCGAGTTTCCGAACGGGATGAAGGGCATGGCCCTCAATCTCGAAAGCGACAATGTCGGCGTCGTGATCTTCGGCGACGACAGCGGCATCAGCGAAGGCGACACCGTGAAGCGCACCGGCGCGATCGTCGATGTGCCGGTCGGCCGCGGGCTGTTGGGCCGGGTCGTCGATGGGCTCGGCAACCCGATCGACGGCAAGGGCCCGCTGGTCGATGTGACCCGCACCCGGGTCGAGGTCAAGGCGCCGGGGATCGTGCCGCGCCGCTCGGTGCATGAGCCGGTGCAGACCGGGCTCAAGGCGATCGACTCCATGGTGCCGATCGGCCGCGGCCAGCGCGAGCTGATCATCGGCGACCGCCAGACGGGCAAAACGGCCATTGCGGTTGACGCCATTATCAACCAGAAGGGTTCCGGTATTAAG
>CAYMRQ010000108.1:11795-15036 GCA_964392845.1 uncultured Rhizobium sp.
CACCATCCTCAACCAGCGCCAGGTCAATGCCGGCACCGACGAATCCAAGAAGCTTTACTGCATCTACGTCGCCATCGGCCAAAAGCGCTCGACCGTCGCTCAGATCGTCAAGACCCTGCAGGATTACGGCGCCCTCGACTACTCGATCGTCGTCGCCGCCACCGCCTCTGAGCCGGCGCCGTTGCAATTCCTGGCGCCCTATACCGGCTGTGCGATGGGCGAGTTTTTTCGCGACAACGGCATGCACGCGCTGATGGTCTACGACGATCTGTCGAAGCACGCGGTCGCCTATCGCCAGATGTCGCTGTTGCTGCGCCGCCCACCCGGCCGCGAGGCCTATCCGGGCGATGTGTTTTATCTGCATTCGCGGCTGCTCGAACGCGCCGCCAAGATGAACGACGCGCACGGCGCCGGCTCGCTGACGGCATTGCCGGTGATCGAGACCCAGGCCGGCGACGTTGCCGCCTACATCCCGACCAATGTGATCTCGATCACCGACGGGCAGATCTTCCTCGAGACCGATCTGTTCTATCGCGGCATCCGCCCGGCGATCAATGTCGGGCTGTCGGTCAGCCGGGTCGGCTCGGCGGCGCAGATCAAGGCGATGAAGCAGGTCGCCGGGCGCATCAAGCTCGAACTGGCGCAATATCGCGAGATGGCCGCCTTCTCGCAATTCGCCTCCGATCTCGACGCCGCGACGCAGCGCCTCCTGGCGCGCGGCGCGCGCCTGACGGAGCTGTTGAAGCAGCCGCAATTCTCGCCGGTGCCGGTCGAGGAACAGGTGGTCGGGATCTTTGCCGGCACCCGCGGCTATCTCGACCGCGTCGAGGTCGCCGATGTCGGCCGGTTCGAATCGCTGATGCTGGCCGATTTGCGCGCCAAATACCCCGATTTGCTGGAGGCGATCCTCACCGAGGGCGAGATCTCGGACGCCACCGAAAAGGGGCTGGCCGCGTTCTTCGACGGCTTCACCCGGACCTTTGCGTGATGATGTTTGCGCATTCTTCACGGTCATGCCCGCGCAAGCGGGAATCCAGGGCGGCCAGACCCGTCGCTCGCCCCTGGATGCCCGCTTGCGCGGGCATGACGATGTGAGTAGGCCGCCATGCCCACCCTGAAAGAGCTGCGGGTCCGCATCCGCAGCGTGCGTTCGACCCAGAAGATCACCGCGGCGATGAAGATGGTCGCCGCCTCGCGGCTGCGCCGCGCCCAGGAGCAGGCCGAGGCGGCGCGGCCCTATGCCCAGCGCATGGAGCGGGTGCTCGCCTCGCTCGCCGCCGGCATGGCCGGGCAGCCTGGCGCCCCGCCGCTGATGGCCGGCACCGGCAGGGACGATGTGCATCTCGTCGTCGTCGCGACCTCCGACCGCGGGCTTGCCGGCGGCTTTAACACCTCGATCCTGCGCGAGGCGCGGCGCCGCATCCGCGATCTCGACAATGCCGGCAAGACGGTCAAGATCCTGACCATCGGCAGGAAGGGGCGCGACAGCCTGCGCCGCGATTATGGCCGGCTGTTCCACGACAGCCTGACCGAGATCGGCCGCCGCCGGGTGTCGTTCGAGGAGGCGCGCGACATCTCCCAGCGCCTCCTGGCGCTCTACGAGGCCGGCGAGTTTGACCTGTGCACGATCGTCTTCAACCGCTTCCGCTCGGCGATGACCCAGATCGTCACGGTGCAGCAGCTGATCCCGTTTGCGCCCCCCGTCGCCGAAGCCGAGGCCGCATTGGCGGCGCTTGGCGGAGCGGTCTATGAATTCGAGCCGTCGGAAGAGGAGATCCTCGCCGAGCTCTTACCAAACAACCTCGCGGTGCAACTCTATACCGCGCTACTGGAAAACGCGGCGAGCGAGCAGGGCGCGCGGATGACCGCGATGGACAACGCGACGCGCAATGCCGGCGACATGATCGACCGGCTCACGATGAACTACAATCGCACGCGCCAGGCCGTCATCACCAAGGAGCTGATCGAGATCATCTCCGGCGCCGAGGCGCTGTGACCGCCGGTGTCATTGCGAGAAGCGCAGCGACGAAGCAATCTCGACCGAAGTGAGCGCAGCCCGCACGAGATTGCTTCGCTCCGCTCGCAATGACATTTATAGGCAGCCATACCCACAGGGAACCTTGAGAACATGGCAAGAAACAATGTCGGCACGATCGCCCAGATCATCGGCGCGGTCGTCGATGTCCGCTTCGAGGGCGAATTGCCGCCGATTCTGACCGCGCTCCAGGTCGATAATGCCGGGCGCACCCTGGTGCTCGAAGTGGCCCAGCATCTCGGCGAGAGCACCGTGCGCACGGTCGCGATGGACACCACCGACGGGCTGGTGCGCGGCGCCGAGGTCGTCGATACCGGCTTCCCGATCATGATGCCGGTCGGCCCCGAGACGCTCGGCCGGATTCTCAATGTGATCGGCGAGCCGGTCGATGAGCGCGGTCCGGTCAACACCAACCGCCGCATGCCGATCCACCGGGCCGCGCCCGAATTCATCGAGCAATCGACCGAGGCCGAGATCCTCGTCACCGGGATCAAGGTCGTCGATCTGCTGGCGCCTTACGCCAAGGGCGGCAAGGTCGGCCTGTTCGGCGGCGCCGGGGTCGGCAAGACCGTCATCATCATGGAATTGATCAACAACATCGCCAAGGCGCACGGCGGCTATTCGGTGTTCGCCGGGGTCGGCGAGCGCAACGACCTGTATCACGAGATGATGGAATCGGGGGTTATCGTGGCCGACGGCCCGGGTTCCAAGGCGGCGCTCGTCTATGGACAGATGAATGAGCCGCCCGGTGCCCGTCTCCGTGCGCGTCAACCCAGTGCCCGGGGCCTCCGGCGGCGCGATGCGGATGGGCGGCCAGCCCGCGGCGTTCGGCTTCGACGAGGAGATCCTCGACGACGTCGTGCGCGACATCTGCGGGCGTCCGGGGCTCTCGTTCGAGGGCATCCACATCTTCGCGGGGACGCAGATCCTCCAGGCGGACGTGCTCCTCGCGCAGTGGCGCCGCGCGATCGACGTCGCGCACCGCGCCGCCGCCGTCGCGGGGCGCCCGGCGAGGACGATCGATCTCGGCGGCGGCCTCGGGATCCCGTACTTCCCGGCCGACCGCGAGCTGGACCTCGCGGCCGTGAAGGCGGGTGCGGGGAAGCTCTTCGCGGGCCTCCATTCCCATGTCATCCTCGAGCCCGGTCGCTTCCTCGCGGGGCCCGCGGGGATCTACCTCGCGCGCGCCGTGAGCGTGAAGGAGTC
>CAYMRQ010000109.1:0-8649 GCA_964392845.1 uncultured Rhizobium sp.
TTTGGGTTGTCCTGGATCGCGAGAAGCAGCTTCGGCACCGCCTCATCGAAGCGCCGGCTCAGGAAATGCGCGCAGCCGATTACACCTAAAACCGTGCCGAACCGGCCGCGCGGGCTGAGGCGCAACGAGGCCTCTGCATGCTCGATCGCGAGGTCATTCTGGCCCGCATATGTTTTGAGCCAACCGCTGATGTACCAGCCGCGCGCAAAGCTCGGGTTGAGCATCAGCGCACGATCGACCAACGCGATCATCGTGCCGATGTCCTTGCCGAAAGAGGCGAGCGCCAGGGCGACATTCGCCAGGACGCCCGGATCCTCACCAGCGACTTGCAGCGCGCGCCGGGCGAAATCCGTGCCCTTGCGATGGTCTCCCTCGGGGTCCTTGCTCGTGCCATCGAAGCACAGCCGCATGCAGCAGACCGCGGCCCAACCGAGGGCCGGCCCGTAACGCGGGTCGCGCTCGATCGCTTGCTCGAAAAGACGGAGCGCGCCGGGGATCTGCTTTCCCCCCAAGAAGAACGTTGCGTAGCCGCGCAGGTACAAATCGTAGGCGGTGAGGTCGGTTGTCGGCCGGTTGGCGGCGCGCGCGGTCTCGGCCGCCTGCAATGCCGGCTCGATGACCCCGGCGACGCTGGATGCCACCTTGTCCTGTAGATCGAAGACGTCTTCGAGCGAACCGTCGAACCGCTCGGCCCAGAGGTGGGTGCCGGTCTCGGCGTCGATCAGCTGCGCGGTGATGCGCACCCGGTTGCCGCCCTTGCGCACCGAGCCTTCGAGGACGTAGCGCACGCCAAGCTCGCGCCCCACCTGCTTTACATCGACCGCCTGGCCCTTGTAGGTGAAGGTCGAGTTGCGGGCGATCACGAACAGCCAGCGGATGCGCGACAGCGCGGTGATGATCTCCTCGACCATGCCGTCGGCGAAATATTCCTGCTCGGGGTCGCCGCTGATGTTCTGGAACGGCAGCACCGCGATCGACGGCTTGTCGGGCAGCGGCAGCGCCGATTGCTCGGCCGATGGCGGCGGCGCATCGACACGAATGCGATAGACATGCACCGGCCGCGCGATGTTCTTGACCTGCTGCTCGCCCATGTCGTCGAAGACGAGGTCGAGCCGGTCGCGCACCTGATCATGCACGACGCCGCTGATGCAGATCCCGCCTGGCTCGGCCATGGCTTCGAGCCGCGCCGCGACATTGACGCCGTCGCCGAAAATGTCGCCGCGATCCTTGATGATGTCGCCGAGATTGATGCCGATGCGGAACTCGATGCGCTGGTCGGCCGGGATGCCGGAATTGCGCGCGGCCATCTCGCGCTGCACCGCGACGGCGCAGCGCACCGCATCGACGACGCTGGCGAATTCGACGAGCAGCCCGTCGCCGGTCGTCTTGACGATGCGGCCGCGGTGCTCCTTGATCATCGGGTCGGCCAGCTCGCGGCGCAGCGCCTTGAGCCGCGCGAGCGTCCCCTCCTCATCCGCCCCCATGAGGCGCGAATAGCCGGCGACATCGGCGGCCAGGATCGCGGCGAGCCGGCGAGTCTGGCTCATTCCGCCACACCCACCGCGAGGCGCAGGCCGGAGAGATACAGCTCGCGGTGTTCCGGATTTCGGAAGGGCAGTGGAAACTCCGGGATTATGATAGAGGTGAGCGTCCGCAGCCGCACGACCATCTCCCGCGCTTCATCCATCCGGCCCAAATGAGCGTAGCAGGATGCGAGCCATCGATAGGAGAGCGGTGTGCCGGGGGCATCCTGAACCGCAAGGAGTAGGCTCGAAACCGCCTCTTCGAAACGGCGGCTCATCAAAAGCGCCGCGCCGATCACAAAGTAAGACCCCCGGGTCTTGCCTCGCGGGTTGAGCCGCTGAGCCCTCTCTGCATGCTCGATCGCCAGATCCGGTTGACCGGCTTGCAGCCGGAGATAGCCGCTGATGTACCAGCCACGCGCATAGCTCGGGTTGAGGGTGAGCGCGCGATCCACTAAAGCCATCATCGCACCGATATCTTCGCCGAAAGAGGCGAGCGCGAAGGCGGCATTGGCGACAGTGCCCGGATCGTCGCCGGCAGCCCCCAGCGCCCGGCGTCCGAAGTCAACGCCGCTCCGCCTGTCCGCTGCCGGATCTCGGCTGGAACCGTCACTGATAAGCCGCAGAAAACAGACCGCTGCCCAAGCGAGCGCTGGACCGTAATTCGGATCGCCTGCGATCGCCTGCTCCAGCAGACGGAGAGCCCGCGGAATTTCCGTCGGCGATCCAAAGACTGCGGCATAAGCGCGAAGATAGGCATCGTAGGCACTGAGATTGGCCGTCGGGCGGGTGGCGGATCGGCGCACCTCGGCGGCTTGCAAGGTCGGCTCGATCACGCCGACAACGCTGAGAGCGATTTTGTCCTGAAGCTCGAACACGTCTTCGAGCGAGCCGTCGAACCGGTCAGCCCACAGGTGAGTCCCGCTCTCGGCATCGATCAACTGGGCGGTGATCCGCACCCGCTGGCCCGCTTTGCGCACTGACCCTTCGAGAACGTAGCGCACGCCGAGTTCGCGGCCGACCTGCTTTACGTCGACGCTCTGCCCCTTGTAGGTGAAGGTCGAATTGCGGGCGATGACGAACAGCCAGTGAATACGGCTGAGGGCGGTGATGATCTCCTCGACCATGCCGTCAGCGAAATATTCCTGCTCCGGGTCGCCGCTGATGTTCTGAAATGGAAGAACAGCGATCGACGGCTTGTCGGGAAGCGGCAGGGCGGCGGGCTGGTTCGTCACCGGGGTTTCCAGCAGCACGCGATAGGCGCGCACGGACCTTGCGATGTTCTTGAGGCTCTGCTCGCCCAGATCGGCGAACTCCGCTTCGACCTTGCCGCGGACCTGCTCGTGGGCCGAGGCGGAGAGGCAGATGCCGCCGGGCTCGGCGATGCCTTCGAGCCGGGCGGCGATGTTGACGCCGTCGCCGAGAATATCGTCGCCCTCGACGACGATGTCGCCGAGATTGATGCCGACCCGGAAGGCGATGCGCCGGTCTTCCGGCAACGGAGCCTCGCGCGCCGAGATCGCGCTCTGGATGGCGACGGCGCAGCGAACCGCATCGACGACGCTGGCGAATTCGACGAGCATGCCGTCGCCGGTGGTCTTGACGATGCGCCCGCGATGCGTCTCGACCTGTGGGTCGATCAATTCGTACTGCAAGGCGCGCAGCCGCGCCAGCGTGCCCTCCTCGTCCTCACCGACGAGCCGGCTGTAGCCGGCGACATCGGCCGCCAGGATCGCGGTCAGTTTGCGTTCGATCCGTTGGACGGGCATAAGCGCCGCCTCCCGCGCGGGAGTATACGCTTGCGCCGGCGGACTCTTTCAACTGGTCAATCTCGGCGATGCAAAGCCCCCACCCCAACCCTCCCCCGCTTGCGGGGGAGGGAGCTGACCGGGGCATCGCCGGCGTAAAGACCCTCCCCCGCAGGCGTGGGAGGGTGGGGGCTACTGCGCGGTGATGCCGCCGTCGATGACGAGGCCCGCGCCGGTCATGAAGGCGGCATCATCCGAGGCGAGAAAGACGATCCCCTTGGCGATGTCGGTGACGGTGCCCATCCGGCCGATCGGCAGCCGGTCGATGACCTGCCGGCGCGCCATCTCGACGTCGTTGGTGCCGAGATTGCGCGCCCTTGTGACCAGCACCTGATCGCCCATATCGGTGTCGATCGTGCCGGGATGCATCGAATTGACCCGGATGCGGTAGCCCTTGCGAGCGAATTCGAGCGCGGCGGATTTGGTGAACAGCGTGACGCCGCCCTTGGTCAAGGAATAAAGCGGGTCCTGCGTCGACCCGACCAGCCCGGCGACCGAGGACAGATTGACGATGGCGCTGCCGTGCGGGCTCTCGCGTGCCGCCTCGCGCAACGCCGGCAGCGCGAGCTTGGTGCCGAGAAAGACGCCGGTCAGGTTGACCGCGCACAGGCGCTGCCATTCGGCGAGGCTCGCCGCCTCGATGTCCTTGCCGAGAAACAGCCCGGCATTGTTGACCAGGATGTCGAGCTTGCCAAAGCGCCCGACGACCGCGGCAATGGCGGCGCTCCAATCCTCCTCGCCGGTCACGTCGAGATGGAGATAGAGCGCCTCGCCGCCGGCGCTTTCGAGGGCGCGAGCGGTCTCGCGGCCGCGCTCGTCGAGCACATCGCCGATCGCCACCTTGGCGCCCGCCTCGACCATCAGTCGCGCAGTCTCGCCGCCGATGCCGCGCGCCGCCCCCGAGATCAGCGCCACCTTGCCGTCAAGCCGGTTCATTTGATCCTCCCGTACCGCGGTTGAATTTTCACAATGAGGCAATGAGACAATGAGGAGGCTGTACTCCTCTCACTGCCTCACCGCCTCATTGTGAAATTATTTGCGCGTGTAGCGCCGGCCATCGAGGCGCAGGAAGTCGCGGAAATGCGGCCGCATGCGCTCGGTCCAGGGCGTACCGCCGGCGCTCTTCCAGGCCGCCGAGTTCGGCACCTCGGGATTGGCGAAATGATAGATCGCGGCATAGCGCTGGGTCGCTCCGGTACCGCGATAACGCCGCGCGCACAAGACCCCGGGCACGCCGGCAAGCGCCGGCAGATGCTCGCTGTTGTACCATTCGTTGAACTCGGCCTCGGCCTCGGGCGCGGCATTCATCGCGATCAGCAGCAAGGAAGCCGCCCCTGCCGGCGCCGTCGCATCGCCCGGCCGGATCTGCTCGCCTTCGAGGCGGATGATCGATTTGGTGCGGCCAGTCACCCGTTTCGTCCACGGCGTGCCGTTGGCGCCGCCGACGGCGCGGTAGGGCGCGCTGTGCAGCACGCCGACATTGTCGAGGTCGTAAAGCGCAACCGAGACGTTCGGGTTGGCGCTGCCGATCCAGCGCTCGGCGTTGATAAAGCCGGGGACGCGCAGCCGCTCCGGGATGTGCTCGGTGTCGTACCAGTCGTGAAACTCGTCGGCGGCGACATCGGAAAAATCCATCGCCGCGATCAGGATGCCCTTGGCCATCGTTTCCTCCCTCCGGTCGAACCCATACGGTAGCACGCGCACGTCAGCCGCGCAGGGTCAGGATGATGCCGGCAACGATCAGCACGATGCTGACCACGACATCCGCGGTGACCGCACCGCCGAACACCGCCGCCGACAACAGAAAACCGCCGATCGGCGTCAACGCCATGACCTGGCCGGCGATCGCGGCAGGCATCACCGCGAGCACCTTGTTCCACAGGAAATAGCCGAGCGCCGTCGTGACCACCCAGTTATAGGCGAGGATCGCCACCAGGGCGGGCGACCAATGGACCGGCTCCCCGAGGACGTCCGGCAGCGCAATCACGGCAACCGCCACGGTGCTGACCGCGAGCTGCCAGAAGGTCTGCGCCCAGAAGGTCGAGCGCCAGACCCGGCGGCGGTACAGAATGGAACCCCCCGCCCAGCAGATTGCCGCGAGCAGCAGCATCGCGTTGCCGCCGAGCACGCTTGGGTCGCCCCAGTCGACCAGACCCGGGTTCATGAACAGGAACAGCCCGGCAAAGCCGACCGCGGCACCGGCAAGCTGGAAGCGGCCGAGCCGCTCCATTCCCAGCCACCGCTCGAGCGGAATGGCCCAGAGCGCCATCGTATAGGCGAGCACGATGGCCCGCCCGGCCGGCACGATCGCCAGGCCGATGATGCTGCAGACGAGAAACCCGGCGATCTGCAGCTGGCCGACCAGAAAGAGGCCGAGCCGCTCGCCCGCTACCGGCAGGAGCGGCGCGCGCAGCGCCAGGAGCGCCGGGGCCATCAGGGCGAGGGTCCCAACCAGGCGCAGCAGCACGAAGACCAGCGGCGGCGCGTCGTCGAGCGCCAGCTTCATCAGCGGCCAGTTGCCGGCCCAGCTGACCACGATGATCGCCAGATACAGATAGACGATGCGCGGCCGTGCCGCCCGCTCACCCCGAGCCGTCAACGCAGCGTTCCGCTCGTGCCGTCAACTCGGCAAAGACTCAAATCAGGGGATCTCGTAAACGGCAAATTCCTCCGGAATGCCGCGCAGTTGCCGTTGCTGCGGCACCGGGGTCAGGCCGCGGGCGAATAGGAGATCGGTGGATTTTGGGTGCTCGACCACCGATCCGGTGGCAAAGATCGAGCGGGATACCGCAAGGCCCTGGACGCGCGAGGCGATGTTGACGGTTTGCCCGAAATAATCCTGCCGGTCGTTGAGCACGACGGCGAGGCACGGTCCCTCATGGATGCCGATCTTGAGCAGCAGATCCTCGCGCCCGTGCTCGGCATTGAAGGCGTGCATCGCCTCGCGCATGTGCAATGCGGCGGCGACCGCGCGGTCCGGGGTCGGGAAGGTCGCCATCACCGCGTCGCCGATTGTCTTGACGACGGCGCCGGCCTCGGCGGCGACGATCTCGTTGAGCACGCGGAAATGCGCCCGGACGAGATCGAAGGCGACGAGGTCGCCGACCCGGTCATAGAGCTCGGTGGAGCCTTTGAGGTCGGTGAACAGGAAGGTCATGCTGGTGATCTTGAGCCGCTGATCGGGATCGATCGTGTCGGTGCGGTAGATGTCGCGAAACGTCTGGTTGGTCAGGAGACGCTTCGCGGTCAGGAACGGCCGACGCCGCTCCAGCAGCCAATGCAACGCGTCGCCAGCCAGCCAGATGGCCGGCAACACGCGGCGCGCGGTGCGGTTTTCCAGCGACAGCCGCAGCGGGCCCGGACGCATCTCGGTGGTGCCTTTCGGGGCCGGCAAATTGTTGAAGACGAGCGACAGGGTCTGGCGCTCGCGGGTCGGCTCGCCCTTGACGTCGATAAAATGAGCGGCGTGGCTGACCGGCTCGAACACGATCAGGAAATCGGGCGGCAATTGCAGCGACAATTGTGCCTTTTCGCCGGCGGGCAGTTCGAGCGTATCGAGGGTGATCGCCTCGCCGAGCCGCTCCAGACCATCGGGAAGGTCGATCCCGGAGGCCCAAAAGATCTGGCGCATATACTCGAAAAACGGCAGCTCATCCGGCTCGTGCGCCGCGATCCGGCGCACCCGCCGGCTGACCGTAAAGGTCACCTCGACCATCTCGTCGAGGTTGGGCTCGAAGCCGGCGGCGCATAGCGCACAAAGATATTCCTCACGATGGACCGTCTTGAGCGTGGCGCTGGCGTCGAGCACGCCGGCGCAGCCCGGGCACAGCACATTCCACGACAATTCGAAGATGCCGAGCCGCGCCGCATGCAGAAAGGCGGCGATGACGCGCTCCTCGTCAAGACGCTGCCGGGCGGCGAAATCAATGAGGTTGATGCGGCACAGCTCGCGGTCCGAAGCTTCGCCGACAAAACGCTCGATCGCCGCGACCGTTTCCGGATCGACCGATTGCCGCAATACCGTGAACAGGCCTTCGGCCTCGCTCGTCAGGGGCTCGCTCATCAGGGAAGCCATCGTGCAACACCAGGGGGCAGTGGCCGGCAAGATGTCGGCACCACGCCGCCTGAGTGCAACCCTTCGGGCGTGACCGGGCGGCGAGAGGTCAGCTCGCCGCTGCGAGGCGGTAGACCCGCGGGGCGGTGCCGGCGAACAGTGCCAGCTTTTCGTCGCGCGAGGCGCCTGATGTGATGCGTTTGAACGCGTTCCACAACGCGGCATAACCGATGCCCATCTTGTCGACCGGAAAGTTGCTCTCGAACATGCAGCGCGTCGGCCCGAACAATTCGATGCAGGTCACGACATAGGGCCGCCATACCTGCGCCATCGTTTCGGAAGACGGCGCGGCAGGTGCGGCGTGGAAATCGAAGGCGGCGCCCCGGTTGATCATCCCGCCGAGCTTGACGACGACGTTCGGGCATTGCGCCAGCTCACCCATCGAGCGCTTCCACGCGGCCAGGATCTCGGCCGATCTGCCGGCATAGGGGCCATAGCCGAGCACCCCGCCGACATGGCCCATGACGATCGGCGTCGCCGAGAAGGCTCGCGCCAAGTCGATCACATCGGCGAGCTGCGGGTGATAGAGCCACGCATCGAAGCTGAGGCCCAGGGCGGAGAGGCGCGCGAGGCCGGCGCGGAAATCCGGCCTGGCATAGAGATGCGGCTGGATGTCGGGGCGGCTGTTGCCGATGATCGGGTCCGTGTCCCAGCCGGCCGAGTGGCGCACGCCGCGAAACCGGCCGCCGCCGGCGCGCAGTTGCGCGAGCAGCACCGGCTCGACCCGGTCGCCGAGGGTCAGATCGGCAGCGCCGACGATGCCGGCGGCGACCCGGGTCTTGCCATAATTGCCGCTGTCGCTCATCGCGGCAATGCCGGCGACGAACTCGGTCTCGCCGACCGGGCGCATTTCGGGCGGCCCGTCGGCGCGGTACATCGAGCGGCATTCCTCGAACACGGTGGCGACGACATTGTGGCCGGTATTGAGATCGGCGAGCAGTTCGTCGAGCAGATAAGGCTGGCCGCCGCGCAGCCACAGATGATGATGCGGGTCGACGATCGGCAGCCCGGGATCGAGGATCGGCTCCGCCGGCGCGGTGGCGAGCCACGCATCGTCGGGTGTGTAGATCCGGCCGAATTGCCATGATTGCCGGGGCGGTGTCGTCGGCGTTGCGCTCGTCATTGCCATTGGCGGCGGGCCTCCGTCGGATAGGGGAGGGGAACCCTCAAACACGTCCCCTCGTCCGGAGTTTTTAGCGGCTCG
>CAYMRQ010000109.1:8659-12994 GCA_964392845.1 uncultured Rhizobium sp.
CTGCGGCTTTGCCCGCGATCTGCCGGCTACGGCGCGTTCTTGCTGCTCCTGAAACATCGGCTTGCCGCTGAGGCGGCTGTACATCGCATCCGGGGCGAGGTCGGGGCCGTTCGGCCAGCACACCGCGCCGGACTCCTCGTCGATGGTCACTTGGCGAAACACCGCCTCGTCGCGCAGCTTCTCGAACACCGGTCCGGACAGCCGGGGGAAGATTTCGACCGATCCCGCAACCCCGTCGTCGAACTCGACGTGAAGGTGGTACCGCGGAAGCGGGGTGACTTTTACGACGCGGGGCATCATTGGCTTACTCCAAGGGGCTGATATTACTCAACGGCCGCCCCTTAGGTATACGCCTATCCGGGGACCGCGGCCGTCCCGGCCGGAAAGTTTGTGAAATTATCGGCGAGGCCGCTGGACCGGCGCTGTGCGTCCTTCGAGACGCGCCCGCTGGGCGCTCCTCAGGATGAGGTTTTTTCTTATTGCCATCATAGACTCATCCTCATCCTGAGGAGGCGCGAAGCGCCGTCTCGAAGGACGCATATTTCGTCACGCAGCAACGATTTCCGCCACTCCGGCGATTTTTTCACACTCTCGGACGCCCGCGGTCCAAACCGTGCAGTTATTTCCGGATGCGCCCTTAACGTCCGATAATTCGCCCGGTTCACCGGCTCACCCTGCGATACTCGGGCGCAGCTTGGCGATCGCGTCGAGGTGGCGGCGGTGGTCGCCGGCGAAGCGCAGCACCATGTGGCCGGCGCCGGCGCGCGCCCAGCTCGACAGCCATTCCGCCGCGCCTTCGGCGGGGCCGGCATAGGCCGCCTGGCGGGCCCGCATCTCGGCGGAAGGGCGGCCGTAATAGCCCTGCATGAAGGCGTTCATGCGCGCGTCGGCCTGCGCCGCGTTGTCGTCGATCGCCAGGGTCAGATAGACCGCGCCGGTCAGCCCCGCCGGATCGCGCCCGGCGTCGCGGGCGATTTCGTGGATCTCGGCCCATTGCGCGCGCCACCGTTCGGGGTCGGGCGAATTGGGGAACCAGCCGTCATAGAGCCGGCCGACGCGTTCGAGGCTGGCGCGCACCATGCCGCCGATCCAGATCGGCGGCCCGCCGGGGCGGTGCGGCACCGGGCCAAGGGTGGCGTTGTCGACGACCCACCTGCCGTTCCAGGTGACCGGCTTGCCGGTCCACAATTCGCGGGCGAGGCGCAGCCCTTCGAGCATCCGCCCGACGCGCTTTTCAAAAGGCACGCCGCAGGAAACGAACTCGGCGCGGATGTTAGGCACGTCGCTGGCGATGCCGACGCCGAGGATGAAGCGCCCTTCGCTGATCTGGTCCAGGGTCGCGATGCCGTGCGCCAGGACAACCGGGTTGCGCAGGGCCGGCAGCAGCACCGCGGTGCCGAGTTCGGCCCGCCGGGTGCGCGCGGCGACCGCGGATAGGAGGGTCAGCGGCTCGTGCCGCGGCCGCGCCAGGATCGAATCGCCGACCCAGATCGAATCGTAGCCGAGGTCCTCGGCGCGCTCGGCCAGCGCCAACAGCGGCGCCGCCTCGGGGCGGCCTTCCATGACCTGCTCGCGGGTCGGCAACAGGTATCCGATGCGCGGCGGCATGGCGCGGCTCCTTTTTTTCACTCTGTGGGATGATAGCTGAAATGGGCAATGTGCGGGGCGCGGATAAACCCTCTCCAGCAATGCGGGAGAGGGCGCAGGGCTTGTCCGGTAAAAAAGTCGGTGGGGCTGTCGTGCGCAGACTTTATACCCAATTCGCCCCACAAAAATCCCCGTGGCCGGCTTGTCCCGGCCATCCACGTCTTCGTCAGAACCGGTGGCGTGCGTTTGGTAGACGTGGGTGGCCGGGACAAGCCCGGCCACGGGGTATCTGCTCAGCTACGGCGCGGCGCCCCGGCTTTTTCGACGAGCTGCTCCAGGACCTCATAGGGCTGCGCGCCGACGACGCCATGGCGCGCGGCGACAAAGGTCGGGACCCCGGTCACGCCGTACTGGTGCGACTTCGCCCAATCGGCATCGACCGCATCCTTGAAGCGGTGCTCCGCCAGGACGGCGCGCGCCTCATCCGCCGGGAGCCCGACCGATTGCGCGATCTCGACGAGAATATCGGGGTCGCCGATATTGCGCGCCTCGACGAAATAGGCCTTGTAGAGCTTATCGTGGATCGCCCAGCCGCCGGGCTGGGTATCGGCCCATTTGCCGAGCTCCTGGGCGAGCCGGCTGTTGTAGGTGTGGGTGCGCCGTCCGTAGGGCAGGCCCTCGGCGTCCATCAGCCCTTTCATGCGGGCATACATCGCCTCCGGGTCGACGTTGCGCCCGGCATACATCTGCGCCATCGAGCGCCCCTCGAGCGGGGTCTCCGGGTGCAGCGGAAAATGCACCAATACCGTCTCGACCTCGAAATTCTCTTTCAGTTTTTCAACACGCACGGTGCTGAGGTAACACCACGGTCAAACGTAGTCGGTGAAGATCTCCAGGGTGACCGGTGCGGTCATTTGCTGCCCTCCTCGCCCGCGATAGGGAGCGGCCATTGTAGAGGAGCCGGCTGATCTGGCAATGCAAACCCTGCGATCGGCCGGCGGGTCCAGACCCGCACCGGGCCGCTGCGCCCGCGCAGCGCCTGCTCGCCCTGGTCCTCCAGCGCGCCGAGCAGCCCGGCCGCGATGCCGGGAGGCAGGGCGGCGACCGCGCTGACCAGCGCATCGCCGACCACCAGCGGGGTCCCCAGGCTGCGGGTCAGCCCCTGCAGCCGGCTCGCGGTGTTGACCGTGTCGCCGATCACGGTGAACGACAGGCTGTGCTCGCTGCCGACATCGCCGATCACCGCGGGCCCGTGATTGAGGCCGATGCCGATCGCCAGCGGCTGCTCGCCCTGTTGCCGGCGTTCGATGTTCCATTCGGCGAGGGCGGCGATCATCAGATCGGCGCATCTGAGCGCATTGGCGGCATCCTCGGGGCTGGCATCCGGCAAGCCGAACACCGCGAAAATCGCGTCGCCGATATATTTCTCGACGGTGCCGCCGCAGGCGAAGATCTGCGCGGTCATCCGCTCGTGAAACTGGCGCAGCATCGTCACCACGGCTTCGGGCGCGAGGCGCTCGGCCATGCGGGTGAAGCCGACGATGTCGACGAACAGCACGGCGACGGTCTGGCGCCGCACCGCGCCCAGCGGCTCGTCGCGATCGGCCAAAAGCGCGACCAGGTTCGGCGAGAAATAGCGCGACAGATTGGTCCGGGCGCGCTCGGCCGCGGCGCGCTGGCGGTCGAGCTCGTGCAATTTGGCGATGTCGTCGAGGGTCTTCCTGATGGTGATTTCGAGGTCGTTGAGGTCGACCGGCTTGGTGACGAAATCAAAGGCGCCACGGTTCATCGCGGTGCGCAGATTGGTCATGTCGCCATAGGCCGAGACGATGATCGCGCGCACATCCGATAGCCGCTCGCGCAATTCGGCGAGCAGCGTCAGCCCGTCCATGACCGGCATGTTGATGTCGAGCAGCATCAGCCCGATATCGGGCTCCTCGGCCAGGACCGCGAGCGCCTCCTCGCCGTGATGGGCGAAGCGGAAGCTGAATTCCTCCGCGCGGATCTGGCGGCGGAAACGCTGCCGGATCAGCAATTCGAAATCAGGCTCGTCGTCGACGGCGAGGATCTTGACCGGGCTCATCACCAAAGCACAATCACCACGGAGACACGGAGGACACGGAGAAAACGAAAACACTCACCGCAGAGGACGCAGAGGCTTCGCAAAGGGCGCGAAGCGCCTCATCCCCGTAGCGTACTCTGTGCATCCTTGGCGTCCTCTACGGTTAAAAAGCCTCTCCGTGCTCTCCGTGTCTCCGTGGTTCATTTGCCGAATACCGGTTCACGGCGACGCCTCGGGCAACTGGCGCAGCTGCGCTTTGAGGGCATCGAAATCGACCGGCTTGGTGAGGAATTCGGCCGCGCCGTATTCGCTCGCCAGACGGCGCCGCTCGTCATCGCCATAGGCGGTCACCATCATCACCGGCAGATCGGGCCACCTTGTCTTGATTTCGCGCAACAGCGCCAGCCCGTCCATGCCGGGCATGTTGATGTCGCTGAGGATGACGATCAGCTGCGGCTCGATCTCGCCGGCGAGCTTTGCGAGCGCCTCCTCACCCGAGTACGCGAAATGCAGGACGTAGACGCCCTGGCGTGCCTCGCGCCGAAAGCGCTGGCGGAACAGGTCGGCGACATCGGCCTCGTCGTCGACAATGAGGATGCTGACGCTCATGCTGCGGCGCCCGTGCCGATCGTCGGCCGGTTGCGCGGCAGGCGGATGGTGAACTCGGTGAACTCGTTGACCCGGCT
>CAYMRQ010000109.1:13004-15003 GCA_964392845.1 uncultured Rhizobium sp.
CGGTGATCGTTCCCCCGTGCTGCTGCACGACGATATCATAGCTGATTGACAGACCGAGCCCGGTCCCCTCGCCGGTTGGCTTCGTCGTGAAGAACGGGGTGAACAGCCTGTCGCGGAACTCCGGCGCGATCCCGATGCCGCTGTCGCGCACCTTGATCTCGACTTCGCCGCCAAGATCGCGGGTGGAGACCTTCAAGACCGGGCGGTACGCCGGGTCGCTCGTCTGGCGGCTGCGCCGGCTGGCCGCGTAGAAGCCGTTGCCGAACAGGTTGAGCAACACCCGCGTCACATCCTGCGGCACCAGCTCGATGGGCGCGAGCGCCGCAGCGAAATCGCGCTCCAAGGTGATGTTGAAGTTCTGGTCCTGGGCGCGGGCGCCGTGATAGGCTAGGTTCAGCGCCTCCTCAACGAGCGTATTGAGGTCGACGCTCTGCCGCTCGCCGCTCGTCCCGCGCGAATGCGCCAGCATGCTCTTGACGATGCCGTCGGCCCGCCGGCCGTGCTCGGCGATCTTTTCCAGATTGCTGGTCAGCATCTCGACGGTTTCGTCGATCTCAGCGCGGGCGTCGTGGCCGAGCCCGGCAATCGCTGGTCCCGCCGCCACCTTCAGCTCATCGAGCAATTCGACCGAAAGGCCGGCGAAGTTGTTGACGAAATTGAGCGGGTTCTTGATCTCGTGGGCGATGCCGGCGGTCAGCTGGCCCAGGGACGCCATTTTCTCGGAGTGGATCAAGGCGGCTTGCGCCGCCGCCAACTCGCGCAACGCCGCTTCGGCCGTGTCGCGGGCGCTGCGATCCGCCACCGAGCGGATCAGGAGCCTGCGCGCACGCGCGATCGCCACGGCCAGGATGACGGTGACAGTCAGGATCGCAATTATCTTCTCGATCTCCGCGCCGACCAGGATTCGATCGGAGGTGACGTAGGTAATGAAGTCGTGGGTGATCGCGCCGGGCGGGCTCTCCAGGAGGGCGTCGGCGACGAGTGCCGCCCAGCCCACCGCCGCAACCAACCCGGCGAGGAGCACATATCCGACATCGAGACGCAGGGCGCGCAGCGCGATGAAAATGAACACGGAGAACAGGGTCGGCGCCTTCAGCGAAAAGGACGCCGGCTGCATCATTTGGATGTGGAAGCTCCAGATCAGTACGAGGAGCAGCGCCACGTTGGCCACCACGAAGGCGCCGAGCAGGATGCCCGTGAGCCGCCGGAGATAGGCGAGCCCCAGCTGCGACAGCGTGATCGCAAGGTAGGCGCCGATCACCCAGGGCACCGGCTCGAACCGAATCTTTTCCGGAAAAGCTTTCGGCGCTGCGGCATAAACGACGGAGAACAGCAGCACGATCGCGAGCTGGATCCAGGCGATCAGGATCTCCGCGTCTGCCTGCTGTTCGCGGATTTCGCGCTGCAGCCGCGGCGAAAGCGCCGTGATGTCGCCCGAGAAGCTCAGCATCGGCCAAGTTTACCTCCACCCGCCCCCGGCACGCCATCCTTTCAGAACCTGCCGGCCGACGCGCCGCGGTCGTCGATCTCGCGCAATATCGTCAAGCGTCTTGCGGATCGCGATCGCGAGATCGTTCAGATCGACTGGCTTGGTAGCGAAATCGAAGGCGCCGCATTTGCCATCTGCCGCTCGCGCGGCAATCGAACGGTAAACTCGGTGAACTCGCCGACCTGGCTCTCGACCGTGATCGTTCCGCCATGCTCTTGCGTCACGATGTCATAGCTGATCGAGAGACCAAGCCCGGTCCCCTCGCCGGTCGGCTTGGTGGTGAAGAACGGCTGGAACATTTTGTCCCTCACCTCCGGGCCGATGCCGATCCCGTTGTCGCGCACCGCGATCTCGACCGCATCGCCGAGATCGCGCGTCGTCACCGTGAGGATCGGCTTGAAGCGCGAATCGCCCGCCGCATTCCGGCGCTTGGTGGCGGCGTAGAAGCCGTTGCCGATCAGGTTGAGAAACACCCGCGTCACATCCTGCGGCACCAGCTCGATGGGTGCA
>CAYMRQ010000110.1:0-8859 GCA_964392845.1 uncultured Rhizobium sp.
CTCTTGGGTGGCCGCCGGGTTCTACAGATAGCCCTTCATGACGATGTTGCCGCGCATGAATATTTCGCCCATCGTCGCGCCGTCGGACGGCATCGGGGCGAGGCTCTCGGGGTCGGCGACCATCAGCCCTTCGAGCACCGGATATTGGACGCCCTGGCGCGCCTTGAGCCGAGCCCGCTGGTCGGCCGGCAGCCCATCCCATTCGTCGTGCCAGGCGCAGATCACCGAGGGGCCATAGACCTCGGTCAGGCCGTAGACATGGGTGATGCGAAAGCCGAGCGCCTCCATGCCGCCGATCACCGCCGCCGGCGGCGCGGCGCCCGCGGTCATCATGTCGACCGGGCGGGGGAGCGGCCGGGTGCGCGCGTTCAATAGCATGTTCATGACCACCGGCGCGCCGCACAGATGCGTCACGCCGTGGCGCTCGATCGCCTCGTAGACCGCCTGCGCCTCGACCCGGCGCAGGCAGACATGGGTGCCGGCGAGCGCGGTCACCGTGTACGGAAAGCACCAGCCGTTGCAATGGAACATCGGCAGCGTCCACAGATAGACCGGGTGCTGCGGCATGCTCCACACCAGGATGTTGCCGAGCCCGTTCAGATAGGCGCCGCGATGGTGATAGACGACGCCTTTCGGGTTGCCGGTGGTGCCCGAGGTGTAGAGGAGGCCGATCGCGTCCCATTCGTCCTTGGGGGTGATCTCGGCGAAATCCGGGTCGCCCTCGGCGATGAAGGCCTCGTAATCGAGCGCGCCGAGGCGCTCGCCGCCGGGTCCGGCGGGGTCGGCGATATCGATAACGAGGGGCTTGTCGTCGAGCAGGGCGAGCGCGCGGCCGATCGCGGGGGAAAATTCGGTGTCGGTGATCAGCACCCTGGCCTCACCATGGCTCAGGATAAAGGCGATCGTCTCGGCATCCAGGCGGATGTTGAGGGCGTTCAGCACCGCCCCGGCCATCGGGACGCCGAATTGCGCCTCGAAGGCCTCCGGCGTGTTCTGTGCCATCAGCGCGACGGTGTCGCCGGGGCGCACGCCATGCGCCGCCAGCGCGCTCGCCAGGCGGCGGCAGCGCTCGAGGCTTTGCCGCCAGGTGTAGCGGCGCTCGCCGTGGATCACCGCGGTGCGCTGCGGATAGACCGCCGCCGAGCGCAGCAGAAACCCGATCGGCGACAGGGCCACGAAATTGGCCGGGTTTTTGTCGAGCCCCGTTTCGTAGGGGTGGCTGTCGGGGTGCTCGCTCATCGCGTCTTACCCACCGCTATCCGCCAATTGCCCACCTAGCCCCGCGCCTTTGGGAAGTGCTCGATCCCGGCAGGCAGCCCCAGCCAGCGATGCATTGTTTCCTCATACCCGGACTGCGTCGGCGGCGGGAAATCGGGATCCGCGAAGGCGCCGATCGCGATCCCGCAGGTTGCCGGATTGCGGTCGCCTTCCCAAAATACGCTGCTGCCGCAATTCGGGCAGAAATGAAAGCGGATCTCGAACCCGCTATCGCCTTTGCGGGCGTAGATCTTGTGCTCGCCCTCGATCCGCACCTGGGTCTTCAGCCAACTACTGCCGTTATGGATGATCGCGCCGGTGCGGCGCTGGCAGGCCACGCAATGGCAGACATAGACGCGATCCGGCTCGCCCGATGTGATCGCCTTGAGCGACCCGCAATGGCACTCAGCCGTTCGTTCCATTCGTTCCCTCCCGTTCTGATGGGTTTCCCCCGGCTTCCGCCATCCTACAGCATCTCCGGCAATCCTGCCCGCGTAGGGTGGGTGAGCATATAGCGAAACCCACCAAACCGGCGCAGAATGCTCGGGCGAACCGGGTTTGCAACGAATCCCGGAGGGAGGAACCTTGAGCGCAGAGCGGGTCGAACGCCGGCTCGCGGCCATTCTCGCGGCCGATGTCGCGGGTTACAGCCGGCTGATGGGGCTGGACGAGGCCGGCACCCGCGCGCGCCTCAACGCGCTACGCCGCGAGCTGATCGACCCGCAGGTCATCGAGCACAACGGCCGCATCGTCAAGACCACCGGCGACGGCATCCTCGTTGAGTTTCCCAGCGTCGTCGAAGCCGTCGCCTGCGCGGTCGCCGTGCAGGGCGGCATGGCGTTGCGCAACGCGTCGATCCCCGAAGACCGGCGCCTCGAATTCCGCATCGGAATCAACACCGGCGACGTGATCGTCGAGGACGGCGACATCCACGGCGATGGCGTCAATGTCGCGGCGCGCCTCGAAGCGCTCGCCGAGCCCGGCGGCATCTGCGTCTCGGCGATCGTCCACGATCAGGTGCAGGGCCGGCTCGATTGCGTCTTCGACGACATCGGGGAGCAGAGCCTCAAGAACATCGCTCGCCCGGTGCGGGTCTACCGGGTCGGACCGCGGCCGTCCCAGCCGCATGCGGGCGAGACGCAAGCGGTCCCAGCTATCGCCCCGGCGCTCGCCCTGCCCGACAAGCCGTCGATCGCGGTGTTGCCGTTCCAGAACATGAGCGGCGACCCGGAGCAGGAATATTTCGTCGACGGCATGGTCGAAGAGATCATCACCGCGCTTAGCCGCATCCGCTGGCTGTTCGTCATCGCCCGCAATTCGACCTTCACCTACAAGGGCCGCGCGGTCGATGTGAAAGAGGTCGGGCGCGAGCTTGGGGTGCGCTATGTGCTCGAAGGCTCGGTCCGCAAGGCCGGTCAGCGGGTCCGCATCACCGCGCAGCTGATTGAAGCCGAGACCGGCGCGCATCTCTGGGCCGACCATTTCGACGGCTCGCTCGACGAGGTATTCGACTTGCAGGATCAGGTCGCGTCCTCCGTCGCCGGCGTCATCGAGCCGGCGTTGCAAGCGGCCGAGACCGCCCGCTCGGCGCACCGTCCGACAAGCGATCTGAGCGCCTACGACGCCTATCTGCGCGCCTTTGCCATGTACAGCACGTCGCGAACCGAGATCCGGCAGGCTTTTGCGCTGCTCGAGGAGGCGATCGCGCGTGACCCGCATTACGGCCCGGCACTCGCCTTGGCGGCTGTCCTCAGCATGAATCTCGTCAGCGACGGCTCCCGCCCGGATCGGGACGCAAACCGGCAGAAGGGCGTCGATTTTGCTCACCGCGCGTTGCAGGTCGCGGGAAACGACCCGAACGTCCTGGCCGATGCCGCCTATACCCTTGCCGGTTTCGGCGAGGACATCGGCGCGATGATCGCGCTGGTCGACCGGGCTCTCGCCTTCAATCCGAGCTATGCGCGCGGCTGGCACCTCAGTGGATTTCTCAGGCTGTGGGCCGGCCAGGCGGATCTGGCGATCGAGCATGCCGGCATGGCCCTGCGGCTCAGCCCGCGCGCCCAGGCGGGAATGAGTTCCCTCCTGATCGGCGTCGCGCTGTTCTTCGGCCGGCATTTCGAAGAGGCGGTTCCAAGGCTGCACGTCGCGATCGAGGACAGCCCCCGTTTCCCGACCCCATACCGGTTTCTCGCGGCTTGCTACGCCCATATGGGGTTGCTCGACGAGGCGCGGGCGATAATCGCGCGGCTCCTCGCGATCACGCCTGAGGTGATCCCGACCTATCCGCTCCCGTTTCGCGATCCGGAGCATCGCGAGCTGTATTTCTCCGGCCTGCGGCTGGCGTTGGGCGAGGCGGGATGAGCCAGACCCGCCGCCTCGCCGCAATCGTGGCTGCCGATGTCGCCGGCTATTCGCGGCTGATGGGCGCCGACGAGGAGGGCACGCTTTCGCGGCTGAAGGCATTGCGCGCCGAGCTGATCGACCCGGCAATCGCCGGGCATCATGGACGCATCGTCAAGACCACCGGCGACGGGCTGCTCGTCGAATTCGCCAGCATCGTCGATGTGATGCGCTGCGCGACCGAGTGGCAGGCGGCGATGGCCGAGCGCGCCCAACCGGCCGACACGCGCATCGCGTTCCGCATCGGCGTCAATCTCGGCGACATCATCATCGACGGCGACGACATTTTTGGCGACGGGGTCAACATCGCCGCCCGGCTCGAAGTGATGGCCGAGCCCGGCGGCATCTGTATCGAGCGCACCGTGCTGACCCAAACGCGGGGAAAACTCGATTTCCCGGTCGAAGATCTGGGCGAACAGACGCTCAAGAACATCGCCCAGCCGATCCACGTCTACCGTGTGCTGGCGGAGAAGAAGCTGATGCCGGAACCCGCCGCCCTGCCATTGCCCGACAAGCCGTCGATCGCGGTGCTGCCGTTCCAGAACATCAGCGGCGACCCGGAGCAGGAATATTTCGTCGACGGGATGGTCGAGGAGATCATCACCGCGCTCAGCCGAATCCGCTGGCTCTTCGTCATCGCGCGCAATTCGACCTTCACCTACAAAGGCCGCGCGGTTGACGTGAAGGAGGTCGGGCGCGAGTTGGGCGTGCGTTATGTCCTCGAAGGCTCGGTGCGCAAGGCGGGAACGCGGGTCCGCATCACCGGGCAGCTGATCGACGCCCTGACCGGCACCCATCTGTGGGCCGACCGCTTCGACGGCTCATTGGAAGACGTGTTCGAGCTTCAGGACAAGATCGCCGTCAGTGTCGCCGGGGTCATCGAGCCGGCATTGCAGGCGGCCGAGATGCGCCGCTCCGCCGCGCGCCCGACGACCAACCTCACCGCCTACGATCTCTATTTGCGCGCGCTTACGGCCTTCTATCCGATAACGAAAGAGCGGATGTTCGAGGCTCTGGGACTGTTCGAGCAGGCGATCGCAATCGATCGGCATTACGGGCCGGCGCTCGCCTGGGCGGCGGTCTGCCACCTGCGGCTCGTTGTTGAGGGGTGGGCCGATGACGCGGAGACATCCCGCCGCAAGTGCACCGATCTTGCCCGGGATGCGCTCCAGGTAGGAGAGAACGACCCGGACATCCTCGTCAATGCCGCCCTCGTGCTGGCTCAGTTCGGCGAGGATATCGGCGCCATGATGGGGCTGGTCGATCGCGCGCTCGCGCTCAACCCGAGCTTCGCGCGCGGCTGGTTTCTGAGTGGCGCTCTCAGGCTGTATTCCGGTCACCCCGATCTCGCGATCGAGCATGCCGAAACCTCGCTGCGGCTGAGCCCGCGCGGGCGAATGGGTACGCCCCTAAACGTGATGGGCGAAGCCTATTTCATCAAACGTCAGTTTGACGAAGCGGTGTCGAAGCTGCTCCTGTCCATCCAAGACAATCCCGGCTCCCCCCTCTCATATCGCCCTCTCGCCGCATGCTATGCCCATATGGGACGGCTCGACGAAGCGCGCGCGATCGTCGCCCGCCTGCGCGCCATTACCCCTCTGGTCGTGCCGGGCGATCTACCTTTCCGCAACCCCGAAGACCGCGAGCTGTTGCTGTCGGGCCTGCGGCTGGCGTTGGGCGAGGCGGGATGAGCCAGGCCCACCGGCCGCCGCCCTGTTTGTGGTATGACAAGCGATCATGAACGAGCGCGAGAAACAGTCACCGGATTTCGTGTCGCTCTACCGCCGGGCGTTTGCGGAGTACGGCACCCGGGCGCTGTGGAACAAGCGCCGGCTCGATGCGCCGATGCCGGAGGATGCGCTCGTCATCGCGCGCGCCTTGCGGATCGAAGGCGATCGCGAGGCTCGCCGGCTGGCCGAACAGATCGAGCAGGCGTGCCGTGCCGCTGTCTAAGATTCAGGCCGATATTCTGCGGCTGCTCGCGTCGCACCGGAACCCGGAGAGCTATGTCGCGGGCGCGGCGCCGCTGAACCGGGAGGGCGGACGCTACTCCGAGGACATCGACGTGTTCCACGATCGCGAGGAACGGGTTGGGGCGGCTGCTCGCGACGACAGCGCAACGCTCGAAGCGGCGGGCTACCGCGTCTCATGGGTCCGGCAATTGCCGCTCGTGTACGCCGCCGAAGTCGCCCGAGGTGCGGAGAGCACCCGCCTCGAATGGGTCGTCGACAGCGATTACCGGTTTTTCCCGACGGTTCGCGATGATCTGTTCGGATACGTTCTGCACCCGGTCGACCTCGCCATCAACAAGGTGATGGCGGCGGCCGGACGCCGCGAATTGCGCGATATCGTCGATCTCGTGACAGTTCACCAGACCATCCTGCCGGTTGGGGCGCTGGTCTGGGCCGCCGTCGAGAAATCGCCCGGCTTTACGCCGGAGGGGCTGATCGGCGAGATCCGCCGCAACGCCTGCTACCCGGCGGCCGAATGGCGGGCGCTGGCCAGCAGCGAACCAATCGATGCGCGGGATGTTCTCGGCCGGCTGCGAGCGGCGCTCGATCAGGCCGAGGCCTTCGTGACGCGCCTGCCGACAGACAAGATCGGCCTGCTTTTCTTGACGGATGGCGAAATCGTAGAGCCCGATCCCGGCCGCCTCGACGACTATCAAACTCACGCCGGGCAGCGGCGCGGCCATTGGCCGAGCAGCGCCGAGATTACGGCGGCGATGCTTGAGCGCTACGCACGCGATCACGACCGTCCGACAACAGCTCCCGGGGCGAGAGAGGAGGAAGATCGATGACGGGCTATGCCGAGACCTATCGCCGCTCGCTTGATGAGCCCGAGGCATTCTGGGCGGAGGCGGCCGAGGCGATCGACTGGGAGAAGCGCTGGGACCGGGTGCTGGATGACAGCAGGCCGCCGTTCTACCGCTGGTTTTCGGGCGCCCGGCTCAACACAAGCTGGAACGCGCTCGACCGCCATGTTGCGGCGGGACGGGGCGAGCGCATCGCGCTCATTTGGGACAGCCCGGTCACTGGCCAGATCGAACGCTTCACCTATCGCGCGCTGCTCGACCGGGTCGCGCGTTTTGCCGGGGTCTTGACCGGGCTCGGCGTCAAGCCCGGCGACCGGGTGCTGATCTATCTGCCGATGGTGCCGGAGGCCGCGATAGGGATGCTCGCCTGCGCCCGGATCGGCGCGATCCATTCGGTGGTGTTCGGCGGCTTTGCCGCACACGAGCTGGCGACCCGCATCGACGACGCCCGGCCTGCTGTGATCCTGTCGGCGTCCTGCGGCATCGAAACCAACCGGGTCATCCCCTATAAGCCGCTGCTCGACGCGGCGATCGCCGAGGCGCGTTCAAAGCCGGCGGCCTGCGTCATCCTGCAGCGGCCGATGTGGCGGGCCGAGCTGGTGCGCGGGCGCGACCATGATTGGCAGGAGCTGGAAGCAGCGGCGCGCCCTGCGAACTGCGTTTCAGTCGCGGCGACAGACCCGCTCTATATCCTCTATACCTCGGGCACGACCGGGGTGCCGAAGGGGGTGGTGCGCGACAATGGCGGGCATGCTGTGGCACTCCATTGGTCGATGCGCAACATCTATGGGGTCAAGCCCGACGAGGTGTTCTGGACCGCCTCGGATGTCGGCTGGGTCGTCGGCCATTCCTACATCGTCTACGGCCCGCTGATTTATGGCTGCACCTCGGTCATGTATGAGGGAAAGCCGGTCGGCACCCCCGATGCCGGCGCCTTCTGGCGGGTCATCGACGAGCACGATGTGCGGGTCTTTTTCACCGCGCCGACCGCGTTCCGCGCGATCAAGCGCGAGGACCCCGACGGCGTGCTGCTGCGCACCCATGATCTCAGCCGGTTTCGCGCCCTGTTTCTCGCCGGCGAGCGGGCCGACCCGCCGACCGTCGCCTGGGCGGAAGAGCAGCTCAAGGTTCCGGTCATCGACCATTGGTGGCAGACCGAGACCGGCTGGCCGATCGGCGCCAATTGCCTCGGCATCGAAACTCTGCCGGTCAAGCACGGCTCGTGCGCGCGTGCCGCGCCCGGCTGGGACGTGCGGGTCCTGGAAGCCGATGCGGTCGGCGAGGCGAGGGAGCTGAAAGCCGGCGAGATCGGCGCGCTGGCGATCAAATTGCCGCTGCCGCCGGGCGCCTTGCCGACGCTGTGGCAGGCCGACGAGCGCTTTGTCGAATCCTATCTGAAGAGCTATCCCGGGTTTTACCAGACCGCCGATGCCGGGTTTATCGACACCGACGGCTACATCCACGTGATGACGCGGACCGACGACATCATCAACGTCGCTGGGCACCGGCTGTCAACGGGCGGCATGGAGGAGGTCGTCGCGGCGCACCCCGATGTCGCCGAATGCGCCGTGATGGGGGTCGCCGACCCGCTGAAGGGCCAGGTGCCGCTCGGCCTCGTCGTCTTGAAGGCCGGGGTCGACCGGCCGAATGCCAGGATCGAGGACGAGGTGGTGGCGCTGGTGCGAACGCGCGTCGGCCCGGTCGCCAGCTTCAAGACGGCGCTCGTCGTCGAGCGGCTGCCGAAGACCCGCTCCGGCAAGATCCTGCGCGGCACGATGCGCTCGATCGCCGATGGCGAAGACTTTCGCATGCCGGCGACGATCGACGACCCGGCGATCCTCGGCGAGATCGGCGAGGCGCTGGCGCGCGCCGGGTACCCGCAGAAACAAGTGGGTTAGGACCGCGGGCGTCCTCGCCCGCAATGCGGCCGAGACGGCCGCGGTCCAACGATGCTTCGCCTAGCTCTCGACCGGCTCGCTCTCCGCGGTGCCGGTTTCCTGGTCGGCCGGCCGGCCCTTGCCGCGCAAGGCCCGGGCGATCGCCTGGTCGAGCTCCTCCATCGTGCACAGGCCCAGCCCGACCGGGTGGCGCGGCTTGATGTTCGTGCTGTTCCAGTGGGTGCGGTCGCGCACCGCCGCGATCGTCGGCTTGGTCGTGCCGATCAGTTTGGAGATCTGCGCGTCGGACAGCTCGGGGTGGTTGCGCACCAGATAGTTGATCGCGTCGGGCTTGTCCTGGCGCTTGGCAATCGGGGTGTAGCGCGGGCCCCTGTGCCGGACGAATTGCTGCGGGATCGCCTGCGCCGACAGTTTCAGCCGCGTGCTGGGGTCGGCCTGGCAGCGCGCGATTTCCTCGGTGGTGGTCTGGCCGTTGGCGACGGGGTCGAG
>CAYMRQ010000110.1:8869-13192 GCA_964392845.1 uncultured Rhizobium sp.
GAGCCCGTGCATCTGGGTGGCGACCTCGCCATCGGCGATCGCCTGCACCTCGAGCGGATGCAGCCCGCAGAAATCGGCGATCTGCTCAAAGGTCAGCGATGTGTTATCGACCAGCCACACGGCGGTGGCTTTCGGCATCAATGGAGCGAGCATGGCAAGTTTCCCGATAGAGCCGCGCTAACATGCGCTTTTGCTGTGGATATAATGGGCGCAGCCGGCCGAGGGAAGGCGAGAGACAGGATGAGAGGGGACAATCATGGACGAGGAGGATCTGGCACCGCAGCGGCAGCCGGCGAAACTCAAGGATTTGACGCTGATGGGCATCACCGAGCTCGAGGAGTACATCGCCGGGCTCGACAGCGAGATCGCCCGCGCGCGGGCGGAGATCGCGGCCAAGCAGAAGCAGCGCAGTGGCGCCGAAGCGCTGTTCAAGCGATAAAGGTCGCCGGCGGTTAGGCTGATTTTAACAAAATCGGCCGTAACCTGAGTCCGCCAACCCAGGCTAGGCCCCACACAAGCAACTTCCCGCCAACAAGGCCGCCCCTCGCGGGCGGCCTTTGCCGTTGGTCGGGCACGACGCATCGGTTAATGATGGTCATCGGCGGCCGGGAGGTGCGAGCGATGACCCAAACCTTCGATCTGGTGCTGCGCGGCGGGCGGGTGATCGACCCGGCCCAAGGCATCGACGCGATTTCTGATGTCGCGGTCGCCAACGGGAGGATCGCGGCGGTCCAGCCCGGCCTGCCCGAGTCGGGGACGAGCATCGATGTGCGCGGCGCGCTCGTCCTGCCCGGCATGATCGACACCCACGCCCATGTCTTCCGCCACGTCACCGGCCGGTTCGGGCTCGACGCCGACATGGTGGGGGTCCAGTCCGGGGTGACCGCGCTCATTGATCAGGGCGGCCCGAGCCTGATGACCCTCGGCGCCTTTCGCGCCTATGCGGTCGAGCCCGCCGAGACGCGGATCTACGCGTTCCTCTCGGCCTATCTCGTCGGTGGGCTCGAAGGCCATTACTACCCGGAGCTTTACGGCCCGCACGGCATCGATGTCGAGGGCACGGTCAAGGTGGCGCTCGCCAACCCCGACCTCGTCCGCGGCATCAAGGCGCATGCCGAAATCGGCGGGTTTGCGCGCTGGGGCCAGGCGGCGTTCCGCCTCGCGAAAGAGATCTCGCGCCAGGCCCGGCTGCCGCTTTACATCCATTTCGGCCAGCTCTGGCCGCTGCCGCAGGGCGGCGATGGCAATGGCGCTGGGGCGATCGACCCCGACCGCATCCTGCCCGACATCCTCGACCTCCTGGAGCCGGGCGATATCCTTGCCCACCCGTTCACCCGGCATCCCGGCGGCTTTGTCGGGCGCGACGGGCGGGTGCACCCGGTCGTGCGCGAGGCGATCGCGCGCGGGCTCAGGGTCGATGTCGGCCATGGCTCGCATTTCAGCTTTGCGATGGCGCGGAAGGTGCTCGATGCCGGCATCCTGCCGCACACGCTCGGCGCCGACATGCACGGCTACAATACGCGCCTGCCTGCGGAGGGCGCGGCCGCCTCGGGCCATATGTTCGCCGGCGCGAGCAATTTCAGCCTGACCTCGGCGATGACTGGTCTCCTGGCCTGCGGCGTGCCGCTCGCCGACATCGTGCCGATGGTGACCAGCCATGCCGCGCGGATGATCGGTCTCGACGGCGATATCGGCACGTTGCGACCCGGCGCGGTCGCCGATGTTTCGGTGTTGGCCGACGAGCGCGGGCGCTGGGTGCTGCGCGACAACGAGGGCACCGAGGCCGTGGCGGAGCGCATGCTGCGCCCGCTGTTCTGCCTGCGCGCTGGCCGACGCTTCGACGCCGACGCGCCGATATTGCCGGTGGCCGAGGCGGCGTGAAGGGGTCTTGTAAAGCACTGACGATATCCTGATATCGTCCGGCAGAGGTGATCATGGCTCAGCTGGTGGTGCGCAATATCGAAGAGGATGTAAAGGAGCGCCTCCGGCGCCGCGCAAAAAAGCACGGCTGCAGCTTGGAGGAGCTGGTACGCGACATCCTTCGCGACGCCGCAAAGGACGAAAGGCCGACCGGCGGTCTCGGCAGCGAAATCGCCGCTCGATTCAAGGGAGTTGGGTTCGAAGAGGGTGAAATTCGCGAGTTGCGCGGCTACACGATCAAGCCCGCGACCTTCGACTGTTGATAATTCTCGATACGAACGTCTTATCGGCGCTGATGCGCGACCCGGCCGAGCCGGTGGTTCTGGCGTGGCTCGATCAGCAACCTCGTCACTCGATCTGGACGACATCGGTAACGATCTTCGAGATCCGTTTCGGCTTGGCCGTGATGCCTCTCGGCCGGCGGCGAACTCGATTGGAAACGGATTTCGAAGGCTCGATCCGCGAGGATCTTGAAGGCCGGATCCTCCCATTCGACGCCATAGCTGCCGAGAAAACTGCAACGCTGATGGCTATGCGGCGACAAGCGGGCCGCCCCGCAGAATTGCGCGACAGCATGAGCGCGGGCATCGCGATCGCTCACCGGGCAACACTGGCGACCCGCAATACCCGGGACTTCGAGAATATGCCGGTGCCGGTCGTCAACCCGTGGATGGATTGACGACCGGATAGCGCATCCGGTCAGCGGTCGCTGACCAGCGGCAAGCCCTCCTCGCGGCGGATGTCGTTGATGATCTGCAATACCCGTTCGCGATAGGGCCGGTACTGCACGCCGAATTCCTGCACCAGCCGGCTATTGTCGATCAGGTAGTTGCCCGACAGCTCCTTGCCGCCGGTCTCCTTGTCGAAGGTGATCCGCGCGTCGGGCAGGAATTCGCGGACGATATCGGCCAGCTCGCCAAGGCTGATCGCCTGGCCGCCGGTGCTGTAGGCCATGTGTTTCGGGTGGTCCGTCATGATCACTCGCGCGAAGATCTCGGCGATCTCGTCGACATGGACCGGGCAGCGCATCGCATCCTTGAAGGGGAAGGACACCGGGCTGCCGCGCGCCGGCGTGGTGATGCAGTAGACATGGTCGACCGAGCCGACGATCTTGTCGGGGCCGGTGACGTTGGCCGGGCGGATCGCGGTGATCTCCATGCCGTGCTTCTCGCGGTAATCCTGGGCCTGCCATTCGTTGAAGATCTTGTGCATCGCGTATTGCACGTGGCCGTGGCGGAAATCGTCTTCGGTCACCATCCGGTCGCCATAGAATTTCTGTTCGCCGCTGACCGCCAGCGAGCTGGCATAGGCGACCCGGTTGACCCCGGCGAGGCGCGCCGCCTCAAAGCAATTGTCCATGCCGAGGATGTTGAGCTTGAAGGCGACGCGCGGGGCGTGCTCGCTGCCCAGCCAGTAGGCGAGGTTGATGACCCGCGACGGCTTGGCGCTGGCCATCGCCGCCATCACGTCGTCGAACTGGCTGACATCGCCGCGGATCACGCGCACTTGCTTGCCGAATTCCTGGTAGTTCGCGGTGCCGGGATTGATGTCCATGCAGACGATTTCCTCGCCGCGCTTGACGAGGAGCGGGATGAGGCGGCGGCCGATGAAGCCGGTGCCGCCGATGATCAGAATCGACATGAGCGAATCCTCCCCTGGGGATGCCTTGCGGCGGGATCAGTTGCCCGCGAGGTTAGTCCCCGCCCGCCGGCACCGCAACCAAGAGCCCGACGATGCCAGCTATGTCGGCGCCCGCCTCAGCGTATCGCGGTCCCGTCGCGCGTCTAATCGAAATCCTCGGCGGTGGCGGCGCGGACCGGCTCGGGCATCGCCGCAATGTGATCGTAATTTGGGTGGTCGAAGCCGACGAGGATGCGCACGCCCGGTGCCTTGAATGCGGCGATCTGCCCTGGGGTGAACGCAAAGCGGATAAATTGGACGGCGGAGGCCTTGCCCTCCGGGCTGGTGTTTTCGCGGGTCGGGTCAGGTTCGCCGTGGATGCGCACGCCGCCCGCCTCTGTGGGGACCTCGATGAAGGCGCAGTTTTCGATGCCGCCGAGCTGCATCAGCATCCGGGTGCGGCGCGCCGGATCACCGATTTCGAACATAATCGTCGCGGTCAGTTCGCTGCCCTGCGGAATCAGCGGGTTGTAGGCTTCGAGCTCGTCGGCGATCTGTTGTTCGCCGCCTTTCTCGATGCTGAGCATCTCCTGGACCTGGCTCCACATCGTCGCGAAATTCTCGAAATGGAAGGTCGCGAACGGACCGATTTCGAGGCGGCGCTGTTTTTTCAGCTCGGTGATCTCGCGGCGACTCTGGCTGCGGACCCGGGCGTATGCGTCTAGCGGCAGGATGTCGGCACGGCGGAGCGGGCGCTTGGCGCGAGATTGCGTCGCGTTCATG
>CAYMRQ010000110.1:13202-15000 GCA_964392845.1 uncultured Rhizobium sp.
TCATGGTGTCCTCGCAACCGGGGCGGCTCCGCCGGGGGCGATGCCGTAGGCGCGGGCGACGAGCTCGATCGGGTGCAGCGAGCGTTCCGGCAGGGTTTCGCCCCCGGCTGGCAGTTCCTTGGCGAGCAGCTCCATCCCTTGCAGGATGTGCAGGCCGGCGAGCGGGCATTCCGAGGCGAAGTACGGCGTCGGCTCGCGCAAGGCCTGGCGCGCCACCGGCCGGCCAATTTTGAGCGCGGTTGCGAAATTCTCCTTCATGACGCCCCAGGAGCCGCCGTGGCCCGAGCAGCGCTCGATCACATTGATTTGCGCCTCGGGCACCAGGCGCAGCATTTCGGCCGATTTCTGGCCCATGTTCTGGGCCCGGGCATGGCAGGCGATATGCAGCGTGACGGCGCCGCCGAGCGGCTTCAAGCCCGGCGCCAGCCCCTCCTTCCTGGCGATGTCGACGATGTATTCGGCGATGTCGAAAGTCGCATCGGACAATTTCTTGACGAGGGGATCGTCGGGCACGATCAGGGGCCACTCGGATTTCAGCATCAGCGCGCAGGACGGGACCAGCGCGATGACGGCGTAGCCCCGGTCGATATAGGGGGCGAGCGTTGTCGCGACATGCCGCGCCGCGGCCGCGACCTTGGCGAGGTCGCCCGCTTCGAATTGCGGCATTCCGCAGCATTGCGGATAGACCGCTTCGGTCTCGACGCCATTCCTGGCGAGCACGGCCTGCGCCGCCTCGCCGATGCCGGGATTGTTGTAATTGACGAAACAGGTGGCGTAGAGCACCGCCTTGCGACCCGCCGCCGGCGCGGTCCTGTCGACCGGCGGTGCGGCGCGGCGGGCGCGTCCAAGAAAGGTGCGGCCGTGGTACTTCGGGAGCGCCGCGTTGCGGTCGACCTGCGTGACCTGCTCCAACAGCGGCCGGGTCAAATGGTTGTGGCGGTCGCTCGCCCAATTGGCGAGCGGCGCGACAAGGCGGGCGAGCTCGCCGTTGCGGTCGGTCTTGGCCAATTCGCTGCGCGCCAACGGCACACGCCCTTCTTTCCCCTCAACCGCGCGGTAGCGCAGCATCGTGTGCGGAAAATCGAGATTGAACTCGTGCGGCGGCACATAGGGGCATTTGGTCATGAAGCACACGTCGCAGAGCGTGCAGGCATCCGCGACTTTTGCGTAATCGGCGACCGCCACCGCGTCGACTTCGCCGGTCGGCGAGCTGTCGATCAGGTCGAAGAGGCGCGGGAACGAATCGCACAGATTGAAGCAACGCCGACAGCCGTGACAGATCTCGAAGATGCGCCGCATCTCCGCCTCGGTCTTGCTCCGATCGGCGAAATCCGGGTCCTGCCACGCGATGACGTGCCGGGTCGGGGCTTCGAGACTGCCTTCCCGCAGCCGCTCGCCGGTTGCGCCGGGCCCATCCGGGCCCGCCGCTGATGCGAGAGCGGCGCGAAAGATGCTGCCTTCGCGCCCCTCAGCTTCGGCGCCGCGCATCGGGTTATGCCGCGGTATCGAGCGCGCCCAGCGCCCCGAGCGCCCGCTGGAACCGGCCGGCATGCGATTTTTCGGCCTTGGCCAGGGTCTCGAACCAATCGGCGATCTCGTCGAAGCCTTCCTCGCGGGCGGTGCGCGCCATCCCTGGATACATGTCGGTGTACTCGTGCGTTTCGCCGGCGATCGCGGCACGCAGATTGTCGTCGGTGGCGCCGATCGGCTTGCCGGTCACCGGGTCGCCGACTTCCTCGAGGAATTCGAGATGGCCGTGCGCATGGCCGGTTTCGCCCTCGGCGGTCGATCGGAACAC
>CAYMRQ010000111.1:0-9505 GCA_964392845.1 uncultured Rhizobium sp.
TTCGTGCTGTTCTACGTGTTCTTCGAGGGGGTGCTGGTCCCGATGTTTCTGATCATCGGGATATGGGGCGGGGCGCGGCGGGTCTATGCCGCGTTCAAGTTCTTTCTCTACACGCTCTTGGGTTCGGTGCTGTCGCTGCTGGCGATCCTCGCGGTTTATTTCCAGACCGGCAGCACCGATATCGAGGTGGCGCTGACCCACGCTTTCCCGCCCGATCTGCAGAAATGGCTGTGGCTTGCGTTTTTCGCCTCGTTCGCGGTCAAGGTGCCGATGTGGCCGGTGCACACCTGGCTTCCCGATGCCCATGTCGAGGCGCCGACCGCCGGGTCGGTGATCCTCGCCGGGGTGCTGTTGAAGATGGGCGGGTACGGGTTCATCCGGTTCTCGCTGCCGATGTTTCCGCTCGCCTCTTCGTATTTCACCCCGCTGATGTTCGCGCTCTCGGCGATCGCGGTGATCTATACCTCGTTTGTCGCCCTCGCCCAGACCGACATGAAGAAGCTCGTCGCCTATTCCTCGATCGCCCATATGGGGTTTGTGACGATGGGGATCTTTGCGCTGACCAGCGAGGCGGTGCAGGGCGCGATGATCCAGATGCTGAGCCACGGCCTCGTTTCTGCCGGGCTGTTTCTGATCGTCGGCGTCGTCTACGACCGGCTGCACACGCGCGACATCGACCGCTATGGCGGGCTTGCCGACCGCATGCCGGCCTATGCCTTTGTCTTCATGTGCCTGATGCTCGCCTCGGTCGGGCTGCCCGGCACCAGCGGGTTCGTTGGCGAGTTCCTGATCCTCTTGGGCACCTTCCGCGTCAGCACGCTCGAATGCTTCCTCGCCGCGACGGCGCTGTTCCTCGGGGCGATGTACATGCTCTATCTTTATCGCCGGGTCATGTTCGGCACGATCACCCGCGAGGATTTGCGCGGCATCCTCGATCTCTCGCCGCGCGAGAAGGCAGTGTTCGCACCGCTGCTCCTATTGGTGCTGTGGATGGGCGTCTATCCCAACTCGTTCCTGGCGCCGATCCGCGTCTCGGTCGACAATATCGTGCAGCAGGTCGCCGCCGCGCAAAAGGCGACGCGAGGCGCAGCGAGCGTCGTCCCGGCGAAAGCCGGGACCCACCTCGCAACCGCCTCGGAAGCCCATTGGTGGGTCCCGGCTTTCCCCACGGAACAAGTCCGTGGGCTGAAGGCCCACGGGAATGCGGTTAAGGAGCGTTAGGCAGCGATGCCGACCTTCTTGCCTCCCGATCTCTCGCCGGCCCTGCCGGAAATCCTGCTTGCCTGCGGCGCGATGGCGCTGTTGCTCGTCGGCGTATTCCGCGGCGAGGGATCGGGCCGGCTGGTTTCCTGGCTCGCCGTCGCGGTGTTGATCGCGGTTCTTGTCGTCTCCGGCCTCATTGGGGTCGAGCGCCGGACCGGCTTTTACGGCATGTTCGTCACCGACGCCTTCGCCGTCTTCATGAAGGCGCTGGTGCTGGTCGGCTCGGCCGTCAGCATCATCCTGTCGCTGCATTACAACGAGGCGCAGCGCATCGCGCGCTTCGAGTTCCCGGTCCTGATCCTCCTCGCCACGACGGGCATGATGGTCATGGTTTCGGCCAACGACCTGATCACGCTCTATCTCGGTCTCGAATTGCAGAGCCTGGCGCTGTACGTCGTCGCCGCCTTCGATCGCGATTCGGTGCGCTCGACCGAGGCCGGGCTCAAGTATTTCGTCCTCGGCGCGCTCGCCTCGGGCCTCCTGCTCTATGGCGCCTCGCTGATATACGGCTTCACCGGGACCACCAGCTTTGCCGGGCTCGCCCAAGTGTTCGCCGCCTCGGCCAAGCCCTCGAACGGGCTGATCATCGGGCTGGTTCTGGTCGCGGTCGGGCTCGCCTTCAAGGTCTCGGCGGTGCCGTTCCACATGTGGACCCCCGACGTCTATGAGGGGGCGCCGACCCCGGTCACCGCGTTCTTCTCGGTCGCCCCCAAGATCGCCGCGATTGCCCTCTTCGTCCGCTTCCTCATTGAGCCGTTCGGCGGGCTCGTCGTCGAATGGCGCCAGATCATCGTGTTTTTGTCGGTCGCCTCGATGGTGCTCGGCGCGGTCGCCGCGATCGCCCAAGAGAACATCAAGCGGCTGATGGCGTACAGCTCGATCGGCCATGTCGGCTACGCGCTGATCGGGCTGGCCGCGGCGAGCCCGGCCGGGATCCGCGGCATCCTCGTTTATATGGCGATCTATCTGTTCATGAACCTCGGCACCTGGGCGGTGATCCTGTGCATGCGGCAGCGGGGGCAGATGCTCGAAGGCATCGCCGACCTCTCCGGGCTCGGCCGCACCCAGCCGGGCCTCGCCCTGGCGCTCGGCATCTTCATGTTCGCCTTGGCGGGGATCCCGCCGACCGCCGGGTTCTTTGCCAAGCTCTACATTTTTCTCGCCGCGATCGACGCTAATCTGATTGGGCTCGCCGTGATCGGCGTGGTGACCAGCGTCGTCGGCGCGTTCTATTATCTGCGCATCGTCAAGGTGATGTATTTCGACGAGCCGCTCTTGTCGTTCGACCGGCCGATCGCCGCCGAGCTCAAATGGGTGGTCGTCGTCAGCGCCGCACTGACGATGTTTTTCATCCTGCTGCCCGATCCGATCGTCGGTGGCGCCGAGGCGGCGGCGGCCTCCTTGTTCGCGCGATGACCGGGTTCGCGCGATGAGCGACCCATGAACGCCCCTGGGCCGGGATTGCCCGAAGGCTTTCGCCTCCACCATTACGCCACGATCGGCAGTACCAATGACGAGGCGAAAGCGCTCGCGCGCGCCGGCGCCCCGGACGGCACGCTGGTGTGGGCTGGCGAGCAGACCGCCGGGCACGGGCGGCGCGGCCGCGTCTGGCTGTCGCCGCCGGGCAATCTCTATCTGTCGCTGGTGCTGCGGCCCGACGCTGCGCCGTCCCGCGCGGCGCAACTCGGCTTTGTCGCCGCGCTCGGGCTCGGCGACGCGCTCGCGGCGCTGACCGGTCCCGCCCTGCGGCTGCGCTACAAATGGCCCAACGACCTGCTCGCCAACGGCAAGAAGCTCGCTGGCATCCTCCTCGAATCTGAGACGAGTGCAACGGACAGGGTCGATTTTGTCGTGGTCGGGATCGGCGCCAATATCCTCTCCGCGCCTGTGGATGTCGAATTCCCGGCGACCTCGCTCGCGGCGGAAGGCATTGCCGGCATCACCCCGGCGGTTCTGCTCGAAGGCTTTGCCCGGCATTTCGCGGGTTGGGCGCGGCGCTGGGGCGAGGAGGGCTTCGCTCCGGTACGCGCGGCCTGGCTCGCACGGGCGAGCGGGCTCGGCGAGGGGGTCCGCGTGCGCCTCGAGCGCAGCACGCTTTTCGGCCGGTTTCTCGATCTCGACGACGACGGCGCGCTGGTGCTCGACGCGGCCGAGGGCCGCCGGCGGATCGCCGCGGGCGACGTCTTTCCGGCGCGCGGTTGAGGAGAGGCGCGATGCTGCTTGCGATCAACGCCAACAATACCAACACCTCGTTCGCGGTGTGGGATCGCGCCGAGCTCAAGGGCAGCTGGCGCACGGCGACGGAGGGCAGGCGCACTGCCGATGAATATGTCGTCTGGCTCGATCATCTGCTGGCACTGGAGGGCCTGTCGCGCGGCAACGTCGATGGCGCGGTGATCGCCAGCGTCGTGCCCGAGGTCAATTTCAACCTCCTCACCCTGTGCCGGCAATATTGCAAGACCGATCCGGTCGTGGTCGGCGAGAAGGGCGTCAAGCTCGGCACCAAGGCGCTGGTCGACCGCCCGGAAGAAGTCGGCGCCGACCGTCTCGTCAATACCGTCGCGGCGCATGACCGCTACAAGGGGCCGCTGATCGTGGTGGATTTCGGCACCGCCACGACGCTCGACGTGGTGGACGGCGATGGCAATTATTGCGGCGGCGTGATCGCCCCGGGGATAAATCTGTCGCTCGCCGCGTTGCACATGGCGGCGGCGAAGCTGCCCAGCGTCCGCATCAGCCGGACCGAGCGCGTCATCGGCAAGGACACCGTGAGCTGCATGCAGTCCGGCATCTATTGGGGCTATATCGGATTGGTCGAGGGGCTGGTTGGCCGGATCAAAGCAGAGTTCGGTGCCGCCATGCGTACGATCGCCACCGGCGGGCTGGCGCCGCTGTTCGACGGCGCCACCGATGCGATCGACAAGGTCGATCCCGACCTCGCCCTGTGGGGGCTGCGCCTGATCTATCGCTACAACACCAGCCGATGAGGTTCGCCGCGCCGCAACTGGCCAAGGAGATCGCCGGAGACGATCCCGACGCGCTCTATTTCCTGCCGCTCGGCGGCGCCGGCGAGATCGGGATGAACCTCAGCCTCTACGGCTATCGCGGCCAGTGGCTGATCGTCGATTGCGGCGTCACCTTTGGCGAGGAGGAACACCAGCCGGGGGTCGATGTGATCATGGCCGACCCCTCGTTCATCGTCGAACGCCGCGATCGCCTGTTGGGGATCGTCGCGACCCATGCGCATGAAGACCATATCGGCGCGATCCCCTATCTGTGGCCGCAGCTGCGCTGCCCGGTCTGGGCGACGCCGTTCACCGCCTCGGTATTGCGCGCCAAGCTGGTCGAGGCGCGCCTTATAGATCAGGTCAAGATCAACACCGTGCCGATGTCCGGCCGCTTTACGATCGGCCCGTTCGAATTGGAGCTGATCACCCTGACGCATTCGATCCCCGAGCCGAATGCGGTGGTGATCCGCACCTCGGCCGGGACCGTGCTGCATACCGGCGATTGGAAGCTCGATCCCGAGCCGCTGATCGGCGCGACGACCGACGAGGCGCGGCTGCGCGCGGTCGGCGACGAGGGGGTGCTGGCGATCGTCTGCGATTCGACCAACGCACTGAAGGTGGGCCACTCGGGCTCCGAGGGCGAGCTGCGGCGTTCGCTGACCGAGCTGATCGGGCGCTATGACGGGCGGGTCGCGGTCGCCTGTTTCGCCTCGAACGTGGCGCGCCTCTCGACGATCGCGCATGCCGCGCGCGCCCACGACCGCGACGTCGCGCTGGTCGGCCGCTCGCTGTGGCGGATGGACAAGGCGGCGCGCGAGAACGGCTATCTCGCCGATGTGCCGCGCTTTCTGACCGAGGACGAGGCGGGCTACGTGCCGCGCGAAAAAATCCTGTTGATCTGTACCGGCAGCCAGGGCGAGCCGCGCGCGGCACTGGCGCGGATCGCCCGCGACGATCACCCCAACATCACCCTCGAAGAGGGCGATGTCGTGATCTTTTCGTCGCGCATCATCCCCGGCAATGAAAAGTCGATCGGCAGGTTGCACAACGCCTTGGTGCGCCTCGGGATCGACATCGTCACCGAGGTGGATCACTTCGTCCATGTCTCGGGCCACCCGGCGCAGGACGAGCTGGTGCATATGTACCAGATGATCCGGCCGCGCATCGCGATCCCGGTGCATGGCGAGGCGCGCCACCTCGCCGCCCATGCCGATCTCGCGCTGCGATGCCAGGTGCCGGAGGCGTTGGTCATCGAGAACGGCGATCTGGTGCGCCTCGACCTCGGCGGCGGGGCGGTCGTCGACGCGGTGCCGGTCGGCCGTATCGCCAGCGACGGCAAGAACCTCATACCGATCGGCGGCGCGGTGTTGCAGCAGCGCCGGCGCGTCGGCAGCGACGGCAGCGTCGTTGCCACCCTCGTTGTCGATCGCCGGGGCTGGCTCGCCGCGCCGCCACAGGTCAGCCTCATTGGCCTCGCCGAGGCGAATGCCGAGCCGGTGGCGGCGCTGTGCGACGCGCTGGCTGACGCGATGGAGGGCCTCCCGGCGCCGCTCAGGCTTGACGACAACGCGCTGCGCGAGGCTGCTCGCCGGGTGCTGCGCCGGGGGCTCAACGAGCGCTTTGGCAAGCGGCCGCTGATCGAGGTTCAGCTGGTGCGGCTCTAGATGAGTCATTGCGAGCGAAGCGAAGCAATCTCCCGACGAGTGTGCTTGACTGCGAGGAGATTGCTTCGTCGCTTCTCTCCTCGCAATGACAGGGAAATGGAATCGAGGCGGGGATGATCGGCCGGCTCAACCACGTTGCGATCGCCGTGCCGGACCTCGCCGCGGCGGCGGCGCGCTACCAGGGCGCGCTCGGCGCCCGGGTCTCGGCGCCGCTTCCCTTGCCGGCGCATGGCGTCACGGTGGTTTTTGTCGAGCTGGCCAACAGCAAGATCGAGCTTTTGGAACCGCTCGGCGCCGACTCGCCGGTGCGCGGCTTTCTCGATAAGAACCCGGCCGGCGGGATGCACCATTTGTGCTACGAGGTCGACGACATCATCGCCGCGCGCGACCGGTTGCGCGCGGCGGGCGCCCGCGTGCTCGGCGATGGCGAGCCAAAGATCGGCGCGCACGACAAGCCGGTGCTGTTCCTGCACCCCAAGGATTTCTGCGGCACGCTGATCGAGCTGGAAGAGGCGTGAGACCACAAATCGTCATCGCGAGGTGCGCAGCGACGAAGTGATCCCGATCGGCTGAGCGCGACGGAGACGAGATTGCTTCGCTTCGCTCGCAATGACAGAGAGGCACGATGAATTGGCTGACCGGCATCGTTGTCTACATCCTGGTGTGGTGGGTGACGTTATTTGCCATCCTGCCGCTCTGGGTCACCCCGGCCGAACCGGGCGATCCCGGTCACGCCGCCGGCGCGCCGGAGCAGCCGTTTCTGCGGCGCAAACTGGCATTGACCAGCACGGTCGCGTTGGTAATCTGGTTCGCCATCTACATCGTCGCCAACGAGCCGTGGTTGAGCTTTCGCGGGTCGTGATCGACCGACGAATTGACCGGATCAGCGTCAGTGTAAGTTGCCTGTTTGTTCTTGACAGTTTGGCAAAATTGTGCTATGGTGCAAATAAGGTAGGATCTTCTTGGGCCGTCGGATTCATATGGATAGCACCATTTGGCGAAACAGACGCGTCGTCCCCGCGGGCTCCGCTCTCGTCCGTTTGCAACGAGAGCGGGAATCCCGCCTGATCTTTTCCAGCAGGAACAGGAGGCCGGTGACCTGCGACTAAATTCAAGGTTGTGCCGGCGGAGACGGCTGACACCTGCTCCCGCGCCGCTTGCACCGGCTTGAATGAGCGCCGCCTATTGCCTGGCCGCCCCCGGTCATCCGCTGCACGGGCCCTATCACGACCTGGAATACGGGTTTCCGGCGGTGGACGAGGCGGTGCTGTTTGAGCGGCTCGTGCTCGAAATCAACCAGGCCGGGCTGTCCTGGCTGACCGTGCTCAAAAAGCGCGCCGCCTTGCGCGCCGCCTTCGCCGATTTCGCGGTCGATCGGGTCGCCGGTTTCGACCTGGCCGACACCCTGCGCCTCATCGCCGATCCCGGCATCGTGCGCAACCGGCAGAAGATCGAGGCGGTCATCGCCAATGCCCGGCGCATCCAGGAATTGCGCCGCTCGCATGGCTCGTTCCATCGCTGGCTTGAGGCACATCATCCGAGGCCGCCGGACGAGTGGACCCGCCTCTTCCGGCAGAATTTCCGCTTCACCGGCGGTCTCATCGTCGGCGAGTTTCTGATGAGCCTGGGCTATCTACCGGGAGCGCACCAGCCGGACTGCCCGGTCTATGCGCGCATTCTGGCGCTTACCCCACCCTGGGCAGGGACGGAAGGCGGGCAAAATTGACGTTGGCGTCCATTGTGAGCTAGGATTCGCCGTGAGGCCCTTGCGGCCGCGCGGGAATCGATCGAACATTGAGAGAGCCAGTTTCCGCCTGACGAGCAGGGGCGCCGCGTGCGATCCCGATTCGTGGCGCGGCGCCCCGTCGGCCGATGATGATGGAGGAAGTGTTGTCGCTCCGGCAAAAATATCTCGAAATCGTGTCGAAGCTGATGACCCCCGGCGCGATCGGCATGGCCGTGCTGCTCGGTTCGGTGGCACCGGGCGCGGCGAGCCAGCAGCCGGCCGGTCAGCAGCCTTCCGCAGCCCAGGGTGAGCGCGTGTCGGAACGGCTTGCCGCCATCCGCGAGGCGGTGTCGGCGGTTGCCGGTGCGCCGACGCAGATGACAGACGCCGCGGGCGAGCACCGTCTTGCCTGGGGCAATTGGGGTGGTGGTTTTGGCTTTGGCGTGCCCTGGGCCAATTTCGGCTATGGCGGACCCTGGAACAAGTGGAACAATTGGCGCAACGGCTGGAACAACTGGCACAACGGGTGGGGCAACTGGTAACTAACGTTTGGATGGCGTGCCGGAAGCCTCCCAGCCAATGCCGCGTCTCCAGCTGCTGGTCGTGCAGCCGACGCCGTTCTGCAATATCGATTGCCGCTATTGCTACCTGCCGGATCGCACCAGCAAGGCGGTGGTCGCGGAAGCGACCCTCGAAAATCTGTTCTCCCAGGTGTTCGCCTCCGGTTGGGTGCGGGATGGCTGCACCGTCGTCTGGCACGCCGGCGAGCCGATGGTGCTGCCCATCGATTTTTATCGCAGGGCATTTCGGCTGATCGACGGCCTGAAGCCGGAGGGCCTGTCGCTGACGCACGCCTTTCAAACCAACGGAACCCTGATCGATGATGCCTGGTGCGAATTCTTCGCTGCGGAGCAAATCAACGTCGGCGTCAGCATCGACGGCCCCCAGCTTCTGCATGACATCAATCGGGTGACCCGCTCCGGGCGCGGCACCTTCGAGCGGACGATCGCCGGGATCCGCCGGCTGCGCCGCCATCGCGTGCCGTTCCATGTGATCTCGGTGCTGTCGCCGGAGGCCCTGGCCGCGCCACGCGAGATGTTCGACTTCTATGTGGACGAAGGGATCGATCGGGTCTGCTTCAATGTCGAGGAGAGCGAGGGCGATCACGTGTCGCGCTCCTTCGGAGAAGCGGGCATCGAGGATTCCTATTACCGCTTTCTGCGCGACTTCTGGCGATTGGCGGCGGCATCGCCCGGAAAGCTCGCCTTCATTCGCGAAATCGATGAGGCGACCCAGCAGATCTTGCGCCCTCAGGAGGCCGTGTTCTTCAACCAGCTGGTCGCGCCCTTCGCGATTATCAGCATGGATTGGGCCGGCAATCTCGCAACTTTCTCGCCAGAACTGCTGGGGCTGAAAAACCCGGCGTATGACGATTTTATCGTCGGCAACATCAATCGCGACCGGCTGATCGACCTGCCGCAGCGGCCGGCGCTGATCAAAATGCTGGCCGATATCACTGCCGGCGTCGAGCTGTGTCGCCAGAGCTGCGAATATTTCAGCGTCTGCGGCGGTGGCGAGCCGGTCAACAAGCTCGCGGAAAACGGCACCTTTGTCAGCACCGACACGACCTATTGCCGAATGACCAAGATGCGCGCCACCGATCTCGTTCTCGACCTGCTCGATGGGGTCGGACAACCGGGAGCAGTTCCTTCGCAAGAGGGTATTCGCAAGCTGGGGGCGGCGGTGATCGGGGGCGGGTCGAATGCTGCGGCGGTGCCGTCCGCGTAAGGCGCGCGGCCGGGCGCGGGTTTTGGCCCAAGAAATCCTGGCCGGCCAGTTGCTGG
>CAYMRQ010000111.1:9515-14954 GCA_964392845.1 uncultured Rhizobium sp.
GAGACAGATCTATGGGATGTTCGGCGCCGTCATCGCTGCGTTCGTGATGCAGAGCGCGCTCTCCGGGCTCGCCTTCGCGCAGGGCGCTCCCGCGGCAGGTTACGCGCAGCAGGGGGCGGAACAAGGAGCTGCCGGGCCGGCTGGGGCGAGCAGGCCGCTTGAGACGCCTGTCCTTTTTGTGACCGGCATCGAGGTGCTGCGCTCAGCGATCGACCCCAAGATTGACATCATTCACGTAACCGGATTGGTCAGTTCGCAAGGCTGGAGCTCGCCGCAGCTCGTGCCGTTCTTCTACGGCAAGCCGGCCGACGACGTGTTCGATCTGCAGCTGATCGCCACCAGCCCCCAGCAATCGCAAAAGGCCGAGGGATTTGTTCCGATCAGCGCAATGTTCACTCTCGATCCGGGGCACCCCTTCAAGGGCGTGCGCGTTCGTGCGGGCGCCAACGCGCTTGAGCTGAAGCAGATGCCGGGCGTCGCGAAAACGGAAATCAAGGCGAACGATTGCAAGGAATGCATCGGCAAGAAATTCGCCGAGAAGGGCAAGGCTCCGGCCGGAGCCCCCAACGTCGTGCGCGAAGAAGACCTGCCGCGCGGCTTCCGCACGATTACGCCGACGCACGGGGTCGCTGGGATCGTGCATAACCCGAACCGGATCAACCTGATCCTCGACGCCAACGAGACCATCGTCATGGCTTTCTGGGAGTAGCCAGACCTCGGCTGCGGGTTGCGAGCAAGCCGGGAGGCCGGCCTGGGATAATGTTAGAGTGGGACGCGGCGCCGCTGGCGTCGCCGAACCACGGAGCACTTTGATGCACGACATCACCGTCGCAGACGGGACCACCGGTGCTCGCCCCGGCCGCCTTGTGCGCGCCGGACGATAGGGCGATCGGCGGGTGCCAGCCGAATTGTCGCCTTTGCCCGATGCCGGATTTGGCGCTCTTGGGCGACCGGTCGAGGAAATCGCCCGGATATTGGCGCCGCACCCGATTTTCGCGCGCGTCGATCGCGCTTCGCTCTTGGCGGTGGCAGCGCAATGCGCGATCGCCACCTACCCGGCCGGCGCGACGATCATGCGCGAGGGCGATCCCGGCAGCTTTGCCTGCGTGATCCTCGAAGGCGAGGTCGACGTCTTTGTCCAGCTCCCCGCCGGCCCGATCCATCTGGCGACGATCGGGCGCGATCGGATCATCGGCGAGCTTGGCGTCTTTACCGACATGCCGCGCACCGCGACCGTCACCACGCGCACCGAGCTGGTCGTGATCCGCATCGAGCAGGACAGCTTGATGAGGCTCAGTGCCGACTATCCCTCGATCGGCGTGGCGATCATCCGGGAGCTTGGCGGCCGTCTGGCGACGATGAACCGCTCGCTCGCCTCCCTGACCTATGCGGCGGAGGCGCTCGCGCGCGACGAGTATGACGCGGCATTGCTGGACGAGCTGACCAACCAGCCCGGCGAATTGGCGACGTTCGCGCGGGTGTTCGGCGGCATGGCAGCCGAGATTCGCGCCAAGCAGCATCGCCGCCATGAGATGCAGGCGGCCGCCGAGATCCAGCAATCGATCCTGCCGGCGCCATGGGTGCGCGACGGCCCGACCGAGCGGATCGATCTCCATGCCGAGATGCACCCGGCGCGCGAGATCGGCGGCGATTTTTACGATTATTTTCTGATCGATGCGAACCGGCTCGCAATCATCGTCGCCGACGTTTCCGGAAAGGGCACCCCGGCCTCGCTGTTCATGGCCGTATCGCGCACCGTGATGCGCTGCATCAGCAGCGCTGGCGACATGGAATCTGGCATGGAAGAGGCCAATCGCCTGCTCGCCACGCAAAACACCGCCTGCATGTTCGTCACGATCTTTCACGGCGTCCTCGACCTGTCGAGCGGGGTGTTGCGCTACTGCAATGCCGGCCACAACCCGCCCTACCTGCTGCGCGCTGAGGGCGGGCGTGACACGCTGCACCTAACCGGCATTCCGTTCGGCATCGATGCCGAAATACGATATCGCATCGACGAAACAATGCTCCATCCAGGCGACACGCTGTTCCTGTTCAGCGACGGGATCACCGAGGCATTCGATGCAGAAGGCGCGGAATTCGGCACCGCGCGGCTCGAAGCCGCGTTGGAGGCGGGGCGCGGCGGCAGCGCGGCTGAACTCGTCGCCGGCGTTCTCGGCGCAACCGCGGCATTCGCCGCCGGCGCCGACCAGTCCGACGACATCACCTGCCTCGCCCTGGTCCTGCGACCCTGAGCAGGATCAGCGCCGGGCTTTTTCCAGCCGCAGGATATTATTGCCGGCGCTGCGGCGATAGTGCAGGCGATCCATCATGCTGCGCATCAGATGGATCCCCAGCCCACCGGGACGGCGCTCTTCGAGCGGCAGCGAGAGATCGGGATCGGGCGCGGACGTCGGGTCGAAGAATTGGCCGTTGTCGATGATTTCGGCAGTGACCGATGCGGCGGTGATGTCGAGCCGGACCTTGATCGAATGCGGTGGTGAGAGGCCCTCAAAGGCGTGCGTGATCACGTTGACCACCCCCTCCTCAAGGGCGAGCGTCATCTGGAACGTGACATCGTCGCCGAGCCCGTCCGCGGCGCAGCGCGATCCGACCCAGTCGATCAGCTGGGGGACCTCGCAAACCTGCGGCGTGACGTCAAGTTCGTGCGAGGCCATCGCGCCTCTTAGCGCGAGGATGACGCCAAGCCAAGCCCGATCATCGCGAAATTGCGCGAAGCCCGGCCGGCGGAAGGCCCGCTGACCACGAGCAGACCACGTCTATTGCCTCGGCAATCCGCGCCGTGCTACCCAACTCGCGGGGCGGCAACCGGTGCGAGGCTTGCGATGGAATTTGCCCAGGATCAGGCGGGCGAGGTCGCGATCGTAAAACTCGCGGGCCGGCTCGACAGCAGCGCCGCGCAGCCCGCCGAGGAAAGCTTCGCGCGGGTGCTGGAGGGCGGCACGCCGCACCTCGCCATCGATATGTCGCAGCTCGAATACATCAGCAGCGCCGGGCTGCGGGTTCTGCTGGTGGTCGCAAAAAAAGTGCAACAGGCCAAAGGCAAGATGGTGCTGTTCGGCCTCGTCCCGCATGTCAGCGAGGTGTTCTCGGTCAGCGGGTTCGACAAGATTTTCGCGATCCAACCCGATGCGGCCGCCGCCGTCGCCTCGGTGCGTTGAGGCGCGTGGGTGATGCTGGGTTTCGTCGAGGAAATCGTCCTCTTACAGCTCGATGACAGCCAGGGCAAATTCGTCGCCCTGCCGTTGTCGGCCGCCGATGTCGTGCTCGCGGGCGCCGCCCTGATGGAGCTGGCGCTCGCCAACCGCATCGATTCCGATCTCGAGCAGCTGATGCTGGTCGATTCGAAGCCGACCGGCGACGATATCCTCGACGATGTGCTGAGGCAGCTTGTCGAGGCCGGGGGCAATCTCAGCGCCGCCGCCGTCCTCGAGCGGGTCAGCGTCAATGGCGAGAAATATCAGGAAATGGCGCTGAAGCGTCTGATCGCAAAAGGCATCTTGCGCGAGGAAAATGGCCGTTTTCTGTGGGTGTTTCACACCCGTCGCTATCCGGTTGTCGATGACACTGAACAGCGCGAGGTCAGGGCGCGGCTGCGCCAGCTGGTGCTGACCGATGAGATCCCCGATCCGCGCGATGTCGTGCTGATCTGCCTGATCGAGGCCTGCGCTCTGCTCGGCCTCGTCCTCAGCCCCGCCGAAATCGCCAGGACGAAAACCCGCGTCGAGCAGCTCAGCCGCCTCGATTTGATCGGCCAGGCGGTGACCAAGGCGGTGGCCGAAATCCGCTTCATCGTCAAGCACGCCACCTCGGCGCTCTACTGAGGCCCGCGCCGCGCCGCTGGTGGCGCGGGGGCTTTTCGCTGGAGCCATCACTTAAGCCATGGATTGAATGGTCGGAGTGAGAGGATTTGAACCTCCGGCCCCTGCCTCCCGAAGGTAAGTCCTAGCTCTACACAGCTTGCGACGGCTTGCGACGCAGCGGCAGAAACTGGGCAATAGAGCCAATCTTAACTACGCCTCGCTGCGATAGGTATTGCCTGATTTGGCGTCCGATGGTATCCACAGGGTATCCACGCTGCCTGAAAGGGTATCCACGATGCCATCGAACCAACGCCGCTCCGTAAAGCTGACGAAGCGCACCGTCGATGCGTTGCCCGTCAAACCAGCCGCGTATTTCGTGGCCGATGCAGAACTAGCCGGCTTTGCGGTGCGCGTCCTGCCGTCCGGCAGCAAGAGCTACTTGGTCCAGTACCGTGTCGGTGGACAACTGCGGCGCAAGGCGCTGGGTATCCACGGCGCCGTGACAGCCGAACAGGCCCGCGATGACGCCAAGGCGTTGCTCGGGCGCCTCGCCGAGTGGCGCAAGGATCGGCGAGCTGGTAGGGCTGGCATCGATCCACTCGCGGCCGAACGGCAAGCTGCCGCAAAACAGGCCGACACCATGGCCGCGCTTTGCGATCAATATCTCGCCGACGCGGAAGCCGGCCGGTTGCTGACGCGGCGCGGGGCCGCGAAGAAGTCCAGCACCCTTGCGATAGACCGGGGCCGGATCGAACGGCACATCAAACCCCGGCTAGGCCGCATGGCTGTGGGCGATGTGGTGCGCACCGATGTCGAGCGGTTCATGCACGACATCGCCGAGGGCAAGACCGCGGCTAGCATCAAGACCGGCAAGCACGGGCTGGCGCGGGTCACGGGCGGCAAGGGAACCGCGACGCGCACGATTGGGCTGCTCGGCGCGATCTTCACCTATGCCGTGCGCAACGGGATGCGGCCGGACAACCCATGCGCCCTTGTCATCAAGTTTGCCGATGGGCGGCGCGAGCGCCGGTTGTCGGATGACGAATACGACGCCTTGGGTACTGCGCTGCGACAGGCCGAAGCTGACGTGCGGCAGGCTGAGACGGAGGGCAAAGACGTGTCCGGCTACGGCACGCGACGGCACACCGCGACGATCTGGCCGCCGGCCATCGCGGCGACGCGGTTCATTGCGCTCACCGGCTGGCGTCTCGGCGAGGTTGTGGGGCTGCGGTGGTCGGAAATAGACCTTGCCCGGCGCACCGCAACCCTCGCAGAAGATGTTCGAAAGCCGGCTGCTCGCCGCGCCCGCTGTCACGCGCGGCTTGTGACGTGCTCAGGGACATACCTCGCGCCGCCAGCGACGCGGTGTTCCCGCCAACGCGCGGCGGCCCCGACACGGTGCTGAACCTCAAGAAATTCTGGCCGCGGGTCGCCAAGCTGGGCAGGCTGCCGGCAGATATCACGCCGCACGTGCTGCGCCATTCGTTCGCGAGCCTCGCCGGTGATCTTGGATACAGCGAGCCGACGATCGGGGCGTTGGTCGGCCACAAGGGGCATTCGATCACGTCGCGGTACATCCACAGCGCCGATGCGGTGTTGCTGGCCGCAGCCGATGCAG
>CAYMRQ010000112.1:0-14890 GCA_964392845.1 uncultured Rhizobium sp.
GAACCTACCAAAACATGGCATGGTTATCTTAGCGCCTATGGGCGAAAGCCGGGACCCACTGATCAGCGGCACGAGCAGTTGAACCGTGGATCCCGGCCTTCGCCGGGATGACAATGTCTTCCTCCTCCGTGATCGTCGTGTCTTCGTGGTGAAAAAAGGAGGTGAATAAATTGCCCGAACTCGACATCCGGCAGAAGGCCGAACGGATCGCCGCGCTGTGGCGCGAGCGCCGGCAGATCGATGCGCTGCCGGCGGAGCTTTGCCCCGCCGACCTCGACGAGGCCTATGCGATCCGCCGGGTCTTCGAGGAGATCGCGATTGCCGCCGGGCGCGGCGCCATCGCCGGCTACAAGATCGGGCTGACCACGCCGATCATGCAAAAGCTGTGCGGCGTCGACCGGCCAATTTACGGCGCGATCTTCGCGAGCGAGGTGCATCACGGCCGCGCCGAGCTTGCCGCCCGGAATTATTGCCGGCTCGGGATCGAGACCGAGATCGCGGTGCATCTCGGCGAGGATTTGCCGCACGGCGGGAACCGCGACCGGGTTGCCGGGTCGGTCGAAAGCTGCATGGCGGCGATCGAGCTGCTCGAGGATTTGCGCCACGACTACAAGCGGCTCAGCGCATCGGCGATGGTCGCCGGCAATGTGTGGAATGCCGGGGTCGTGCTTGGCACGCCGGTGACCGAGTGGCGCCGGCTCGACCTCGCCGCCGTGACCGCACGGTTGTCGATCAACGGGCGCGAGATCGGCCATGGCAACGGCGCCGACGTGATGGGCAATCCGCTCAACGCGCTCGCCTGGCTCGCCGACAAGCTTGCCACGGCCGGGACGCCGCTCAGACGCGGCATGATCGTGATGACCGGCAGCATGGTGCCGATCCAGTTTCCCTCCGGTGGCGACCGCGCCGTCGTCGAGGTCGACGGGCTCGGCATCGCCGAACTTGTCGCGACCTGACTAAACTGCGCCAACCAGAGTCGGTTATCGAGGCAGCTTTGATGCGGCGATTCGCCGACAATTTCCCGAGCGGAGAGATGCGAGAATCCGGGCCATCAACAAGTTGTCGCTCGATTTTGCCGTCATGCGCTATATGTGGTGTTCTCTCTACAGCCACCTTCCGACGGGGCCGGTAATGCCAAACTTGTATCCCTTGGCCCGTCCCTTATTCGGACGTCTTCCGCCCGAATTTGCTCGTGATCTAACTGTCCGCTGCCTGGAGGGCGGCCTAGGCAGACTAATGGTTGATAGCTCCGCTCGGCTACCCGATCCGCCGCTTCTGTCACAACGTGTCTGGGACACAACCTTCAGAAACCCAATCGGTTTGGCGGCTGGTTTTGACAAAGACGCTCGGGTGCCCGACGCCGTTATCGACGATTGGCGTTTCGGCTTTGTTGAGGTCGGAACTGTCACTCCACGCCCCCAGTATGGCAACCGTAAACCGCGAGTTTTCCGCCTCCGGGAAGATGGTGCCATCATAAATCATATGGGCTTCAATAGCTGTGGGCTCATCGAGGTTCTGAAACGCTTGCGCCGAAGACAGGGCCGAAGCGGCATTATAGGTCTAAATCTTGGTAAAAATCGCGAAACTGAGGACGCTGGCGCCGACTATGAGGAGGGAATTCGGAGTGCAGCGGACCTTGTAAATTACCTGGTTGTCAACGTATCGTCACCTAATACGCCTGGCCTTCGTGATCTACAACGCCGCGCGCCGCTCGAAACGCTGCTGCGGAGGCTAGTTGTCGCGCGAGATGCGACAAAGCTCAACACGCCCTTACTTGTAAAAATAGCACCTGATCTTTCAGTGGACGAGTGCAGTGATATTGTCACTGTTGCAATTGAATGCAAAATCAATGGGATTATAATATCCAACACTACGATAGATAGATATCCTAGCCTGAAAAGTCCTGAAACAAAGGAAGAGGGCGGGCTTAGCGGCAAACCGCTTTTCGAGAAGTCAACGAAACTGCTTGCACAAATTTACACATTAACCAAAGGTCGGCTGCCGCTTATTGGCGTCGGGGGGATATCGAGCGCAACTGATGCATACGAAAAAATCTGTGCTGGCGCGAATTTAATACAACTCTATACGGCACTGGCCTTTCAGGGGCCGATGCTCGTATCGAAAATAAAGTGGGGGCTGGCTGACCTACTGAACGCAAACGGCTTCTCCTCAGTTCAGGCGGCGGTGGGAAGTCGAAGCGCTGCCTGGCTTGAGGCATCCGGGCGTCCGCCCGCGGATTTTACGACCGTCCAAGATTCCGAAAAGGCTACGAAAATCTTGCCAGTACAACTGCCGAGGATTTTTGGCCAGCCTTCGCCGCTCAGTAGTGGGTAGAAGACTCGGTTCGTCGGCACCTCATCATGACACTACGCCTGATCGACGGCATGCATGCGCTGGCGCCGGATTACGACGGCTTCATTCTCGATCTGTGGGGCGTGGTGCATAACGGGACCGCGCCGTTTCCCGGCGTCCTCGACTGCATGGGCCGGCTGGTCAAAGCCGGGAAGCGGGTCGTGCTGCTGTCGAACGCGCCGCGCCGCGGCGACGATGTGGTTCGCCGCATCGCCAGGATCGGCGTGCCCGAGGGGCTCTATCACGGGGTGATGTCGTCGGGCGAAGAAGCCTGGCAGCACCTTGCGCGGCGGGACGATCCGTTCTACGCCGCGCTGGGCCGGCGCTGTCTGCATATCGGCTCCGAGCGCGACCTCGAGATCCGCGAAGGGCTCGACCTCGAGTTTGTCGAGACGCCGGGAGAGGCCGATTTCATCCTCAACACCGGCCCGGCCGGGTGGGAGGACACGATCGCCGATTATGCGCCGGTCCTTGAGGCGGCGCGCGAGCGCGATCTGGCGATTGTGTGCGCCAACCCCGACCTCGTCGTGATCCATAACGGCCGGCCCGCGCTGTGCGCCGGGGCGCTGGCCGAGCACTACGAAGCGATCGGCGGGCGGGTGCGCTGGCACGGCAAGCCCTACCCCTCGGTCTATGACAGCTGCCTGGCGCTCTTGGGGATCGCCGAGCGGCGCCGCATTCTCGCGATCGGCGACAGCCTGCGCACCGATATCGCCGGCGCCGCCGGCGCCGGCATCGACAGCCTGTTGATCGCCGGCGGCGTCCATGCCGCCGAATTCGCCGGCGCGGACGGGCTCGATCTCGACCGGATCGCCGCCGCGATCAAAGAAAGCCGGACCAACCCGGTCGCGGTCGCCGCCCGTTTTGTCTGGTAGGCCGCCAAACTTAAGAGTCTGTCCGGGAACATTATGCGGGATTGCATAGTTTTCGCAACATCAGGCGGATTGATGCGAGACGCGGAAAGGCGAGCGCCTTGCGGTTGAGGTTTTCCCAGTCCTTGGCCAGCCGGCGGCATCGGTTGAGCCAAACCAGGAGAAGGTTCGTTCGACGATCCAGCGTTTGGGCAGGACGACAAAGCCCTTGGCCTGGTCGGAGCGCTTGACGATATCGAGGTTGATCTGGCGCAGGATTTTCGCCACGGCGTGTTGGAATTCCGGCCCTTGATAACCGCCGTCGGCGTAAAGCTTCAGCAGGAACGGGAACCTGCCGAAGAGGGTCGCAATGAGCAGCGCCCCGCCGTCGCGGTCCTGATGTTCACGTTATGGCGTTCATGGATCGCTATCAGGATGACGCGGCATGCATCCAGCCGATCCCGATCGCCAGACGACAACCGGATGGGTTCGATCCTGCTCATGACCCCACAATCGCACTTTCTGACCTCCGCGTGAATCGTCTGTCAAAAGCGGTACACTAGCCTCTCAGTTTGAAATTGCCGCCTTCGGCAACGCCGGATCGGGCTCAGGCGCTGCGCTCGAAGAAATGGCGGTAGGCAAGCGAAAGCATGCCGACGCTTATCATGCCGACGGGAATCCAAAGCAGGCTCATCACGACCCAAACCAGCGTTACGGCGGCTTGGCCGTAGTCGGGCAGGAACAGCCAGTACAATATCCCGCCGCTGATCGCCGCCCACGGCAAGACGCAGAGAAAGTAGGCCAAAAACATCCGCCAGGTGTTGCGTTTGCTGACCCTCCAGGCGGTGGCGAGTGTGACGTCGTCGCGCCCCAACGCGATTCCCGGCAACGCCAGCGATAGCCGCGCCACAATGAAAAAGGCGATGATCGATACAACTCCAGCCAAACTTTGGATGACCAACGCGGCCACGCCCCCCTTAGTCGCGCTGGTCCCTGTGACGATCTCGAACATCCTGCTGACATTGCCCGGCGCGAGACCGATCACCCCGATCCAGAACGCCAGGATCGCATAGCCGGCAACGATACCGTCGAGCCGCAGATAGACGCCGGGGCCAGGATGTTCATCCCTGAGCAGCAGGCGGTGCCACGCCACCGCGACCGAGGCGAGCGCGGGCAGCAAGATCACCTGGCCGACGATTTGCGCCACCAAGGTGAGCACGGGGTTAGGGTCGGTGAACGGCTCGCCGGCGAGAGCCGCCTGTGTCATCTCCATGACGCGCGGCTCTTGCCACCACAAAAAAATCGCCGAAACCGGCGCCGTCAGCAACATCCAAACCCAAACGGCGCGGATAAGATCGGGAAAGTTCCTCGCCCACACCGCATGGGCTTGTCCGACGGTGCGCCACAACGGAAGCTTCGAGGGCGCTACCACGGTCATGGTGGTCATGGCGACACTCCCTGTCCTCACGCGGATCTCGTATTCGTCAAGAATCCATTGGTCGGCGATATTGTATTAAAGCGGCTTCTGAAAGACGAGGTCGCCCTTTTGGTTCGACCCGGTGACGGTCCAGCCGTCGGCGCGGTAATGCCGCTCAGCCCGGCTGTCAGCCCCTATGCTGAGGGTCGCGAGGCGGTGGCCGGACTGGCGCAGCGTGTCGCACACCGCCTTCAGCAAGGCGCGGCCGATGCCTTTTCCCTCGTGCCCCGGCGCGACGAGCAATGCCCAGATCGAGCCGTCGCGCACATCGCTGGCGGAAAACCCGGTGACGCGCCCGTCTGCCTCCTGCCAGACCCATAATGCCCGATTGTCGATGAACCAGGCCGCGCCCGCCTCGGTCACCGCATTCGGATTGGACAGCGGGTTGTCGTGCACACTGTCGCGGATCGCGAAAATGCGACTTGTGTCGGAATGGGTCGCGAGACGAATCATCCCGGGAGTTTGAGTTCGCGCAGCTGCTTCACATCGGCGCGGCCGGCGCTGAGGATATAGCCGACATCGGAGCCGCCGGTCAGGTAGCGCATGCCGATCCCGATCAGCCAGCTCTGAAACTCGAAATCCTGGCGCACCCCGCCGACGCCCATCGCCTTGCCGTGGCTGCGCGCCGCCTTGGCGACGGTCTCGAACGCGGCGCGCATGCGGTCATGCTTGTATTGCCCGGGGATCCCCATCTCGGTCGAGAGATCGCTGGCGCCGATATGGAGGACGTGGATGCCCTCGACCGCGGCGATGGCATCGGCGTTGGCGACCGCCTCGGGGGTCTCGATCATCGCCATCAGCAGGGTCTCTTGGTTGATGATCTTGCATACTTCGGCCTGGCCGATCGCCGCGTAGCCGAGCTGCGGGCCGCTGCCGAAGGCCGAGCGGTGGCCCAGCGGCGCATAGAGGCAGGCATCGACGATTGCCTTCGCTTCGGCGGCGTTCTGGATATGCGGCACCATGACCCCCTGCGCCCCGCTATCGAGGATGCGGGTCGCGTCGTGCGGGTCGTGCGAGGTGACCCGGGCGATCGGCGTGATCCCCATGCCCAGCGCCGCGACGCACACCCCGGCCGCGGTTTCCAGCGAGGTCGGGTTGTGCTCGAGGTCGATATAGACCGCGTCGAACCCGCAGGCCGCCGCGATCATCGCGATGTTCGGGGTGCGCAGCTGGTTGACCCCCATGCACAGCACCAGTTCGTTCGCTGCAAGTTTCTTCTTTGCCAGATTCTCGCCGATTTGCGTGGGCATGGCCTGTCTCCTCGGATCTACCGTCGGCGCGAGCATCCTGCGCTTCGCCGGCGCGCGCAACGCTCCTATATTAGCAAGGGTGCCCTTGATGGAGATCGGACCGTGAGCGACAGCCCGAGCGAGCCCACCATCGACCTGGGATATATCGGGCGGGCGCTCCAACGGCTGACCAGCGAAGTCGCGAGCCTGCGCGACGACATGAATGTGCTTACCGCGATCGTCCAGCGTCTCGACAATTCGCACGGCCGGATGCTGGAAGAATTAAGGGCCATGCCCCGACCGCATTCCCGCTTGAACGAGCGGGTGCGCCAGCTCGAAGAGCAACGCTGACGAACGCGATGGCCGACAAATCCCCCGACAAATTCCCCGAGCCGCTGTCCGGCATGGTGGTGCCGCGTTTCGGCGAGGTCGCGACCTTCATGCGGCTGCCGATCGAGCGCGACCCGAAAAAGCTCGACATCGCCATCATCGGGGTGCCGTGGGACGGCGGCACCACCAACCGGCCGGGGGCGCGGCATGGGCCGCGCGAGATCCGCAACATGTCGACGATGATGCGCCGGGTGCACCATGTCAGCCTGGTCGCGCCCTATGAATTGTGCCGGGTCGGCGACCATGGCGATGCGCCGGTCAATCCGATCGACCTGGCCGATGCGATGAAGCGGATTGAGGCGTTCTACAACAGGCTCCATGGCGCCGGCGCGGCGCCGCTGTCGGCCGGCGGCGACCATCTCGTCACTCTGCCGATCCTGCGCGCGATCGCCTGCGAGCGGCCGGTCGGCATCGTCCATTTCGACGCGCATTCGGACACCACCGACAGCTATTTCAACGGCGAGAAATACACCCACGGCACACCGTTTCGCCGGGCCATCGAGGAAGGGCTGATCGATCCCAAACGGATGATCCAGATCGGCGTGCGCGGCTCGATGTATTCGGCCGACGAGAAGGATTGGGCGGAAGGCGCCGGCATCCGCATCGTCCATATCGAGGAATTCTTCCGGCTCGGCCCCGATTCGGTGGTTGCCGAGGCGCGCCGCATCGTCGGCGATGGCCCGGTCTATGTCACTTTCGACGTCGACGGGCTCGACCCGGTCTACGCGCCGGGCACCGGCACCCCCGAGATCGGCGGCTTCTCGACCGCCGAGGCGCAGCGGATGATCCGCGGCCTCGCAGGCCTCGACCTCGTCGGCGGCGATGTCGTCGAGGTCGCGCCGCCCTTTGATCCCAGCGGCAACACCGCTCTGGTCGGCGCGACGATGATGTTCGAGATCCTCTGCGTGCTGGCCCCGGCGGTGCACCGCCGCAAGAACCGCATGCGCCGGCTGTGACTCGGATCAGCCCCCACCCTTCCCTCCCCCGCTTGCGGGGGAGGGTCCTTCAGGCTCCGGCGCGCTCCCTCCCCCGCAAGCGGGGGAGGGTTGGGGTGGGGGCTCTTTGACGGGAGGAAACAATGGCCGCACCGATCGTAGAAACCACCGCGGGTAAGCTGCGCGGCAGTACAGCCGGCGGGATCCATGCCTTCAAGGGCATTCCCTATGGCGCATCGACCGGCGGCGCGAACCGCTTCATGCCGCCGCAAATGCCGGCGCCATGGGCCGGGGTGCGCGACGCGCTGGCCTATCGCGGCCATGCGCCGCAATTGCCCGGCCGGCCCGAGCGCCGCCCCGAGCTGCGAACGATCCTCGGCCCGAGCGACACGACCTCCGAGGGCGAAGACTGCCTGACCCTCAATGTCTGGACCCCCGGGCCCGGCGACGGCGCCAGGCGTCCGGTGATGGTGTGGCTGCATGGCGGCGCCTTTGCCTTCGGCTCCGGCAACCGCGCGGTCACCGACGGGACCAACCTCGCGCGGCGCGGCGATGTTGTCGTGGTCAGCGTCAACCATCGCCTCAACATCTTCGGCTTTCTGCATCTCGCCGATGTCGGCGGCGAGCGCTATCGCCATTCCGGCAATGCCGGGATGCTCGACCAGATCGCCGCGCTCCAATGGGTGCGCGACAACATCGCGGGGTTCGGCGGCGATCCCGGGAACGTCACGATCTTCGGCGAGTCGGGCGGCGGCGGCAAGGTCAGCGTGCTGTTGGCGATGCCCGCGGCGCACGGCCTCTATCACCGCGCGGTGATCCAGAGCGGCGCGGCGATCCGGGTCTCGACGCGCGAGCGCGCCGGCGCGCTGGCCGAGGCGGTGCTGAAGGAATTGGGGCTCGGCCGCAACGAGTGCGACCGGCTGCAGAGCGTGCCGGTCGCGCGCCTCGCGGCGGCGATCGCGCCGGCCTCGCGCACGGTCGGCCCGCGCGGCTTGCCGCTGCTCGACCGCTACGATTTCGGCCCGGTCGCCGACCAAGGCGCCGAGGGCAGCGATCTGCCGCAGCAGCCGTTCGATCCCGTCGCCCCGGAAATCGCCGACGACATCCCGCTGTTGATCGGCGGCACGCGCGAGGAGAGCGGCTTCTATCTCGCCGATGACGACGAGGTGTGGAACCGGCGCTTGACCGAAGAATCGTTGCGCGCGCGGATCGCGGCGGTGGCCGGGGTGGATTGCGACCGGGTGCTCGACCTCTATCGCACGATGGACCCCGAGGCCAGCCGCGAAGACCGGCTGATCGCGGCGCTGACCGGGTCCAATTTCTGGATCCGCACGGTGCTGCTCGCCGAGCGCAAGGCCGCCCGCCCGGTTCTTAATGCCCCGGTGCTTAATGCCAATGGGGCGCCGGTCTATGTGTACTCGCTCGACTGGCGCTCGCCGGCCTGCGACGGCCGGCTCAAGGCGCACCATGCGATGGATCTGCCGTTCGTGTTCGATACCACGGACGTGCCCGACACAACGAAAGGCGCCGCCGGCGCACGCGAGCTGGCCGCAGTGGTGTCCGCGATCTGGGCAAATTTCGCCCGCACCGGCAGCCCGCAACACTCCGCTCTGCCGCGCTGGCCCGCCTACACCCCGGAGGAGCGCGCGACGATGGTGCTCGACACGGAGTGCCGCGTCGTCGCCAACCGCGACCGCGACGCGCGCCTCTTATGGGAGCGGATCGCAACGCGCGCCTAGGCCTCGGGCGCGCGCCGGTTCAGCCCTGAGTGGCGAACCCGCCATCGACCGGGATGGCGGCCCCGGTCACGAAATCGGAGGCGGCGCTTGCCAAGAAGACCGCGACGCCGGCGAGGTCCTTGGGAGTGCCCCAGCGGCCGGCCGGTGTGCGACGCAGCACGTTATCATGCAAGGCCGGCCTCCGCTCGCGTGCACTGCGGGTGAGGTCGGTATCGATCCAGCCGGGCAGCACGGCGTTCACCTGGATATTGTCCGCGGCCCATGCGGTGGCAATAGATTTCGTGAGTTGCACGATACCGCCCTTGCTCGCGCCGTAAGCCGCCACCAAGGGGCCGCCGAATATCGAATACATCGAACCGATATTGATGATCTTACCGCCGCCGAGGCGCTTCATCTCCGGATATGCGGCCTGGGCTGCAATCAAGGCGCTGGTCAGGTTGGTGGCCAGCACATTGTTCCAATCGGCGAGTGTAATTTCTTCTGGCCGCTTGCCGAGGACAATGCCGGCATTGTTGATCAGGATATCAAGCCGGCCGAGCGCCGCCACTGTCGCCGCTATCATTGCGCGGCAGGAAGTCTCGTCGGCGACGTCGACCGCGACTGCTTCCGCGGTGCCGCCGCTCTGGCGCAGCGATGCCACCGCAGCATCGCTCTTGGCCCGATCACGGCCGGCGATCATCACCGCGGCACCCGCTGCGGCGAGGCCCTCTGCCATGCCCAAGCCGATGCCGCCGTTGCCGCCGGTGACGAGGGCAACCCGACCGGAGAGATTGAAAAGGTTCATCGTCTACCTCCCATCATGACGTGGCGAAAATACTTCACGGACGGCTCTTTCCGCGCCGTCGGCGGCGGGTTGGCCGAGAGCCGTCCCGTTCGATCATCGTATAGGGCAGGCGCGCGCCGGCGACGTGCTGTTAGGCCCCGAGCGAGCGGGCGAGCGTCCAGGCTTGTTCGGCGAGCGGGCGCGCGAGGCGGCCGAATTCGCCCGCCTCATGGCTCGCCGCGGTACCCTCGATCGCGCGCTTGGCGATGCCTTGGAGGATCGCGGCGATGCGGAAGAGGCTGTAGACCATGTAGAATTCCCAGGAAGCGACCCGCTCGCGCCCGGTGCGCCGGCAATAGGCCGCGACATACGCCGCCTCGTCGGGGATTCCCGCTGCCGCGAAATCGATCCCGGCGAGGCCGCGGAACAGCTCGGGGGTCACCCGCCAGGTCATCGCGTGATAGGCAAAATCGGCGAGCGGGTCGCCGATCGTCGACAATTCCCAATCGAGGATGCCGATCACCCGCGGCTCGGTTTTGTGGAAGACGAGATTGTCCATGCGGTAGTCGCCGTGGACGATCGCCGGGGCGCTCTCTTCCGACAGATGCTGCGGCAGCCAGTCGATCAGATGGTCCATCGCCGCGATCGCCTTGGTCTCGGAGGCACGGTACTGCCGGCTCCAGCGCGCGATCTGGCGGCCCATGTAATTGCCGGGGCGGCCGAAATCGCCGAGCCCGACGGCGGCGTGATCGACGCCGTGCAGCGCGGCGATGACGGCGTTCATCGAATCGAACATCGCCGCGCGCTCGGGGGCCGCAACCTCCGGCAGGCGCTGGTCCCAGAAGATCCGGCCGTCGAGAAATTGCATGACGTAAAAGGCGCTGCCGATGACCCTATCGTCTTCGCACAAGGCATCGACGCGCGGCACCGGCACCGGGGTTTCCGCCAGGGCGCGCATCACCCGAAACTCGCGGTCGACCGCATGCGCGCTCGGCAATAGCGGCCCGGGCGGCTTCTTCCGCAGCACATAGAGGCCGGAGCGGGCATCGAGCTTGTAGGTCGGGTTCGACTGTCCGCCGGCGAAGCGTTCGGCGGCGATCGGCCCGCGAAACCCCTCGACATGACGGCGCAGCCAGGCTTCGAGCCGGCCGAGCGGCAGGTCGTGGCCGCCGCCAGGAATCAGTTCAGCATGTGTCATGGCGAGGCGCCCGAAGGGCGAGGAAGCAATCTCGGCGGGATTGGGGCATTATCGGCACGAGATTGCTTCGCTTCGCTCGCAATGACAATCAAGATCACCCGGAAAATTCCACGCTGGCTGACCGCGCTGCTCGGCGTGGTGGCGCTGTTTGGGGCAGTCGCGAACGCCGCCAAAGACGCCCCGCTCCCTGCCGATCCGCCGGCCGGCGCGCTGTTGATCGCCTCGGCGGCGATCCAGGACCCGCGCTTTCATCACAGCGTGATCCTGCTGCTGCGCCACGACAGCACCGGCGCCTTCGGCATCGTCATCAACAATCCGATCGGCGAGCGCCCGCTTGCCGCCTTGCTGGCGGATACCGCCGGCAAGGACGGCGCCGACCCCGGGGACGGCACGATCGAGGGCACGATCCGGGTGTTTCTCGGCGGGCCGGTCCAGCCGCAATTGGGCTTTGTCATCCACAGCACCGATTACCGCCGCCCTGAAACCCTCGTCGTCGGCGACGGGCTGGCGATGACCGCGAGCCGGGACGTGCTGCTCGACATCGGCCAGCATCAGGGTCCGGCGCGCTACCTGTTCGCGCTCGGCTATGCCGGGTGGACCGCGGGCCAGCTCGAAGGCGAGATCGCGCGCCACAGCTGGTTCACCGCGCCGGCCGAGCCCGATCTCGTCTTCGACGCCGAGCGCGGCACGGTATGGGAACGCGCCTTCGCCCGCCGCACCCACGAGCTGTGATGGCGGCGGGAGGTCGCCGCGGCGCTGCCTACAGCGCCTTCAGCATCGCGTCGGCGCTGGACACCTCGACCTGGCTGGGCACCTGCTCGACATTGAGCGCCTTGACCGTGCCGTTCTCGACCAGCATCGAATAGCGCTTCGAGCGGGTGCCGAGCCCGGCCCTGCTCAGGTCGATGTCGAGTCCGACCGCGCGGGCGAAGTCGGCGCTGCCGTCGGCCAGCATCATCACCTTGTCGCCGACATTCTGCGCCTTGCCCCAGGCGCCCATTACCGCCTGGTCGTTGACCGCGATGCAGGCGATCGTGTCGACGCCCTTGGCCTTGAGGTCGGCCGCCTTGTCGACATAGCCGGGCAGATGGCGCTGCGAACAAGCCGGGGTAAAGGCGCCGGGCACCGCGAACAGCACCACCTTCTTGCCGCCGAACAGTTCGTCCGAGGTGATGTCCTTGGGGCCCTCCGGGGTCACCTGTTTGAGCGTCGCCGATGGTATCTTGTCGCCAACCTTGATGGTCATGGGATGGTCCCTCTGAATTTGATTCCGCCGCGCAACCGCTCCGGGGCGGCCGGCGGCTCGGCGGGCGCCACCGATAGCATAGCCGGGCGCGCGCCGTAAACGCCGCGCCGCGACCGGGACGCGACCGGGGCAGACGCGCCGAGGCGCGGGCCGTTGACACGGGTCTTTCTTTTTTTTTCCGCGACGGCTGCGACGGGCTTATCTTAGGGATGGAAATCATGCTGCGATCCCGCGTTCGCATTGGCGAACAACCGACCGGCGGAGGCGCGGTGGCGCAGCGGAGGCCGTGATGACAACGCTAACCGGTCAACTTCTCGTGGCGATGCCGCAGATGACGGACCCGCGTTTCGCCCGTTCGGTTGTGTATGTCTGCGCGCACAGCGAGGACGAGGGGGCGATGGGCCTCGTCGTCAACAAGCTCTTGGCCTCGCTGACGATGGACGAGTTGTTCACCCACCTGAAGCTCGAACCGAGCGCGATCGGCCGCGCCCGCCCGGTGCATTTCGGCGGGCCGGTCGAGCCCGGACGCGGATTTGTCCTGCACACGGCCGATTATCGCGAAGAGGCGACGCTGATCGTCGGCGAGGAGTTTGCGATCACCGCGACGCTCGACATCCTGCGCGCGATCGGCAAGGGCGAGGGGCCGCGCCGCAGTCTGCTGGCGCTCGGCTATGCCGGCTGGGCGCCGGGCCAGCTCGATGCCGAGATGCAGGCCAATGGCTGGCTCTGCGTCCCCGCCGATCCCGATCTCCTCTTCGACACCGATTTCGACGCCAAGTGGCAGCGCGCGCTCGCCAAGCTCGGAATCGATCTGACGATGCTGTCGACCGCTTCCGGCCACGCCTGAAATCCTCGCGCCGATCCTCCCTGTTCGTAGGGTGGGTTGACCCCGGCGAAGGCCGGGGTAAACCCACCACGCCCCAGCCGGGGCTCGATAGGTTTCGCTGCGCTCAACCCATCCTACGAGACTGCTGCGAGCCGCGCGCCGCGATGGTTTGCTGCGGGGGGTCAGCGGTGCATCAACGGATGGTCGATGATCGCCTTCTGCTCGGGGGTCAGCGCCTGATAGAGCTGCTCCAGCGCCGGGCGCGCCTGCTGCAGCCCCTGCAGCCGGGCCGACAGGAACTGCTCGCGGCGGTCGACCCGGTTGAGCACCGTCTCCTGGCCGCGCTCGCCCACCGGCTTCAGCATTGCGCAGAGCCGTCGCTCCCGGTCCGCCGCGGTCTGTCTCAGGCTTTGCAGCTTGTCCCATAACGGCCGCTGCTCGGGGGTCAGGTTCAGCTTGGCGACAGTATAGGCGATCATCCCGGCACGCCGGGCGAGGCGCTCCTCGCAGCGTTGCCGCGGCGGGAGCTGCATCATCCGATGCATCATCATGTCCCGCATTCCGCCGTGATGATGGCCCGCCATCCCGCGATCCTCGCGGTCCCAGGAGCCGCCGCCCATCCCCATGCCCATTCCCATGCCGCCCCGGTCGGGTCCGGCCTGCGCGATCCGGGGTTCTGCTTCCGACGCCGACCAGGCGAGCATCGGCGAGGCGATGGCGATCCCGGCGGCGAGCGCGGCGCCGGCGATCATCAATTTGTTCATCTGGGACTCTCCGGTGGCAATCCTAAATACAATAGGCCGGCAGCAGGCCGGCGCTCCCCGCGAGCGTCGGAGAAATCGGGTTAATTCGCTGACAGGTTTGCCGACCAGGGAGACCACGATGCCGAGAACCGATGGCGAGCGGGTGATCGCCGACCTCAAGCGCCTCGCCGAATTCGGGCATTACCAGACCGGGGTGCACCGGCCGACCTATTCGGCCGAGGATGTCGCCTCGCGGCAATGGCTCGCGGAAAAATTCGCCGCCGCCGGGCTCGATCCCGTCATCGACGGCATCGGCAATGTGATCGGCCGCAACCCGGGCGCCGCGCGCCGCCTGCTCGTCGGCTCGCACAGCGAGACCCAGCCGCATGGCGGCTGGCTCGACGGCGCGCTCGGAGTCATCTATGGGCTCGAACTGGCCCGCGCCTTCGCCGCGGATGCTTCCCTGGCCGGGCTCGGCATCGAGGCGATCGCCTGGGCCGACGAGGAAGGGCATTATGGCAACATGCTCGGCAGCCGGTCGTTTACCGACACCCTGAGCGAGGCCGAGATCGACGCTGCCCAGAGCCGCGAGGGCAAGCAGCTGCGCCAGGCCCTCGCCGAAGCCGGTTATGCCGGGAGGCCGCGCGCGCTGCTCGATCCCTCACGCTATGTCGGCTATCTCGAAGCCCATATCGAGCAGGGCAACACGCTCGATTCAACCGGATTGCGGATCGGCATCGTCGAGGGCATCGTCGGCATCTGGAATTATTGGGTCACCATTACCGGCGAGCAGAACCATGCCGGGACGACGCAGATGAGCCGCCGCCGGGATGCCGGGACCGCCATGGTGCGGCTCGCCAGCCACATCCACGACCGCTTTGCCGAGGTCGCCGGCCGACACGCTGACTCGCGCACGGTGTGGACGATCGGGCGCATGCTGCTCGACCCGAATGCGCCGAGCATCGTGCCCGGCCGCGCCGAGATGCAGGTCCAGTTCCGCGACACCGACACGAGCATCCTGGCGGCGTTCGAGCGGACATTGCACGAGCTTGTCGCCGAGGCCGAGCGCGCCGGCCCGTGCCGCGTTGCGATCGCTCCGATGTCGAAAAGCGAGCCGGCGGCAATGGATCCGGGCTTTCAA
>CAYMRQ010000113.1:0-12333 GCA_964392845.1 uncultured Rhizobium sp.
GCGCGTCAATTACCGCACGCCGTCGGATTTCCGGGGGGACAACGAGGATTTGCTGAACCGGCGGCCGAGCCGGTCGGTGGCGGTGCTGGTCAAGGAAGGGCTGGTGCACCTCGATCGGCTGTCGCTCGACGGGCTGTGGGTGCGTGCGTGGGCCTGCAGCCCACGGGCTTGTCCCGTGGCGGCAGGGGCGGCCTCGTTTCGCCGCGGCGAAAGCCTGCAGAAGTGTCTGGAACAAAGCCTGCCCCGGCGAAGGCCAGGGGCGAGCCCGGCCGGCCAGGCGACCTGCAAGATTCGACCTGCAAGATCGGCTCGATCCACGAATGCATCAACACCGATCTGCGCCGGCGCCGGCTGCATCAGCTCGGTGTGCGCGGCGCGGCCAAGGTGAACCATCTTTCTGTGGCATGCGCCGGCCCACAACTTCCGGCGCGCCGGACCCTGCGCCGTGCCGCCGCAGCGGCGCCCGCGGCGTGAGAAACCACCCGTGCGCCGACCCAAGCCGCCCCAGAGCGGCGGGCCAGCCGCCCTCGGCTTGCCGCATGGCGCTCCCTCAAGCACCCCTCCACCGCCGCAACCCTCGCCAAGCGCCCCAATCGATAAATTCCCAAACTCCCAGGATGAGGTTTTTCTTAATGCCATCAAAGCCTACCTCATGCTGAGGAGCACCCGGCGGGCGCGTCTCGAAGGACGCACGACGCTTCTGCAGCGCGAAACTGAGACACCATCAGAAATTGCGCGACAACAATTTTGCGGCACGCGTGGTAATGTTCGCGACGCTTTCGAGTCAGGCCCTTGCGATCACGATCCGCCCCCGCCCAGCAGGCCGAGCGGCAACTCGCGGCGGTCGTCGCCGCCGACATCGCCGGCTATTCGCGGCTGATGGGGGCGGACGAGGAGGGAACCCTCGCTCAGCTCAAGGCGTGCCGGCGCGAACTGATCGACCCCGGCATCGCCGCGCACCGCGGCCGCATCGTCAAGACCACCGGGGACGGCCTCCTCATTGAGTTTTCCAGCCCGGTCGAAGCGGTGCGCTGGGCCGTCGAGATGCAGCACGGCATGATCGAGCGCAACGCCGATGTCCCGGACGACAGGCGCATCCTGTTCCGCGTCGGGATCAACCTCGGCGACGTGATCGTCGACGACAAGGACCTCTATGGCGACGCCGTCAACATCGCGGCGCGCCTGGAAAACCTGGCGGACCCGGGCGGCATCTGCATCTCGCGGGCGGTGCAGGAGCAGATCCGCGACCGGCTGGCGCTGCCCTTCGCGGATGGCGGCGAGCAGAGCGTCAAGAACATCGCCCGCCCGATCCGCGTCTATGCGCTCTCCGCCGACGCCGTCGCCGCCTTGCCGAAGGCGGAGGTGGTGGCATCACGGCCGGCGAGACAGCTTTACCAGCGTCGAAATATTGCCGCCGTCGCTGTGGCCGGCGTTCTGATCATCATCGCCGGCGGGCTGTGGTGGCTGTGGCCATCGCCACAGGCGCCACCGGCTGCCGCAAGTGCGCCGGCGCTGGAAAAGGCGGCAGCACCGACAGTGCCAGCGGCGGCGCCGCGCCTGTCAATCGTGGTGCTGCCCTTTACCAATCTCAGCGACGACCGGGAGCAGCAATATTTCGCGGACGCGGTCACCGAAGACCTTACGACCGATCTGTCGCGGATCACGGGCAGTTTCGTGATCTCGCGCAATACCGCCTTCACCTACAAGGACAAGCCGGTCAACGCGAAGCAGATCGGCCGCGAGCTGGGCGTGCGCTATGTCCTGGAAGGGAGCGTCCGGCGCTCGGGCAAGCAGGTTCGCGTCAATGCCCAGCTGATCGACGCCGAGACCGACGCGCATCTGTGGGCCGAGCGGTTCGAGCGCGACATCGGCGATTTGTTCGCGCTGCAAAACGACGTCACCGGCCGTATCGCCGTCGCGCTCAATTTCTCGCTGATCGGCGCGGAGGCCGCCCGCCCGACCGGCAATCCCGATGCGCTTGACTTTATTTTTCGGGGACGAGCCGCAGGGTTCAAGCCCAATTCACGCGACAGATATGCGGAGGAGATCAGCTTATTCGAGCGCGCGTTGGCGCTCGATCCGCATTCCGTCGAGGCGCAGAGCCTGTTGGCGATCGCTCTCACGGGCCGCGTGCTGAGTGGAGTGACCGACACGGCTGCGGCCGACATCACGCATGCGGAAGGGCTCGCCGGGCAGGCCTTGGCGGCATCGGCCCGCAGCGCGCTGGCGCATTTCGCCAAAGGCCAGGTGCTGCGCGCGCAGCGCCGATACGAGGAGGCCATTCCCGAGTTCGAGACGGTGCTCGCGTCCAATCGCAACGAGGTGCGCGCATTACACGCTCTCGGCTGGTGCAAGTTCTTCGCCGGGTCAATCGATGAGACGATCCCGCTCGAGGAGCAAGCCATCCGCCTCAGCCCGCGTGATCCCGGGATCGGCATTTGGTATTGGCAGATCGGGCTCGTGCATCTGCTGCAATCGCGCACCGACGAGGCAATCCTCTGGCTCGAAAAGGCGCGCAACGCCAATCCGGCATTACCGTTTGTTCGCGCCGCCCTCGCTTCCGCCTATGGCCTCAAGGGCGACACCGAACGCGCCGCCGCCGAACTCGCCGAAACCCGCAGGCTGGTCGCCGCCAATCGCTATTCGAGCGTCGCCCGCATACGGGCCGGCAGAGACTTAATGGCGCCAAAGGTCCGCGCCTTGTTCGAAGCCACTTATGACGCCGGCCTGCGCAACGCCGGGATGCCGGAGGAATGAGGGCTCGGCTTTGTGCGAATTTCCCAAATCGCGAACCGCTTTAGGGGAGGAACCGCGCCATGATACCCGTTTCCGCGCGCAACATCGAATTCGTCGGCCACTCCGACCAGGGCGGCCGCGGCGACGGGGTGCAGGTCATGGTCCACAAGGGGCATGCCTTTGTCGGGCACATGTTTTCGGACGGCTTCACGGTCACCGATGTGCGCGATCCGCGCCAGCCGCGCCCGGTGAACTTCGTCGCCGCGCCGCCCAACACGCGGGCGTTTCATCTGCAAACGCACGGCGATCTGCTGCTGACGGTGAATTCGCCGAATATCTGGGTCATGCAAGGCTATGCCGACCCCAATGACTACTTCAAGGGTTCGATCACCGAGACCTTTACCCGGCGCGACAAGGCGTTTGCCGCGGGGCTCAGGGTCTACGACATCGCCAAGCCGGCCGAGCCGCGCGAGATCGCCTTTATGCCGGTCGACGGGCTCGGGCTGCATCGGATCTGGTATGTCGGCGGGCGCTATGCCTATGCCTCATGCCATTGGCAGGGCTTCACCGACCATGTCCTCGCGATCATCGACATGGCCGAGCCGACCCGGCCGGAGGTGGTCGGGCGCTGGTGGCTGCCCGGCATGCATGCGGCCGGCGGCGAGACGCCGAGCTGGACCGGGAAACGCTACGCGCTGCATCACGCGATCGTCGCCGGCAACCTCGCCTATGCCGCGTGGCGCGACGGCGGGCTGACGATCCTTGATGTCGGCGACCCGACCGCGCCCAGATTGCTCAGCCACCGCAACTGGTGCCCGCCGTTCGGCGGCGGCACCCACACGCCGCTGCCGCTGCCCGACCGCAACCTCGCGGTGTTCGCCGACGAGGGCAATCTCGACAATTGCGCGGGCGGCATCCAGCGCTGCTGGGTGTTCGATGTGCGCGAGCCGGCCAACCCGGTGCAGATCGCCGCCTTCCCGACCCCGGCCGAAGAGGATTACTGCGCCAAGGGCACCAAATTCGGCCCGCACAACCTGCACGAGAACCGGCCGGGCTCGCTGCAGAGTTCAACGCTGATCTTCGCGACCTACCAGAATGCCGGGGTCCGGGTGTTCGACATCGCCGACCCGTTTGCCCCGCGCGAGGTCGCGCATTTCGTCCCGCCCGCGCCCGGGCACATGGTCGATCCCCGGCCGAACCGCCCGCAGGTGATCCAGTCGAACGATGTCTATGTCGCGCCCGACGGGCTGATGTACCTGACCGATGTTAATGACGGGCTGACCATCCTGCAATACAAAGGCTGATGAGCCTCGATGCGCTGAAGCCGGGCCTGCGCCACTGCGCGACGATCCGGGTGAGCGAACAGCTCGCCGTCCCGGCATCGGGTCGGCTGCTCGGAGCAACGGCGGCAATGCCGCCGGTTTTTGCGACGGCCCAGATGACCGCCTTTGTCGAATGGACCTGCGTCGCCGCGCTCGCGCCCTATATCGCGCCGCATCAGCGCGCCGTCGGCACCCGCGTCGAGATCAGCCACAGCGCAGCGACGCCGATCGGGCATGGATGTCGCTGCCGAAGTCGAGCTCGTAGAAATCGACGGCCGCCGGCTGCGCTTCAAGGTGAGCTGCCGTGACGAGGCCGAGCCGATCGGCGAAGGCTTCCACGAGCGCACGATCGTCGATTACGACCGCTTCATGGCGCGGCTCGCGCGGAAGCGAACCGCGAGTTGAGTTTGTTCTGTTGCCTGACGATCGCTTAGGTGTAACCTTTTTGCCGCAATGCAGAGCGGCAACGGCATCGACCTCGCAGCGGTCTACCAGCTGCTTACCGAAGTGGCGGAGAAAGTCGCCGCACACGACCACCGGTTCGATCAGATCGACCGCCGGTTTAATCAGATCGACCGCCGATTCGATCAGATCGACCGCCGGTTTGAGCAGATCGACCGCCGGTTTGAGCAGATCGACCGCCGGTTTGATCAAGTCGCCGAAGTGCTCAACGAGCACAGTCGAAAGATCGACGATCTGACTGCCGGCATTGGGGAGTTGCGAGCCTCTCTGCATGATTACCACGAGGCTGTGATCGGACATGGTCTTCACATCACCGATCTCGATAAGCGGGTAGGACGGATCGAAGAACATGTGGGTCTCGACCCGTTACCGTCGAGCGCTGGGTAGTCCCGTCACGACAGCACCCCCATATTGCGCAGGCTGGTGTGCCGGCCGCGGCCGATGATGACGTGGTCGTGCACGGTGACCCCGAGCGGGCCCGCCGCCTTGACGATGTCGCGGGTGACCGCGATGTCGGCCTTGGACGGGGTCGGGTCGCCCGAGGGGTGGTTGTGCACCAGAATGAGGGCCGAGGCGCCGAGTTCCAGCGCGCGCTTGACGACCTCGCGGGGGTAGACCGGGGTGTGGTCGACGGTGCCGCGCTGCTGCCGCTCATGGGCGATCAGCTCGTTCTTGCGGTTGAGGAACAAGAGGTGGAACTCCTCGACCTGGCCATAGGCGATATGGGCGGTGCAATAATCGATCAACCGGTCCCACGAGCCGAGCAGCGGGCGTTCGCGCAATTCCGCCCGCATCAGCCGCAAGGCCGCCTCGCGCACCGATTTCAATGCGGCGACACCAGCCTCGCCGAGCCCGGGGAATGCCAGCAGATCGTCGGAATCGGCGCTCAGCACCTCGGCAAAGCTGCCGAACCGGTCGATCAGCTCCTTGGCCAGCGGCTTCACATCGCCGCGCGGATTGCCGGCGAACAGCAGCACTTCCAATAATTCGTAATCGGGCAGATTGTCGGCGCCGCCGGCAATCAGGCGTTGCCGCAGGCGCTGCCGGTGACCGTAAAAATGCGGGATCGCACCACCGGCATCGGCCAGCCCGCCGCCGCGACGCGGGGTCTTCGCCGGCATCAGCCCGGCTCCGGGGGGCGGCTTGGGGTGCGCGCCCGCATCTCGGCGAGCCGGGCGGTTGCCATGCGGCGCGGCTCGTCGGTGGCGTAGGCCTCGGTGAAGGCGTCGATGCCGCGCTCGACCGCGGCGCTGGTCGACAATTCCTCCCACTCGCGGATCAGCGCCTTCTGCAGCCGAATCGCCTGCTTGCCGCCGGCGAGGATCGCCGCGGCGAAGCGCTCGACCGCGGCGTCGAGCTGGTCGGGGGGCGCCATCGCATCAATGAGGCCCCAGGCGAGCGCCTCGGCCGCGCCGATCATCTCACCGGTCAGCAGGAGGCGGCGGGCCCAGCCATGGCCGATCAGCTGCGGCAACAGCGCCGCCTCGACCACCGACGGGATGCCGATCCTCACTTCGGGCATGCCGAAAAGGGCGCGCTCGCTGGCGACGCGCAGATCGCAGGCGGCGGCGAGTTCGAGCCCGGCGCCGAGCGCGTAGCCATCGATGCGCGCGATGACCGGCACCGCAAGCCGGCGAAAGCCGTCGCAGCAGCGGTGCACCAGCGTGATGAAGTCGCGCGCGCTGTCCTGGTCGAGCGCCGCGATCTCGCCGATATCGGCGCCACCGACGAAAGCGCGCTCGCCGGCGCCGCTGACGATGACCAGCCGCAGCGCCGGATCGGCTTCGAGCCGCTCGATCGCCCGGACGATCTCGACCATCAGCGCGCGGTTGAGGGTGTTGAGCTTTGTCGCGTTGTCGATCGTCAGGCGCACGACATGCCCGCCTTCCGGCCGGTCCTCGCGGGCAACCACAACACCCATCGCGCGTTTCTCCGCCTGGAGGTTGATCCTCGGCTGGTGCATACTAGGCGCGGTCTGCGACAGGAGGCGAGGGTGGAGATCATCGAGGACATCGCGGAACTCCGCGAAATTTACGGCGAACCGGCCGAGCGCGCGAAGAAAAAGCAGCTGCCGCGGCTCGAAAAGCATTCGCGTGCGTTTATCGCGCTCTCGCCGTTTCTCGTGATCGCCTCGGCCGATCCGTCGGGCCGGGTCGACGCCTCGCCCAAGGGCGACGCGCCGGGTTTTGTCCAGGTGCTCGATGACGAGACCCTGTTGATCCCGGATCGGCTCGGCAACAACCGGGTCGACACGATCGGCAACCTCTTGGCCTCTCCCGGAGTCGGGCTGATCTTCTTCGTGCCCGGGCTGCGCGAGACGCTGCGCGTCAACGGCCGCGCCCGGATCACGTCAGACCCGGCGTTGCTCGAACCCTGCGCGGTCAACGGCAAGGTGCCGCGCAGCGGCATCCTGATCACCGCCGAGGAGGTCTACTTCCACTGCGGCAAGGCGCTGATCCGCTCCGATTTGTGGAACCCGGAAAAGCAGATCGCCCAGTCGGATTTCCCCTCGCTCGGGCGCATCATCGCCGAGCAAATCGGCGACGGCCGGTCGATCGCGGAATCCGAGCGCTACACCGCCGAGAGCTACCGCACCCGGCTCTACTGACCGGGCCAGGCTCACTGATCAGGGCCGGCGATGCCGGCAGAAACCGCCGAGCGGCCGGTCGAGCGCAAACTCGCGGCGATTTTTGCCGCCGATATCGCCGGCTACAGCCGGCTGATGGGCGCCGATGAGGCGGGCACCTTCGCCCGGCTGAAATCGTGCCGGGAACTGATCGACCGGCTGATCGCCGAGCATCGCGGACGCATCTTCAACACCGCCGGCGACAGCGTCGTCGCCGATTTCGCCAGTGCGGTCGACGCGGCGGCGTGTGCGGTCGCGGTCCAGGCGGCGGTGGCGCGGGACAACGCGCAAAGCGGCACGGCCGAGCCGATGCAGTTCCGCATCGGCATCCATGTCGGCGATGTGATCATCGATGGCGGCAACCTGCTCGGCGATGGCGTCAACATCGCCGCCCGGTTGGAGGGCCTTGCCGAGCCCGGCGGGATTTGCGTCTCCGGCGCCGCGCGCGATCAGATCGGCAACAAATTGCCGCTCGGCTTCGACGATTTGGGCGATCAGCAGTTCAAGAACATCGCCCAGCCAATCCGCGTCTATCGCATTGGCCCTAAAAGCCCCCTCCCTGAACCTCCCCCGCATGTGGGGGATGGAAGCGCGCACAGCGCGCGGGTGGGGGCTGCCGAACCGCCGGCGCTCGCCCTTCCCGACAAGCCATCGATCGCAGTGCTGCCGTTTCAGAACATGAGCGGCGACCCGGAGCAGGAATATTTCACCGACGGCATGGTCGAGGAGATCATCACCGCGCTGTCGCGGATCCATTGGCTGTTCGTGATCGCCCGTAATTCGACCTTCACCTACAAAGGCCGCGCCGTCGATGTGAAAGAGGTCGGACGCGAGCTGGGGGTTCGCTATGTCCTCGAAGGCTCGGTGCGGAAGGCCGGGCAGCGGGTGCGCATCACTGGGCAGCTGATCGATGCCTTGACCGGCACGCATCTGTGGGCCGACCGCTTCGACGGCTTGCTCGAAGACGTCTTCGAGCTTCAGGACCGGGTCGCAATCAGCGTCGCCGGGGTCATCGAGCCGGCATTGCAAGCGGCCGAGATGCGCCGCTCCACCGCGCGCCCGACGAGCGACCTCACCGCCTACGATCTCTACCTGCGCGCTCTTGCGATCTACTTTACTATAACCAAAGAGCGGGTTATCGAGGCCCTGGGACTGCTCGATCAGGCGATCGCGATCGATCGGGATTACGGGCCTGCACTTGTCTTGGCCGCGAGCTGCCACATGCGGCTGGTCATTGACGGGTGGGCCGAACAGCCGGAGACAAATCGCCGCAAGGGCATCGACCTTGCTCGGCAGGCGCTCCGGGTGGCGGAGAACGACCCGAGCATCCTCGCCAACGCAGCTCTCGTTCTGGCTCGCTTCGGCGAGGATATCGGCGCCATGATCGGGCTGGTCGACCGTGTGCTGGCGCTCAACCCGAGCTTTGCCCGCGGCTGGCAGTGTAGCGGCCTTCTCAGGATCTTTGCCGGTGAACCCGATCTCGCGATCGAGCATCTCGAGACCGCGCTGCGCCTGAGCCCACGCGAGCGCATGGGTCAGCCCCTTACCACGATGGGCACGGCCTATTTCTTCAAACGTCGGTTTGACGAAGCGGCGGCGAAGCTGCTCCTGGCCATTCAAGACAATCCGGGCTTTCCCCAGTCATACCGCATTCTCGCAGCGTGCTATGCCCATATGGGGCGGCTCGACGAAGCGCGCGCAATCCTCGCCCGGCTTTGCACTATTACCGCGATTGTCGTGCCGAGCGATCTCCCTTGGCGCAACCCCGAGGACCGCGAACTGTTCCTCTCGGGCCTGCGCTTGGCCGCGGGCGATGCGGGATAAGGCCGGCGCGGTTGCGGCAGTCGTAAGAAGCCAAATTTATCCGTCATCCCGGCGAAGGCCGGGACCCACTGATCAGCTTCCGAGACGGTTGACGAGTGGGTCCCGGCCTTCGCCGGGATGACGGTTTTTTTTGCAAATGCGGGAAGCAAGCCCTCACACCTGACGCTCGCGCTTGTGCTCCTCGGCCTCGGCCTTGTTGAGGATGCGGCGGGCGTCATGGAACGCGGCATCGGCCGCCGCGTCGTTGCCGGCCTGGCGATAGAGGCGGCTGAGTTCGAGTTCGGCATAGGCGACCCGCGGCGTGTCGCGGCCGGCGCCGCGTTCGAGGACATCGATCGCGGCGATGAAGGCCCGGCGCGCCGCGTCGCCACGCTTCAGCGCATCATAGGCGAGGCCGAGGTCGTGCCAATCGTCCGCGATGAATGGATGGGTGGCCCCGAGCCGGCTCTGATCGATCGCGGCGGCCTCTTCGATCAAGGGCAGCGCGGCGCCGGCCCGGCCCTGGCGCAGGTACAGATTGGCGAGCTGCGACAGGCTGCGCGCCGTGTCGACCCCGTCGGCGCCATGCTGTTTGCGGTCTTGCGCGAGCGCCTCGCCGAGCACCCACCCGGCCTCCTCGAAGCGCTCTTCGGCGGTGAAGACGGCGCCGAGCGTGCGCAGCGGCTCGGCGGAGCGGCCGTGCGGGTTGCGCCGCGCCATGGCGAGCGCGCGGCTCGCCCAGGCCTCGGCCGGCTTGGTGTCGCCGCGCGCCAGGGCGATCCGCGCGAGCCCGGCGAAGATCCTCGCCATTGCCGGATGATCGGCGGCGACCCGCGCCCTCAGCACCCGCTCGGCGATGATCAGCAGCGGCTCGGCATCGAGATAGCGGCGGCGATCGATGTCGAGCATCGCCAGTGCCGCCATCGCCTCGGCGGCGCTTGCCGAATCGCAGCCGAACGCGGCGATCGCGATGTCGAGCGCGCGCCGGCGCAGCGCCGCTGCGTCGCCGAGCGCGCCACCGCGCAGCTGGGCTTGCGCGAGCGCTTCGATGACCGGCAGCAGATAGGGGCTGGTCCGGCCGTCACGGGCCTCCGCGGCGGCGAGCGCCTGCGTCAGGCGCGCGACGGCGCCCTCATCGGCCCGGCCCCGGGATGGCGCGACCAGCGTGACGACAAAGAGGCAGATGCCGATCAACCCGGCGACCGTGCAACGCGAGCGGACAACATCCAACGCTTTGCTCCCTGAACACCGTCATACCGGCGAAGGCCGGTATCCACGGCGGAAGTGGGTCCCGGCCTTCCCCACGGAACAAGTCCGTGGGCTAAAGGCCCACGGGACGACGATGGGGTGGTTACCGATATCGGCATTGCCGGCCCCGGTCCAGGCTTGACGCTCGGCGGTTTGCGCCCTGATGTTAGGGGCAGCGCCGATTCGAGGGGAACGCCATGAACCAGGCCGAACAGGCGATCAAGGCCGAGCTGTTTCGCGAGATGCATCGCGGCCCGCGCCTCTTGCTGCTGCCCAATGCGTGGGATGCGATCAGCGCCCGGATCATCGTCGCCGCCGGTTTCCGGGCGATCGCGACGACCAGCGGCGGGGTTGCCTGGGCGCTCGGTTATGCCGATGGCGAAGCGACTCCGTGGGACGAGGTGGTGGCCGCCACCGCACGCATTGCCCGGGCCGTCGCGGTGCCGGTCACCGCCGATATCGAAACCGGCTATGGCGAGACGCCCGAGGCGGTCGGCCGCTCGATCGGCGACATCATCGCCGCCGGCGCGGTCGGGGTGAACCTCGAAGACGGCCTGAAGGCGGATAGCGTGAAGGGGGGCGCCCCGCCGATCCGCAGCCTGGAGGATGCTGCTGCACGCATCGGCGCCGCGCGCGAGGCCGCCCGCGCCGCCGGCGTGCCGATCGTGATCAATGCCCGCACCGACCTCTACATCAAGAATATCGGCGATGACGAGAGCCGGTACGTCGAGGCGGTGGCGCGCGGCCGGGCCTATCTCGCCGCCGGCGCCGATTGCGTCTATCCGATTACCTTGCGCGATCCCTCGACGATCCGCCGCCTGACCAAGGCGCTCGACGCCCCGGTCAACATCAATGTGCGCGCCGGGTCGCCGAATGTCGCCGAGCTGGAGGCGCTCGGCGTGGCGCGCGCCAGCACCGCGACCGCGATCCCGCTGATGGCGATGGGCCTGGTGCGCCAGCTGGCCGAGCAGCTGCGCGCGACCCACCGGTTCGATGCGCTCAACCCGGCGATGACCCACGCCGAGGCGCAGCAGCTTCTCGCCGGGCGATAGGCGAAGGGGAGGCGAGCGATGGCGCAGTCGAAATATTCCGGATAGCGGTACGCCTCCATGTTTTCTTCACGGCGGCAATACGCGGTCGATCAGCGCGGCGTTTTCCGGCCGGAAGGGGTTGACGATGGTCAGGTTTCCCAATCGCCTGCCGTCCTGCATGTCCTCGCTCAGCAGATATTGCAGGCCGGCGCGGTCCGCAGTGGCGCAAAGCAATGCGTCCCAGAATGCGAGCCGGTGATCGCGCACGAATTCGAGCGCAAGATCGAGATCGTCTCCACCAGCCCCTTGCACCGGAATCATACGCCGCCACACGTTTACTCGGTGACGGACTTCCCCGGCCCCAACCCCAAATTTTCGCATCGCAACATGGCTGAATTCGGCCAGCGACTGAAGGAGCAACACTGCACTGGGGTTTCGAGTACAGCGGGCTAGTAGCTCACGAGCGCGCTGAGCTCTCGTATCGGGAGCCTCAACAATGGCATAGACCAGCACATTCGTGTCGAAGGTGCAGTTCATCGCCGGAGATTCCTCACGGGCGCTCGTGCATTTCGTCGCGCGAGTAGGTGCGAAAATCTTTTGCCGGGATCAGCGGCTTGTTCAATATGGCCAGAAACTCGGCTACAGCTGCCTGATGTTCGGCGTCCAGCGCAGGTTTGTAAGGCGACATCACGGCGACCGGCTTGCCGCGCTTCGAAATCACGATCTCCTCGCCGCCTTCGACGGCGGACAGGACCTTGGCGAAATGCTGGTTGGCCTCGCGCGCGGTCACATGCCTCATAGCGTCCTCGCAATGTAGAACACGTACTACATACGCCTGGAAGGCGGTGCCGTCAACCCCGGATTCCGCCTCGGCACGGTTCGTTAACTTGACCACCGCCGCCCCGCGGCGCACGATTGATGCCAAGAGTTTGTCAAACAACGGGAATTGCCGCCGCGACGGCAACTCTGGCGGGAGCGATGATGCGACACCGCGGGGGAGGCGCGCCGAGGATCGCGCAGACGGCCGAAGGTCGCCGGCTGGCGGAAGCCCGGCAGGGCGCAGCGTGGCGGCGCTGGGGGCCCTATGTCAGCGATCGCCAATGGG
>CAYMRQ010000113.1:12343-14803 GCA_964392845.1 uncultured Rhizobium sp.
ACGGTGCGCGAGGATTACAGCGCCGATGGCGATGCGTGGGAGTATTTCCCGCACGATCACGCGCGCAGCCGGGCCTATCGCTGGGGCGAGGACGGCATCGGCGGCTTTGGCGATGAGCATCTTTACCTGTGCCTCGGCGTCGCGTTGTGGAACGAGCGCGATCCGATCCTGAAGGAGCGGCTGTTCGGGCTGACCAATGCCGAGGGCAATCACGGCGAAGACGTCAAGGAGTTATATTACTATCTCGACGGGACGCCGACCCATTCCTACATGCGAATGCTTTATAAATATCCGCAGGGCGCGTTTCCGTACCACGCCCTCGTCGAGGAGAACCGGCGGCGGACGGCGCGCGAGCCGGAGTTCGAGCTGGTCGATACCGGGATCTTCGACGACGAGCGTTATTTCGACGTCGAGATCGAATATGCCAAGGGCGGTATCGACGACATCCTGATGCAGTTGACGGTGTACAACCGCGGCCCCGACGCGGCGCCGTTGCGCCTGATCCCGCAGCTCTGGGCCCGCAACATCTGGACGTGGCAGCCCGGCGCCGCGAAGCCGCGTCTCGCGGCGGATGGGGACACCGCGATCGGCATCGAGCACCCCAATCTGCCGCCGCTGCGGCTGGTCTGCGACGGCGCACCCGAACTCCTGTTTTGCGAGAACGAAAGCAACGCGAACCGGCTGTGGGGTTTCGCCCGCTCAGGGTTCCCCAAGGACGCGATCAACGACTTTGTCGTCGCCGGCGACCTCGATGCGGTGAACCCCGACCGCTGCGGCACCAAGGCGGCTGCGCATTACCGGCTCAACGTGCCGCCGGGCGGGCATGTCCGGGTGCGGGTGCGCCTGAGCGGCGATGGCGGCGGGTTCGGCGATTTCGCGGCGGTGATGACGCGGCGGCGCGCCGAGGCCGATGAATTCTACGGCGCGCTGCAATCCGGCATCGAGGATGCCGAGGCGCGTCTGGTGCAGCGCCAGGCCTTTGCCGGCATGCTGTGGTCGAAGCAGTATTATTACTTCGATGTCCGCCAGTGGCTGCGCGGCGACCCGCACGCGGCGCCGCCGCCCGAGTCGCGCCACAACCAGCGCAACGGCGATTGGCGGCACCTGTTCAACTCCGATGTCATCTCGATGCCGGACAAGTGGGAGTACCCCTGGTATGCCGCCTGGGACCTGGCCTTTCATTGCGTGGTGCTGGCCCAGATCGATGCCGATTTCGCCAAGGACCAGCTGATCCTCTTGACGCGCGAATGGTACATGCACCCGAACGCGCAATTGCCGGCCTTCGAATGGGAGTTCGGCGATGTCAACCCGCCGGTCCATGCCTGGGCCGCCTGGCGGGTCTACGAGATCGACCGGGAGGCAAGCGGCGGGGAGGGCGATCGGGCGTTTCTCGCCCGGGTCTTCCACAAGCTGATGCTGAATTTCACCTGGTGGGTCAACCGCAAGGACGCCGAGGGTCGGAACATCTTTCAGGGCGGTTTTCTCGGCCTCGACAACATCCGCATCTTCGATCGCAGCCGGCCATTGCCGACCGGCGGCCATGTCAACCAGGCCGATGCGACCGCCTGGATGGCGATGTACACGCTCAATTTGATGCGGATCGCGCTGGAACTGGCGCCGGGCGACCACGTTTATGAAGATATTGCGACCAAATTCTTCGAGCATTTTCTGCTGATCGCCGAAGCAATGACCCGTCTCGGCGATTCGCGGTTCGGCTTATGGGACGAGATCGACGAGTTCTATCACGACGTGCTGCAGCTTCCGGGCGGGGGATCGGTACCGTTGCGGGTGCGCTCGATCGTCGGGCTCATTCCGCTGTGCGCCGTCGAGGTGCTCGAGGGCCGTGTGCTGGCGCGGCTCCCCGAGTTCTCGAAGCGGCTGCGCTGGGTCTTCGAGAACCGGCCGGAACTGGCGCGGCTGGTGTCGCACTGGCTCGACGAGAGCGACGAGGAGCGGCATTTGCTGTCGCTGCTGCGCGGCCACCGAATGAAGTGTCTGCTGAACCGAATGCTCGACGAAACCGAGTTCCTGTCGCAATTCGGCATCCGCTCGATGTCGAAATATCATGAGCGCCACCCCTACGAAGTCGACTGCGGCGGCCAACAGTTCAGCCTCGATTATGTGCCGGGCGATTCGGATTCGCGGATCTTCGGCGGCAATTCAAATTGGCGCGGGCCGATTTGGATGCCGCTCAATTATCTGATTATCGAATCGCTGTACCGGTTCCACAGCTATTATGGCGATGAGTTTCAGGTTGAATGCCCGGTGGGTTCGGGGCAGATGCTGAGCCTGGCTGAAGTCGCCGATGAAATCATCGATCGGCTGTGCCGCATCTTTCTGCGCGGCGATGATGGGGCCAGGCCGGTTTTCGGCGCCGATCAGCGCTTCAGCGGTCCCGGATTCCGCGACCATCTGCTATTTTATGAATATTTCCAGGGCGACAGCGGTCGCGGTCTCGGC
>CAYMRQ010000114.1:0-8549 GCA_964392845.1 uncultured Rhizobium sp.
AGCTGCGCCTCGGTGCGCCGGATCTGCTCGCCGAGCCGTCGATATCGCTGCGCCTGGCGTGCCTGTTTCCGGAGGGTCTCGATCTGCGCCGCGAGGGTCAGGATCACATCGTCGAGCCGGCCGAGATTGTCTTCGGCGGCCCGCAACTTCAGCTCGGCTTCGTGGCGGCGCGCATGGAGCCCGGCGGTGCCGGCCGCCTCGTCGAGCAGCAGCCGGCGCTCGGTCGGCTTTGCCGCGATCAGCGCGCCGATCCGCCCCTGACCGACCAGCGCGCCCGAATGCGGCCCGGTCGCGGCGTCGGCGAACAAGAGCTGGACGTCGCGGGCGCGCACCTCGCTTCCATTGATCCGATAGGCGGAGCCGTCGCCGCGACCGATTCGGCGCACCACCTCGATCGTCGTGCTCTCATTGTAGGCAAAGGGCGCGTCGCGCGCGCTGTTGTCGATCGTCAGCACGACCTCGGCGAGGTTGCGCGCCGGGCGGCTGCCGGACCCGGCAAAGATCAAATCGTCCATCTCGCCGCCGCGCAGCCGCTTGGGCGAGGCTTCGCCCATCACCCAGCGCAGCGCCTCGACAAGATTGGATTTGCCGCAGCCATTAGGCCCGACGATGCCGGTGAGGCCAGGCTCGATCGCCAGCTCGGCCGGCTCGACAAAGGATTTGAACCCGGCGAGACGAAGGCGCTCTACCTGCATCGGCCATCTGTCATAATTTTTGGGCCATCATGATTTTTCAGCCAATCCGGACAGCAGCTGATCGAATGCCTCGAAGGTTGGCACCCCGTCGAATTTCTTGCCGTTGATGAAAAAAGTCGGGGTGGAAGCGACACCGAGAAGCTGCGCCGCCGTGAGGCGGCTTTGCGCCGCCTGGTCCTCGAGCGCCTTGTCGGTGGCGCAGGCCTCGAACTCCTTCTTGCCGATCCCGGCGAGCCGGGCGATTCGCTCCAGCGCGGCGCGCACGTCCTTCGCGACCACCCATTTGTCCTGCGTCTCGAACAGCGTCTCGACCAGCGGGTAAAAGCGCTCGGGCGGGGCACAGCGCACCACCATCGCCGCCCGCAACGCCGGCTCGTCGAGCGGGAAATCGCGCAGGATCAGCCTGACCTTGCCGGCGTCGATCCACTTCTCCCTGAGCTTCGGCAACACCTCGGTCGCGAAACGGGCGCAATGCGAGCAGCTCAGCGAGGCATATTCGACGATCGTGATCGGCGCGTCGGATTTCCCGAGCACCCGATCCTGCCCGGTCACGACCAGCACGCTGGCATCGACGGTGGGCTGGGGTATCTGCGCGGCCGCCGGGAATGCCCCGGCAAGCATCACCGCAACCAGCACGGCAAACCAGATCTCCCGCATTGGGACCTTCCTGCTACCAGATGTTGATATTAGTCGCTTCGCCGCAGCCGTGCAACGGCTGCTGACCCGGCTTAGTCGCCGCGCCGCGCGCCGGCCAGCACCAGACGCCCGAGCCGGGCGAGAGCGGCGCGCAGCTCGGGGTCGGCGATGTCGGCGAGCCGGATATCGAGGGCCTGCGCCTCCGCCGCCGTTAGCGGCGTCGGCCTCGCCGTCGCGGGCGGGGCTGGCAGCGGCAGCGGTCCCTGGACGAGAACCAGCCGCGCGACCGCTTCGCGTCCGAAAAACCGGTTGATGCGCTCGATCACCAAGGGCGCCCGGTGCTGCAGGTCGAGAGCGTGGCTCGACGCGACGCGAAGCTTCAACGCGCCGTCGCGGCCGAGTGTCTCGGGCCAGGTCAGGGCGGCGAGCTCGGCTCCGACCACTGCGGCCCATTCCGCCTTGAGCCGGCCGAGAACCCCGCCGCCGCGCCGGGCGACGATCGGCGCGGCGATTCGCGAAGCGGCGACGCCCGCTGCGCGCATTCCCGGCCGGCGCTCGCTCTCGGCCGGCGCGCCGGATACTCTGGCGGTTTCGTGATCCCTGCGTTCGCGAGCCATGCCGTCGATCCGATCCGAACCCTCGCTATTGGCAAGCCAGCCGGCGGCACGCTCGCCGGACCCGGCCGCTCTGCTCGCCTGGTACGACCGCCAGCGCCGCGATCTGCCATGGCGTGTCCCTCCGGGCCGGCGCCCGGATCCCTACCTCGTGTGGCTCAGCGAGATCATGCTGCAGCAAACCACCGTGGCGACAGTCGGCCCCTATTTTGACCGATTCGTGACACGCTTCCCCGATATCAGCGCCTTGGCCGCTTCTTCGCTCGACGAGGTGCTGCATCTGTGGCAGGGGCTCGGCTATTACGCGCGGGCCCGCAACCTGCATGCCTGCGCCCGCGCCGTCATCGAGCGCCATGGCGGGCATTTCCCCGATGATATGCGCCAGCTGCGCGCCCTTCCCGGGATCGGCGACTACACCGCGGCGGCGGTCGCGGCGATCGCCTTCGACCGCAGGGTCGCGGCGGTCGATGGCAATGTTGAGCGCGTAGTGGCGCGACTCTTCGCCGAGCGCGCGCTGCTGCCCGGCGCGAAGCCGCGCCTCAAGGCGCTCGCCGCGGCGCTGGTGCCACACCAACGCGCCGGCGATTTCGCCCAGGCGCTGATGGATCTGGGCGCCGTCATCTGCACGCCGCGCCGGCCGCGCTGCGTCTTGTGTCCGTGGCGCGGCGATTGCGCCGCCGCGACGCTGGGCATCGCCGAAAGCCTGCCGGCCCAGGCCGAGAAGCCGGAGCGGCCGCTGCGTCATGGCGTCGCGTTCTGGCTGAGCCGCGGCGACGGCGCGGTGCTGCTGCGCCGCCGCCCGGAGAGGGGCCTGCTCGGCGGCATGATCGAGCTGCCCTCGACGCCGTGGCGCGCCGCGCCGTGGTCGCCGGGCGAGGCGATCAGCGACGCTCCCGCGATGACGGAATGGACCGCATTGCCGGGAACGGTAACGCACGGCTTCACCCATTTCCGCCTCGAACTGGCACTGCTGGCGGGGACGACCGCCGAACCGATCGCCGGCATCTGGGCCAGGCCCGACGAATTCAAGGACTACGCGCTGCCGACCCTGACGAAGAAGCTTGTGCAACACGCGCTATCAGCCATTTAGCGTGACCGAAATCGTAGGATGGGTTGAGCGTAGCGAAGCCCATCATCACACCGGAACCGAAACGATTCGATGGGTTTCGCTGCGCTCAACCCATCCTACGAGGATTTCCGCCCCTTCTTTTCGGCGATGCCGGAGGTGCCTTCGCGGCGCGCGAGTTCGCCGGCGACATCGTCGGGAGAAACACCGAGCGCCGCCCACAGCACCAGCAGGTGGTAGAGCAGATCGGCGCTCTCGCCGACGAGCGCGGCGCGGTCGCCCTTGACCCCTTCGATGACCGCCTCGATCGCCTCCTCGCCGAGTTTTTGCGCGATCTTCGCGGTGCCGCGGGCAAACAGCTTTGCCGTGTAGGAGGTGTCGGGGCCGGCGCCGCGGCGCGATTCGATGACCCGCCACAGCCGCTCCAGCGCCTCTCCGAACGCGTCGGCCATCGCTCAGAGCCGCACCGGCACGCCGCAGGCGGCGAGGTGCGCCTTCGCCTCACCGAGGCGGAACGTGCCGAAATGAAAGATCGAGGCGGCGAGCACCGCGGTCGCGTGGCCGTCGCGGATTCCTTCGACGAGATGGTCGAGCGTGCCGGCCCCGCCCGAGGCGATGACCGGCACCCGCACCGCATCCGCCACCGCCCGGGTCAGTGGGATGTCGAAGCCGGCTTTGGTGCCGTCACGGTCCATCGAGGTCAAGAGGATTTCCCCGGCGCCGTAATCGGCAAGCCGGCGGGCCCATTCGACCGCATCGAGCCCGGTCGGCCGGCGTCCGCCATGGGTGAACACGCCCCAGCGGCCGGCTGACACGCCTTTCGCATCGATCGCCGCGACGATGCACTGGCTGCCGAATTTCTCCGCCGCCTCGCGCACGAATTCGGGGCGCGCCACCGCGGCGGTGTTGATCGACACCTTATCTGCGCCGGCTAACAGCAGCCGGCGGATGTCATCGACCGTGCGCACCCCGCCGCCGACGGTCAATGGCATGAAGCACTGCTCGGCGGTGCGCCGGACCACGTCGTAGAGCGTGTCGCGCCCCTCATGGCTCGCGGTGATGTCGAGAAAGCACAACTCGTCGGCGCCCTCCCTGTCATAGATCCGCGCCTGCTCGACCGGATCGCCGGCATCGGTGAGGTCGACGAAGTTGACGCCCTTGACGACCCGGCCGTCCTTGACGTCGAGGCACGGGATGACGCGCATCTTCAGCATGGCCGGTTCAGCATGATTCGGGCTCGCCAGCCGCCAGAAGCAACGCCGCTTTCGCGTCGATGCGGCCGTCATAGAGGGCGCGGCCGCAGATCGCGCCCTCGATGCCGTCAGATGCGTGGGCGGCGAGCGCGGCGATGTCGGCGAGCGCCGCAATCCCGCCGGAAGCGATGACCGGCAGTCCGATCTGTTGGGCGAACCCGGCAATGCCTGCGGCATCGACCCCGGTCAGCGCGCCGTCGCGCGCGATGTCGGTGTAGACGATCGCGGCAACCCCGGCATCGGCGAAACGCCGCGCCAGTTCGACGGCGCCGATCCCGCTGGTTTTGGCCCAGCCTTCGACCGCGACATGCCCGTCGCGCGAATCGATGCCGACGACGACCCGGCCGGGGTAATCGGCGGCGGCGCGGCGCACCAGCGCGGAGTCGCGCAACGCGACCGTGCCGAGCACGATCCGGTCGATCCCGAGATCGAGCCAATAGTCGATCGCGGCACGATCGCGGATGCCGCCGCCGAGCTGGATCCTGAGGTCGACTTCCCGGCGGATCGCCCGCACCGCTTCGCCATTTACCGACCGGCCGGCAAAGGCGCCATCGAGATCGACGACGTGCAGCCAGACGAAGCCGATTTGCGCGAAGCGGCGGGCCTGCGCCGCCGGGTCGTCGTTGAACACGGTGGCGCTCGCCATCTCGCCGCGGACGAGACGGACGCAGGCGCCCGCTTTCAAGTCGATGGCCGGGTAGAGGATCATTTTTTAGTCACGGGGGCGGCTCGTCGAGGCGCTTGTAATAGTAATACCCCGGGATGATGCGCCCCTCGACCTGGGCATAGCACGGGTGGATCCCCCAGCGCTGGTAGCCGAGGCTTTCGTAGAGCCCGATCGCGGCGCGCTGCGTGTCGCGCAGATCGAGGTTGAGCACGGCGAGCCCGAGCTCGCGGGCGAGCCGCTCGAGCTCGCTGACAACGCCGCGGCCGATGCCGCGGCCGCGCGCCCAGGGCGCGACAAAGGCGGCGCTGATGGTGCCCGCAAACGCCTGCGCTTCGTTGTTGCGCGGTGCGCGCGACAGCTGCACCGAGCCGGCGATGACGCCGTCGAGCCGGCCCACGACAAGGCGGCGCTCGGGTACCAGCAGCACGCCCTTCCAGTAGCTCTCAAGCACCTGGCGCGGCGGCACCTTGAGCCAGCCAAAGCCACCGCCTTCCAGAATCGCGCTTTCGGTCGCCTCGCAAATATCGTCGAGATCGGTGCCGGTATACTGGGTCAGGCGCTCGACCGCGACCCGCCCGGCCGATCCCGGCCCGGCGCTCACGCTCATGGCCGCCAGCGCAGGAAGTTGGCGATCAGCAGCAGCCCGGCCATCTGGCTCTTTTCCGGATGAAATTGCGTACCGATCAGATTGTCACGCCCGATCGCCGCGGCAAGCGGGCCGCCATAATCGGTTTCGGTGATCAGATCGGCCGGATCGGCCGGCCGGAAATGATAGCTGTGCACGAAATAGGCGTGGGTCCCGGCGGGCAGCCCGGCAAGCACCGGATGCGCGGCGCGAGGCAAGAGCTCGTTCCAGCCCATATGGGGGATCTTGAGCGCGGGATCCCCAGGGGAGCTGAACGGCTCGATCGCGACCACCTCGCCCGGAATCCAGCCGAGGCCATCGACCGTTTCGAATTCGCGGCCGCAGGATGCCATCAGCTGCATCCCGACGCAGATGCCGAGAAACGGCCGGCCGCGCCGCATCACCGCTTCGGTGAGCGCGGCTTCGAGGCCCGGCACCGCGGCGAGGCCGCGCCGGCAATCGGCGAAGGCGCCGACCCCCGGCAGCACGATCCGCTCGGCTGCGGCGACCTCCTCCGGCCGGCTGGTCACCCGGATGATGTCGCCCGAGCCGTTCTCGGCGGCGGCGCGCTCGAACGCCTTCGCCGCCGAGCAAAGGTTACCGGAGCCGTAATCGATGATCGCGGTCGTCATGCGCGAAGCTTTAACTCAAACTGCCGCCGAGGGTGCCCTTGGTTGAGGGGATCGCGCCGGCGCGGCGCGGGTCGATTTCGACCGCTTGCCGCAAGGCGCGTGCCAGACCCTTGAAGCAGGATTCGACGATGTGGTGGTTGTTCTCGCCGTAGACATTCTCGACGTGCAGGGTCACGCCGGCCGATTGGGCGAAGGCCTGGAACCACTCCTTGAACAATTCGGTGTCCATGTCGCCGAGCTTCGGCCGCGAGAAGGCGACCTTCCAGACGAGGTGGGGACGGTTCGAGGCGTCGAGGCTGACCCGGGTCAGGGTCTCGTCGAAGGGGATCACGGCATGGCCATAGCGCTGGATCCCGCCACGCTCGCCCAGCGCCTTCGACACCGCCTCGCCGACGACATAGCCGGTGTCCTCGGTGGTGTGGTGAAAATCGATGTGCAGATCGCCCTTGGCGTGCAGCGTGATGTCGATGAGGCTGTGCTTGGCCAGCTGCTCCAGCATGTGGTCGAGAAAGCCGATGCCGGTCGTGATCTCGGATGCACCGCTGCCGTCGAGATCGACCCAGCCCTTGATCTGCGTCTCTTTGGTGTTGCGCTCGACCGTCGCGACCCGCAAAGCTGTTCTCCCGAATCGGCAGCTGCCAACGGCGCCGCGTCGGCCTTCTTTTAACAAGATCGGCGCGCGGCTGCCAGTATTGCCGGGAAATGCCGGCGGCGGCGTTGGCATCGCCTGGCCGTCGTCGGGACCACGCGCCGGCACCGGCAGCGAAAAGGCGGCGTTAATGCGCCATCAGCGAGCGCTGGCGGCGCACCAGGGGCATCAGCATGAGGGCGACGACGAACATGCCGCCCAGCAACAGCAGCACGTCGTTGTAGGTCAATACCAGGGCCTCGCGTTGCACCAGATTGGCGAGCAGCTTGATGGCGGCGCGATTTGGGTCGCCCGAAATCAACGAATCGAACCGGTTGGTCTGCGCCTCGAGAAACTGCTGCACCGCGGAGCGCGCCGGGTTGATGTCTTCGATCAGGCGGTTCCAGTGGAAATGCAGCCGGTTGTTCATGATCGTGCCGATCGTCGCCAGCACGATCGCGCCGCCGAGTTCGCGCGTCAGATTGTAGAGGCCGGCGGCGTTCTTGAGCTTGTCGGGCGGAACCGTGCTGAGTGCGATCAGGTTGGCCGGCAGGTAGCAGAACATCAGCGCGAAACCGCGCACCGCCTGCGGCACGAACAGCTCAACAAAGCCAGCCTGATTGGTCAGGCTGGCCGTCAGGTACATCGAGAAGGCAAAGACACTCAGGCCGATCGCCAGCATGATGCGCAGATCGAGATTGCGGGCGACGTAGGCGCTGAACGGCGACATCGCCATTTGCGCCAGCCCGGCGACGACGACCGTCTCGCCGATCTGTAAGGCGCTGAACCCGCGCACTTGCGCCAGAAACAGCGGCACCAGATAGGTCGTGCCGTACATTCCGGCGCCGACCACAAAGGTATAGAACGAGCCGAGCGCGAAATTGCGGTTGGCGAAGGTGCTCAGGTCGACAATCGGCTGGTGATAGCTCAGCACGCGCCAGAAGAAAAATACCGACGCGATAGCCGACACGACCACCGCGGCGCGGATCGTGTTGTCATCGAGCCAATCCCAGCGCGGACCTTCCTGGAGCGCGTATTCGAGACAGCCGAGAAAGGTCGCCATCAGCACCAGCCCGGTCAGATCGAAATGGCGCAACAGCGACCAGTCGGGCTTGTCGATATCGATGGTTATCCAGACCACGACGGCAACCAGGATGCCGGGCACGATGTTGACCAGGAACAGCCAATGCCAGGAGAAGGTGTCGGTCAGGAAGCCGCCGAGCGTCGGACCCAGGGTCGAGGACAGGTTGAGGATCACCGAGATGATCACCATCAAGGTCGCCAGCTTTGGCCCGCGGAATGTCGTGTAAACCACCGGAAAGACGCCCGGCGTCATCGCACCGCCGCAGAATCCCTGCATTGCGCGATAAAGGATCATCTGGTCGAGGCTGGTCGCGGTGGCGCACAGCCCGCTGGCCGCGGTAAAGCCAAGCGTCGCGATCACGAACAGCACGCGCGTCGACAACAGCCGCGACAGGATCCCGGTCGTCGGGACCATCACCACGGCGGCGATCAGGTAGGCGGTCTGGACCCAGGCAATCTCGTCGGCACTGGCCGACAACCCGCCCTGGATCTGGGTCAGCGAGCTGATGACGATCTGGACGTCCATGATCGCCATGAACAGGCCGACGACCATGGCGAGGACGCCGAACCAGTCGCGCAGACGCGGTTGCTGGGGCGCCGGCGCGCCGCCGGCGTCTCGGCGAGGCTGCGCTTCGCCTGACGGCGTCGGC